>DASSJE010000175.1:0-3679 GCA_035691365.1 Terriglobia bacterium
GGTTCATCCTTCTTGGGATGGATGCAGTCCACCGGGCAGGCATCCACGCACGCTGTGTCCTTCGTCCCTATGCAAGGTTCCGCAATTACATAAGCCATGAGCTTTGATTCTCCTCGGAGCAGTTCGCGGTGAGGCTAACTGTCCCCAATTCTAGCAAGAATGCCGCACTGCGTGTCTAGCTTTTCCGGCCGGCGGCACTCCCGGCCGGCCCTATCCACCCTGCCCAACCGGCCGCCAAGAATCTCACTTCCCCACCCCGTCCCCAGCCCCTTTTCAGCCAATGGTCGTTTTTCCCAGCCTACCTGCATTGGCCGGGTGTCGGCAACGCCAAACCTGGACCGCGCGGTCTGTGCATGACCTGATCTCGTCAACAAAAACTCCTTTTCTGCCTTTGAATCAGGGTAGAATGACCGCGCCTTGTCCCGTATTGGTCAGGTCCATCAGTGCTGTCGCCGGCGGGCACGGGATTGTGCCGTACTTCTGCTGTTTCTGTCGGCTACTTCATTTGGACAGCATCCCTGCCCCGCTCCTCCCGCCGTCATTACGCCTGCCCTCGGCAACATCTTCAGCGACCAGCAGGAAATGGACCTGGGCGACGCCTTCGCGGAACAATTCGAACGCGATTTCCACGTCATCCAGGACGACTCGCTCAACACATACCTGCAGAACTTGGGCGAGAAATTGGTTCGCCAGATGCCTCCCACCTCCCTCCACTTCCGCTTCCGCCTGGTCGAGTTGCCCATCGTGAACGCATTTACTCTCCCCGGCGGGCGAATCTATGTAACTCGCAGGCTGGTCTTGTTTGCCCGCTCCGAGGATGAGCTGGCAGGGGTCTTAGCCCACGAACTCGGGCACGCCATCACCCATCAACCCGCCGCGGACGCCAGCGCTCTGTTCCGTCAGGTTATGGGCGTCACCAGCATCGGCGATCGCGCCGACGTCTTCGCCAGATACAACCAGCTCCTTGAAACCGTCAGCCGGCGCCCCCCGCGTCGGCGCGGCGGCAGTGAGCAGGAACAGCTTATTGCCGACCAGGCCGCTCTGTACGCCATGGCGCGAGCCGGTTATTCTCCGGCCGCCTTTGCGACCTTCTGGGATCGCTTTGCCGACCCCGGCGGCAAGACCGGCAGCTGGCTCTCGGAACTCTTTGGCACCACCAAGCCGGCGGAAAAGCGCATGCGCGAAGCCCGCCGCTACATTTCCTCTATTCCTCCGGGTTGCTTGACCACTACGCTCCCCGGCAGTGAGCAGGCATTCTCCGCCTGGCAGGCGCGTGTGCTGCAATATTCGGCTGCCGAACGACCTGTCGAATCCATCCCCGGACTGCTCTGGAAGCGCGCTCTGCATCCGCCTTTGGAAAGCGACCTCTTCGAGGTCCGCTTCAGCCCCGACGGCAACTACCTCCTTGCCCAGGATGAGGGCAGCATCTACGTTCTCTCCCGGCAACCTCTGGTGCCGCTGTTTCGCATCGACGCTCCAGGGGCGCGGGCGGTGCGCTTCACCTCCGATTCCAAAGCCGTGCTCCTCGTCGATCCGGAACTACGGGTTCAACGCTGGGATATAGCCCAGCGGCAGCGCACATGGACGCGCGCCGCCAGCCTGCGCAGTTCTTGTTTGCGCAGCATGCTTTCCCCTGACGGCCAGTTCCTCAGCTGCCTGGACGAGGATGGCAGCCTCCTCTTGCTGGACATCGTTTCAGGTAACCAATTGCTGAACAAGCCCGGCTTTTTCCCCGAAGCCTCAAGCCTGGCTTTTCTTGAAGCTCTCGGGGTTGACGTCCCAACCGCCATGATGGATTTTTCTCCCGACGGCCATTTTTTCGCCGCTGGCTACGGCGGCCAGACCGTTGCTTTCGACCTGGCTGCCCGCCACCCGCTCTCGCTTCCCCACAGCATCAAAAACCTGCTGGGTTGCATTTTGCCTTCACCGCGCCCGACCGCCTGGTTGGGGTTCTCTCCCCGTATTCGCAACAATGGGAAGAGGTCGGTTTCCCAACGGGCAACAAAATTCGTACTCTGATAGGCGGCTATTTTCCCTTGCAGAGTTGGTCGCCTGCGATGAATGGCGATTACATGGTGCTTCGTCCCATCCGGGAATACCCGGTCGGTGTCGTGGACCTTCAGACGGGCAAGCTAGTTCTGGCCAGCAAGGAATCCGCCCTCGACGTTTACGGTCAGTCCTACGCCCGCGGCCGTCTCGACGGCACGGTGGCCATCTTTGACCTGAAGACTCACCAGCAGGTGGATACGACGAGCCTGCCTAGGCATTACTTGGGCCCCATTCGGGCTAGCGCTGTTTCCGAGGATTTGCAATGGCTTGCCATCTCCGGCCGCGCCAGCGGCTCGGTTTGGAACCTCTCTAACGGAGGCCAGGCGTTTCACGTCCGCTCCTTCAAAGCGGCCTGTTTTGCCGATGACCAGCTTTACGCTGATTTCCCCAAGTTCGAGAATAACGACCGCGTGCTGGCAGTTCTCTCGCCCGTCTACGGCAATATGAGGCCTGGCCTTAAGATCGAAAACCCGGCCACGACTCAGTACGGAAGGTTCCTCGCGGTTCGCAAGGGCAAGAAAAAAGATGAGCACTGGCCGATGCACGATGTAGACCTGGAAGTTCACGACGTGGCCTCCAATTCCTTGTTATGGTCGCGCCACTTCCCCGGCACTATGCCGCTCTTCGACTTCTCTCCGCAGTCGCAGCGTCTGACCCTCTTTTGGCCTCTGACCTCTTCCGAAGCCAAACCATCTTTGAACGCCACCGATGTTGCCGTCGCTGCCGCAATCAAGGACAAGTCTGCCGCTTTCGTTCTGCAGGTCCTGGATTTTCGCAATGGCCGGCCGGTGGGCAGCGTGCTGGTGGATACAGGAAAGGGTTCGTTTCGAATCTTAACCGTCCAAACCGGCGGCAATCAGTTAGTAGTCGCTGACAACCACCATCGCGTGCTTATCTATTCGCTGGTGGGCAAGCCGGAGCAGCGTTTCTTCGGACGGAGTCCCGTTCTGTCTGCTTCGGGCGCCCTGTTGTCCCTGGAGAATGAGGTTGGCTCTTTGGTGGTCTATGATCTGGCCTCGATGAAGCAGCTCACGGAACTGCGCTTCCCCAGCTCGGTCGTTCTATGCTACTTCACGTCCGACGACAAAAATCTATTCGTGGTTACTTCCGACCAGACCGCTTATCTGGTTCGCCTCCCCGTCGCCCCTGCGGTGGTGGAAGTCTCCAAATGATACCCGGCCTCATCGGCACCCGCTACTTACGCCCACTGACCACAGCCCGCTGCTTCTATGCCGGCACCAGTTCCCTCTGCTCCGCCGGTTCGTACTCGCAGATATAGCCGGCCACGGCGCTCGCAGCCACCGTCAGCGGGCTGGCAAGGTACATCTGCCCCGGCCCGCTGCGGCCCGGAAAATTGCGGTTTTGGGCGCTGATCACCACCTGGTCGGGGCGCGTCGAAACTCCCGGCCCGGCGTTGATGCAGGCTCCGCAACTGGGCTCGATCACGATGGCGCCCGCCTGCTGGAACACCTCCAAATACCCCTTGCGAACGCAGTACTCGCGCGTCTCCTGCGAGCCGAACTGGATATAGAACTTGCAGCTGGCCGCCACCCGCTTGCCCTGGCGCAGCGCCTCGCCCAGAACCAGCGCGTACATATCCATGTCTTCGTTTTTTCCGGCGGTGCAGGTG
>DASSJE010000176.1:0-8526 GCA_035691365.1 Terriglobia bacterium
TATCCCGGCATCATTGTTCCGCTCGGCCATTCCAACAGCGGGAAATCGTTCTATTACTATCAATACGTGTGCCAGTCGCTGGCGCGGAAAGGTTACGCGGTACTGCCGTTTGATCCTTTCGGGCAGGGCGAGCGATTGCAGTTTTTGGATCCTCGCACCGGGAAAGGCCTTTACGACCCGACCGGAGAACACGACCAGGCGGGACGGCCGATGCTGCTGTTCGGTTCGCAATTTGGGCAGTTCCGCACCTGGGACGGCATCCGCGCGGTTGATTATCTGCTTTCGCGGCCCGAAATCGATCCGGAGCGGATCGGTTGCACGGGGCAATCGGGCGGGGGAACCATGACCATGTGGCTGGCGGCGCTGGACCCCCGAATCAAGACCTCCGCGGCTTCCGACGGACAGAATGAGAACGTAGCAGGCCCCAACTATCTTCCTCCCGGAGCAGTGGACGACTCTGAACAGAACATCGCCGGCAGCCTTCCCGAGGGCATCGACCGCGGAGACCTTTTCCTGGCGTGCGCTCCCAGGCCCTTGCTGATCATGTACTCCCGCACCGACGCGGGACTGACCTATTCGCCCACTTACGTCGAGGGAACCCGGGAGATTTACGAGGAAGCGCTGGCAGGCTACAAGCTGCTGGGCGCCGCGGACAAGGTGAAACTCTTCGGCTCGCCCCTGCCGCACGCGTTCGATTTCTTTAATCGCCGTGAAACCTATACGTGGTTCAATCGCTGGCTGGGCAATCAGGAGTGGGGAACTGAAGATGCGCCGTTTGATCAGTCGCCACCGGGCGCCCTGCACTGCACCAGCACCGGGCAGGTTCTGACGTCGCTGGGCGGGCGCTCGATTATTGATCTGAACACGGAACGCATGCGGCAGGTTGCGCCTGCGAACCCGCCAGCCCGCACACCGGGCGAAGCAAAGTCCGCACGCGCGCGCGCCCAGGAAACTCTCAGAAAACTACTGGGTCTTCCTGCCGTGCGAACGCCGCTGAATCCCCGAATTATTTCTTCCAATCGCTGGATGGACGACATTACCGTGGAAGAGTTCGAATTTCATTCCGAGCCGCAGGTGCGGGTGACGGGCTGGTTTTTTACCCCGGCGAATGGAGGGCCTACATTTCCGACCGTGGCCATTGTCTCAGAAGGCGGCAAAAATCACTTGCTCTATGAAACGTCGGGGGTCAGGCAACTGGTGGGAAAAGGTTTCGTTGTCTGCGCCCTCGACCTCCGCGGCCTGGGGGTCTCGACTCCGCACGACCCTCCCGCGGGGCCTCTGTTCTACCGGGATGTGCCGCTGCACGAACGTTACGCCTGGACGTGCTTCTGCCTCGGCAAACCGCTGCTGGGCCAGCGAGTCTGGGACTTTCTCCGTTGTCTCGATTATCTCGAATCGCGGCACGACGTGGATTCGCATCGAATCCTCGGCTTGGGTGAAAATGGGGCAGCCTTGGCAGTGTTGCTCTCCGCCGTGTTGGATGATCGGGTGCGGTCGGTTCTGTTTGACCGCCCGGTTGCCACGTACGCCTCAATCGTGGAAGAGAAAACCTATTCTCTGGACCTCGCGTGGTTCCTTTTTGATGTTCTGAGTCATTTTGATTTGCCAGACCTAACGGCCCTGCTGGCGCCACGCCCGTGCTGGCTCCTGAACGCAACCAATGCTCAAGGTGAGGCGCTTGCCGAATCTGAAGTTTCGTCCGTTTACAGGAACGCCGCCGAGGCATTCAAAAATCTTGGCGCAGGAGGGCAAATCCGCTTCATGGCGCGTCCGGAGCATGAAAGAGAGAAAGTTTTCCAGGATTGGCTGGCAACGGCGTAGGGACACGCTTTTCTGGTCCTCAGCCGCTCAATCAGATTTCCAAACAGCACATGTTTGCTGAGGTTTTCTTACTGCGTCCTCGTCTTGCGGGCCATCATTCCTTCCAGCCGGGCTTTCACTTCCGGCCATTCGGAGTCAATGATGCTGTAGTAGACGGTGTGCCGGATGCGGCCGGTCCAGGTGAGCATGTGGTTGCGCAGTATTCCTTCCTCCTGCGCTCCCAGGCGAAGGATGGCATCGCGCGACCGCTGGTTCTGCGAGTCCGTTTTAAGCTCCACCCGGATGCAGCCGAATTTCTCAAACGCATGCAGCAGCATCAGATACTTGGCCTCGGTATTGGCGCCCGTCCGCTGCCAGATTTTGGCTAGCCAGGTGGCGCCGATTTCCACGCGAAGGTTGGAAACATCAATGTTCAGGTAGCGGGTGCTGCCGATCACCTTGCCGCTGGCCTTGTCTATGGTGGCGAAGGGAAGAGCTGTGCCCCGCTCCTGGTCTTCCAGGGCATGCTCAATATAGGCGAGCATATCCTTGGGCGTGCGGATATTTTGCGTAGTCCAGTGCCACAATTCGAAATCGAGGCCGGCCTCGCACATCTGAGCATGGTGCTCCAGGCTGAGAGGTTCCAGCCGCACCGCCCGGCCTTCCAGAGTGACAGGATGAATTTCCATGGCCATGTTTATGCCGCCTCGTATTCCCAGAGTTTGCGATAGAAGTGCATCAGCCGGATGGGCTCGCAGCTTTCCTGAATTTCCGCCATCGTATAGCGAGTGTAGCCCACGCTGCGGAACAGCGCAAAGAGCTCGCGGTAGGGATACGCGGGATTCCACAGCTCGTTGATGTGGCAATTGCGCAGCCAGCGGCCGATCAAATCAAAATTCTCCCTTACGGAGCCGCCGATGACATCCGGCGGGTTGGAGTTCCAGCAGATCCCTACGGAGGGATGGTTGGCCACCGTCATGATGCGGTAGATGTTCCTGGGTTGCTGGGTGCCCCGTCCGTGGACTTCCAGCCAGATTTCCACGCCGTTGTCGCGCGCAATGTCGCCGCATTTCGCGAGTGCATGGCCAATCTGGTCGAGCGTCTTTTCATGAGGCACGCCAGGTGGAAAACCATTCGGCCTCACCTTGACGCCGATGGCGCCTACGTCGTGCGCCAGCTCGCAGAACTCCCGCGTTGACTGGATGTTGCGTTCCACTTCGGCCGGGTCCGGGGACTGGAATGAGCACGTCGATCCCAGGCTCACCAGCCGGACACGCGAATTTTCGAATTTCTTCCTGACCTCGGCGCGCTGGGGCTTGCCCAGTGCTGGCTCAACGCCGTGCTTGTGCGTGGTGCGCAGCTCAGTCCCTTCAAAACCTGTGGCCTCGCAGTTTTTGATAATAGTGTCCACGTCCCAATCTTTCGCCAGGTTGTAAGTCACCAGTCCCAGCTTGAACTCCCGGGGCGCCTGCGGATCGACGTTCTGCGCGGGCAACCGGCGCGTCTGCGCCACGCTGTTTCCAGCGGAGCCTGCGGCGCCCATCGCGGCAAGGCTCATGAACCCGTCCTTCAGGAATGACCGGCGGCCTGTCTTTGCCATTGTTCTTAGTTCTCCTTTGTGCGACAGCGTATAATGAATCGTTTGGGGGCATTAAAGCAAGCTCATGATTCTGGTTGTCGATAACTACGATTCATTTACATACAATCTGGTGCAGTATCTCGGCGAACTTGGCGCACAAATCGAGGTGCATCGAAATGACCAGATTACCCTTGACGAGGTCGAGCGCATGGCGCCCGAGCGTATCGTGATCTCGCCCGGCCCCAAAACTCCATCCGAAGCCGGAATTTGCCTGGATGTCATTCAGAATTTTTCCGGCCGCGTGCCCATTCTGGGTGTCTGCCTGGGCCACCAGGCCATTGGGCAGGCGTTTGGCGGCAAGGTCATCCGCGCGCCGGAGATCATGCACGGCAAGACCAGCCTGATTTCCCACGACGGCAAGACTGTTTTTGCCGGGCTGCCGAATCCTTTTCCGGCCACGCGCTACCATTCGCTTATCGTCGAGCGCGCCGGCCTTCCGGCCTGCCTGGCGGTGTCCGCCACCTCGCCCGACGGCCTCATCATGGGGCTTCGCCACCGCAAGCTGAGGGTGGAAGGCGTGCAATTCCACCCGGAATCAGTCCTCACCGATTCCGGCAAGCAACTGCTGGCAAACTTCCTGAAGCTATAGTCGACCCTGGAAGCTACCAAACTGAAAGGACGATTTGACTTAGGCTGCGCCTCAGCCGGCCATCGAGTGCTCCGCAGGAAAGGACATTTACATCCTCAATCAAAAGCGTTAATGTTGAGTGTTTTGCTGAATCGTGCCTGTGGAGGTGGCCATGGCTTCCCAACCAGTCTACGACGCGATTGTGGTGGGTTCCGGCGCCAGTGGAGGCATTGCCTCATACGTGCTCGCCATGAAGGGGTTGAAGGTCCTCTGTCTGGAGGCGGGACGTCCGATTGACCCCGCAAAAGATTTCTTTACTCACAAGTTCGGCTACGAATGGCATTACCGCGGCCAGGGCAAGCCGGGGGAGTATGGCGAGTTGCCCGAGGGCATGGGGTGGAAGATCACGGAGTGGACCGATCAACTCTTTACCATTCCCGATAAAGACCCGTACGCGGTTGCGCCGGGCTCAAAGTTCACCTGGACCCGGCTGCGCGCCGTGGGTGGACGCAGCCTGGTTTGGGGACGGAGCGTTGAGCGTTATGGGCCGCTGGATTTCAAACCAAAAAGCCTGCAAGGCGGCTGGGGCGAAGACTGGCCCATCAGCTATGACGATGTAGCGCCTTATTACGACAAAGTCGAGGACCTCATCGGAGTATCGGGAGGACGCGAAAGCCTCTACAACGTCCCCGCCGGACAGAACCGCCTGCCTCCTTTTAATCCCCGTTGCGGCGAACTGCTCGTTAAGAAAGGGGCGGCGAAACTGGGCATCAAAGCGATCCCGCAGGCGCTGGCGGTGCTGAGCCGGCCTTACCGCGGCCGTCCCCAGTGTCACTATTGCGGAGGGTGCAACAAAGGCTGCATGGTGGAAGCGCGTTACAGCAGCCTGGCAGCCTTCACCGAGCTGAAGGACCATTCCAATTTCACCCTAAAGCCCTTTGCTGCCGTCAACACTGTCCTGATGGATCCGCGCACCGGGAAGGCCAGGGGCGTCAGTTACATTGACACGCAGAATAAGCAGGAGTATGAAGTTTACGGCAAGGCGGTTGTGCTTGCCGCTTCTAACATCGAATCCATTCGGATTCTGCTCAATTCCCGGAACCGCGACTTCCCGAACGGCCTCGCTAATTCGAGCGGCGTCCTCGGCCACTATCTGATGGACCACGTTTCATCCGGGAGCGTCGAGGGCTTTTTCCCGCAGCTTGCCGGCCGCGCCACCACCAATGACGACGGCCCGGGTGAGTCATGTCTTTACATTCCCCGCTATGATTACAGCGGCAAGGGAAATAAGAAATACCTGGGAGGCTGGCGGCTCAATTTTTACTCAGGTTGCGGGATGGGTCCCGGCCCCGGCGCGGGATTGCCGGGCTTCGGTTCCGCTTACAAGAAAAAGATCAAAGAGCTGTACCCGGCGGCTGTTTCAATGGGAGGGTATGGCGAAGGCCTGGCTATTCGCTCAAACCGTGTTGAAATTGACCCGGACGGTTTGCGCGATCCCTGGGGCATACCGCAGGTCCGTTTTCACACGAACGCGGAATATCCCGAGGCCTATGCGATGGTGGATAAAATGTACGGCCAGATCAACGAAATCCTCAAGGCCTCGGGTGCGGAGATTCTCCCTTATAAGAAGGCAAATCCCGGTCCGCTGGGAGCCGTGACGCATGAGGGCGGAGGCGCGCGCATGGGAGATGATCCGCGCACTTCGGTGCTGGACAAGTGGTGCCGCGCGCATGACGTTAACAATGTGCTCGTCGTAGACGCAGCCCCGTTTGTGTCGCATCCCGAAAAGGAGTGGACGCTCACCATCATGGCTCTGGCCTACCGGGCGTGCGACCATCTGGCAGAGGAATTTCGTCTCGGAAACGTGTAGCATTATTAAGTTTTAAGCAGTAAACCCAGGCTTTGATTTGCGGGAGATTCATGAGTTCACAACCAGTCTATGACGTGATTGTCGTAGGGTCGGGCGCGGCAGGCGGCATCGCCTGCCATGTGCTGGCCACGAAGGGTTTGAAAGTTTTGTGTCTGGAGGCCGGCCGCAGAATTGTGTCCGCCCGGGATTTCCACACTCACATGTATCCCTATGACTGGGCCTACCGCGGCCAGGGAAAACCCGGCGAGTATGGCAAGCTTCCGCAAGGGATGGGGTGGAAAATCAAGGAGTGGACCGACCACCTTTACACGATCCCTGAGGAGGACCCGTACGCGCTGGCCCCGGGAGCGAAATTCACCTGGACGAGGATGCGCGTGCTGGGCGGGCGCACCAACTGCTGGGGACGAGGCTGCGACCGCTTCGGGCCTCTGGACTTCAAGGCAAAAAGCCTCCAGGACGGCTGGGGCGAAGACTGGCCCATCAGCTACGAAGAAGTCGCGCCCTACTACGATGCGGTTGAGCAATTCATCGGCGTGGCCGGCAGTCCCGAAGATGTTTACAACACTCCGGGCGGGAAACACCTTCTTCCACCCTTCAATCCACGCTGCGGCGAGTGGCTGATCAAAAAGGGAGCTGAGAAGCTTGGTATCAAGGTCCTGCCCAAGCCCCTGGCCGTTCTGAGCAAGCCCTATCATGGCCGGCCCGAGTGCCACTATTGCGGCGGTTGCAACTGGGGATGCGAAGTGGCGGCGCGTTACGGCAGCGTGGATTCAGTTTTCCCGCATCTGGAAGGCCGGCCCAACTTCACTTTGAAAACCAACGCCGCCGTGCACACCGTTTTGATGGACCACGCGACTGGCAAAGCCCGTGGCGTCACCTATATCGACGCGGAAAACAAGCAGGAATATGAAGTTTATGGCAAAGCCGTGGTGCTGGCTGCTTCCATGGTGGAATCAATCCGCATTCTCTTTAATTCCCGGAACCGCGAATACCCTGACGGCCTGGCGAACTCCAGCGGCACGCTGGGGCGATATCTTACCGAACACGTGGCCTTCAACGATCTCGAGGGATTTTTCCCGCAACTCGCGGGACGGCCCACTACTAACGACGACGGGCCGGGCGAGTCCAGCCTTTACATCCCGCGATACAACTACGGGCACAAGGATAAGAAGAAATATCTGCGCGGCTGGCGGTTCGATTTCTACACGGGCTGCGGCATGGGGCCAGGCCCCGGTGCGAGCATGGCTGGTTTCGGCTCGGCATACAAGAAGAAGATCAAAGAACTTTACCCCGCGGCGTTTTCCATTGGCGGCTACGGCGAGGGCCTCGCATTTGATTGGAACTACGTCGAAATCGACCCCGACGGCCTGCGTGACCGCCTCGGCATTCCGCAGGTGCGGTTCCACACCAACGCGGAATACCCTCAGGCGTTTGCCATTCAGGCTGAAATGTACGCGCAGATGGAAGAGATCATGAAGGCCTCGGGCGCTGAAATCTTCCCCTACAAAAAAGTGGCGCCCTATCCGCTCGGCAGTGTAACGCACGAGGCCGGCGGGGCGCGAATGGGAGACGATCCGAAAACGTCGGTTGTCGACAAATGGAACCGCTGTCACGATGTGAAAAATATCATCGTCGCGGACGCGGCCTGTTTCGTGACCCATCCCGAAAAGCAGATTACTCATACGCTGATGACCCTGGCTTACCGCGCCAGTGATCACCTGGCTGACGAACTTCGTCAGGGCAACGTTTAGCTGAATGTCATGACTAATATTCTCGAGACGCTTTGCGATGCGTCGAAAGGATAAAACGATGCAGAAGCCTCAGATTGGAAGACGCCGCGCGCTGAAATATTTTGGACTTCTCAGTGCCACCGCGGCGGGCCGTGAGTTTCTTGGAGGCTGGCTGCCGGGCGCATCAGCCATGATGGCGTCTCCCGGGCCCGCCGCCGGGGGATTGCATCAGATCCAGGAGCTCGGCCCCAGCCCTTCGCCGGCGGACACCGAATCCCCTTACGTGCCCAGGTTTTTTAAGCCGGATGAGTTCCGCACCGTCGAAGTCCTGACGGAGATGATTCTTCCGACCGACGAGAAACCGGGCGCCAAAGAAGCGAAGGTGGCCAACTACATCGATTTTGTCGTTTATTCGGCGTCGGAGTTTGAGCCGTCTCTTCAAAAGCAGTGGATCGACGGGCTTGGCCTCACCAACCAACTCAGCGACAAGCAATTTGGGAAACCGTTCCTGCAGCTCTCGCCGGCCCAGCAGGAAGATCTGCTGACGCAAATGAGCGTTCCGGAACACGATCCGAAAGCCCGGCACGCGGGGTTTCCTTTCTACCGTTTGTTGAAGAGCATGACGCTGGAGGCTTTCTTCACCTCAAAGGTGGGCCTTGTGGATTTTCTGGATTACCAGGGGCTTGCGTTTCTGACCGGTTTCCCCGGCTGTACCCATCCGGAACACCAGACGTGATGTTTTCCCCTCACGCCGGTAACCATTCCGCAGATCATTCCGCGACCCCGGAGGGCCGTGTGCCTCGACGATTGAAAACCCCTGGCGGGCGGTTGGCCAGCACATGCGCCTTTTTGGGAATCCTTTCTTTGCTGGCCGTTCAAGGCTGGGCGGCCAGGCGGCAGCTTACCCCGGAACTGGTTA
>DASSJE010000177.1:0-3336 GCA_035691365.1 Terriglobia bacterium
GTGTAAACCTTGCGGGCGCTGCACCAGTCATACTTGAGCAGGTCGACGTCCCAGTGCGCGTAGGTGCGGGCGTCCTGCTCTTCGTGGCCGTAGCTGCCCTCGTAGCCAGCGCAGGTTTTCGGCCCCGGGGAAGAATAGATGCCGAACTTCAGCCCCTTTTTGTGAATGTAATGCGCCAGGGCCTTCATGTTCGGGAAGCGGCTGTTGGGCTGGATTCTGCCCTTGGCATCGCGCTCGCCCTGCCAGCAGTCATCGATGCTGATGTAGGTGTAACCAGCGGCCTTCATTCCGGTGCTGACCAGCGCATCGGCGTTGGCGCGCACAATGGCGTCACTGATGGTGCATTTATATTGATACCAGTCGTTCCAGCCCATGGGCGGCGTCTGGGCCAGTGGGCCTTTCCGCGCAAAGGCCTGCGGCACCGCCGGCAGACAAAGAAAGATGGCTATAATCGCGCCTGAAATCAAAACCTTTCTGGTTGACCGCATCGAGTGTGTTGCCTCCTCAAATAAAGTAAAGAACGCAGGCATCAGAGCTGGGATTTTCCGTCGCCCCCAAAGGTACCTGCCTTTCTGAGCGCAGCCCTGCCCCGGATGGGACGGGGCGCAGCAAAGAATCCCCGCATTTGGCTTTAAATACAAATACCGGGTTCCTTCGCTCCGCTCAGGAAGACGGGTCGAGGTCCACAATACGGCCCTGCCGCACGCATCGCCGCAATCGCGGCGGCCCCGGCCCTTTGTTAAAATTTAATGACAGGCGCCAGCGCCACGCAGATGAGCCCTGCAATGAAGAACGTGAACATTAGGGCCAGCAGCCGCCGGGCGGAGCGGTCGGCGCGGGCAAACTCTTTCCACACAAATACTCCCCAGATGGCCGACACCATGGTGGCGCCCTGCCCCAGCGCGTAGGACGTGGCGGGGCCGACCATTTGCACATAGGAAGCCACGAAATTTGAGGTGGTGCCCACGCCCCAGATCATCCCTCCCAGCACGCCCCAGAAGTGCAGCGATTTGCTTCCCCGCATGTAGTCCGCAAAGCGGACCGGCGGGCCGGAGACGGGCCTGCGCATGAAAAGGTAATTGAGCGGTAAGGTGCAGACCAGGACCCCAATCCCGAAGACGTAGGCCACGGTGTAAGGGCCCAGGTGGTGCGGGCCCTTCAAGGCTTTGGCGACGAAAGGATAAAACAGTCCCATGCCCACGCCGCAAAGCAGGCTGAGCAGGATGCCCTTGGTGCTCAGCTTCAGGTCTTCGGAAATTTTCCGGTAGGCCATCGCGTCCAGCACAATGGCCACGCACACCAGCGCAATGCCCCCGAATAGCAGCAGCGGATTTCCAGCCGGCGTGATGATGTAGTTGAGGACTGACCCGATCACCAGCGCCAGCCCGATGCCGATCGGGAAAGCTACGGCCAGGCCCGCAATCGCAATCGCGGCCACCAGCAGGATGTTGGCAATGTTGAAAACGATCCCGCCCAGGAATGCCAGCAGCGCATGGTGAATGTCCGCCCGGCCGAGGTTGGTCATAAAACTGCCGGGACTTCCCGGCTGGGTGTTGCCGAGCGTGAATCCCATGAGCACGGACATCAGCAGGATTCCCCAGACGTAGTCCCAATAGAACAGTTCAAAGCGCCAGTTCCCGGTAAGCTTCTGGGTGTTCGCCCAGCTTCCCCAGCAGACCATGCTGAGCATCATCATGAAGAGAGCAACCGCGTAGGTGGACGGAACAAACATCTTAAGCACCTTCCGGATGGAAAATGTTTTGCTGACGGCAAAGCCGCACGCGATTCCCCAGGTTCAGCAGGCCTTCTGCTTGCTTCTGTTTCCAAACAGGGTGAGCGGAGTGACGCTTTTCCTGCCCCATTAAACCCGAGAGCCTCCCGGACTTCCAGCATTATTTTTATTTTTGTGATTTGAAGGATTCAGCAGGAGGCGCGGCTGCAGGTGATGAACACGTATACACTACGGGCCACTGCCGCTTAAAAATCGGGCAAGGTCGGGCAAATTTAGAGTGGCAAGGAGAAACGGGAAAGGGAAAGATGGAGGGAACTTCTTCAGCGGGCCGCGGAAAAAATCAGCGGGCGAAGGCGAGGCATCACTGCCGGGTTGCAGTCTTTTGGCAAGCGGTGGTTACGGCATCAGGGCGGCCTCGGACGCGGCGGGGTCCATAACCTGGACCGCCGTTTCAGCGACGGGCAAAGTTTAGGACCGGTCGTCCTGGAGCAGAAGCATGATCAGGTCAACGCGCCGTTTCACTTCGAATTTGATCAGAAGGTTGGAGACGTGAAACTTGGCAGTCCGTTCAGAAATCTTCAGTTTCCTGGCTATCTCTTTATTGGAAAGGTTTTCCATCAGGCAGTCGAGTACCTCGCGCTCTCGAGGGCTGAAACGGGCCGCAGGCGCATGGGCAATCTGGCCACGGGAGTTGTGGATCATGGAATCGACAAAGCGGGAGAGGACCCGCCGCTCCACCCAATAGCCTCCGCCGGCCACCGTCCGGAGCGCCTCCGGCAAATGCTCGAAGGCCTCGGAATAATGGAGGATGCCCTTCACTCCAACCTCGAGAAAGGGAAATGTAGTGGAATCCGTAAAGTTCTCAGCCAGAACGATGACGTTTGAATTGGGGAAGCGGGTCACCAGCGCCCTGGCCAGCGTCGGCGAGAACGGATCGTGGCCGTCCACGACGTAAACGTCCGCGCCCGGAATCGCCAGGCGATTCACGTCTTCATAAAGAACCTGCCGCAGCCGGAAAGCTTTCACGTTGAAATGCGACTGCGAGAGCCTGCGGGTGAACTGGTCCAAAAGCAGTGGATGGGTGGAGAGCAGACAGACCTTAGGCCCGATGTTCTTTTTCGACTTCCGCTCCATAGCCAACTCTCATTAGCTCTTATCTGCCGCCGGAATCCGGCCGGCAGGCTGGACGCGCATGAGGCCGACACTCCGTGGGATTGAGCATCTCCATCGCGCCCACAACCATTCGCGTGGAGCAGCGTTTCCACGGCGAACCATGTGGGGAAATGGGGAGGCCAGATTCGAGGGCAAAAAACCTGTCCGCAGGTCCCGAAATAAAACCTGACCCTCTTCTAGTCTTTCGTACAGTTGTTGCGGATGTGCCCATCTTAGTAGTCTGTCAATGCGTAGTCAACAGACTTGCCAAGGCAAGGCTTCAGGACTGATCGAGTAGAAAAAAATTGCTGATCCGAATCTGACTGACTGAAGCCTGCATGAATTAGGGCGTGCACCTTGGCACAAAGTGGGGAGGACTGATGACACACGGACTCCGCTCTGTTTGGCGCGGATTTTTTGATCCGCGGGAGTGGAGAAAAAAAACCAGGCAT
>DASSJE010000178.1:0-10181 GCA_035691365.1 Terriglobia bacterium
CGCCGCCCGCATCCATCATTCGGGTGATTGGCAACCGCAAAGGGGTGAAGAGATTAAAAGCGAAGAGGACCCCACGTCTCGCTCGGGCTCGGGAAAGAAAAAGAAATCTAACCATGTGTCGGGCAAGTGATCCTTCCAACGTGAGGAGGTGCCAATGGTTGTCCTGCAGTCTATTGTTCTCCTCCTGGTGGGCGTAGCAGGCACGGGCGTTGTGTTGACGCGCGAGCCGTTGCGGCAAGTGGTCGTCCTCAGTTTCTACGGTTTGCTGCTGGCGCTTATGTTTTTGCTCTTTCAGGCGCCGGATGTCGCTTTCTCTCAGATCGTGGTCGGCGCGGTTGCCATGCCGCTACTCGTTCTGCTGGCCGTGACGAAAGTACGGAGCGGGAAATGAGTCCAAAGGTCAGGACGCGGCTGTTCTTCATTTTTGGTCTTGGCTTTCTGGCCCTGTTTCTTTGGGCCCTCAGGGATCTACCGCCTTCTGGTAGCCAAATCGGAAGTTATGCGCAGACCCTGGACACTATTTCAGTTCCCGAACGCCACATTACTGACGTCGTCACTGCGGTGAATTTTGATTTCCGTGGCTTCGATACTATGGGCGAGGAATATATCCTCTTTACATCAGTAATGGGAATTCTTCTTTTGCTTCGTAAGCAGCGCGATGAGGCTGTCGGGGAGCCCCGTGAGAAAGCGCCAGAGCGCAAAGTTCTCTCCAGCAGTGATGCTGTTCGCGTCGTCGCTCTCGGCCTGACTGCACCGTGCCTCCTGTTTGGAATTTATACGATCACACACGGACAGGTAAGTCCGGGAGGCGGTTTCCAGGGTGGCGTCATTCTTGCTACGGCCCTGCTCTTCGTGTTTCTTGCCGGCGATTACGAAATGTTCTCCAGGATTAATGCGTACCAGAAGGTGGAAATAGCAGAAGCATTTGGCGCAGCGGGATATATCCTCATCGGGTTGGCTGCGGTGATTCTTGGCCAACCATTCCTTAAGAACGTTCTTCCACTGGCCAAATCAGGAACCATCCTGTCAGGAGGCACAGTTCCTTTGATCAACCTCAGCGTGGGGATAGAGGTCGGTTCCGGCATACTCCTGCTGGCAACGGCATTCCTTGAGGAGACGTTGGTCCTTATGGCCAAAAAGAGGAGATAAAATGGGTTTCTTGCCTTATGTTATAACCGGATGGTTGTTCTTTATTGGACTCTATGGCATCGTTACCAGCCGCAATCTCTTCCACTTGATCCTTTGCCTCGGAATAATACAGTCATCGAGCTACATACTTTTACTGGCCATTGGTTACCACGTAGGAGCAGTTGCGCCGGTCTTTTCAGACATCCCTACAAGCACTCCGGCTGTGGACCCCATCGTACAGGCGCTGGCCCTCACAGATATTGTGGTCGAAGTCACCGTACTGGCCCTTCTACTGGCCCTTGCTGTTCAGGCCCACAAACGCCACGGCACCCTTGATCCAAACGAGCTCAAGGCGTTACGCGGCTAATCTCAGTAGCGAATGCGCCCTGCTGGTGACTGCCCATGCTTCTTCCTCCACTTCCTGTTGTCATCCCGCTGCTGATGGCTGCCGTGCTTGTCGCCATAGGACCTCACGTCCGGCGCGGGATCATTGAGGCACTTGCAATTCTCACTTCCGCCGGCACGCTGGTCATTTGTGCAATTCTCATAGTCCAATCAAGCCACGGATTCATCATCTACTGGTTCGGCGGATGGGGCCCTCGCGGCCACATCGCCCTGGGCATTTCGTTTGTAATTGATCCATTCGGCGCCGCGATGGCGACGCTTTGCTCTCTGCTCGTTCTCGCCTCCCTCATTTTTTCGATAAGGTATTTTGACGCCGTCGGGAACTTGTTTCACGTCTTGATGCTGATTTTCCTGGGCGCCATGTGCGGATTCAGCCTTACCGGCGATGCCTTCAATCTCTTTGTTTTTTTCGAGCTGATGAGTACCGCAGCCTTTGCGCTGTGCGGGTACAAGACCGAGGAAAAGGCGCCTATTCAAGGAGCGCTTAACTTTGCGGTGACCAACACGATTGGGGCCTTTATGGTCCTGATCGGCATCGCCCTGCTTTACGGCAGAACCGGAGCGCTCAATCTTGCGCAAATTGGACAGGCCATCGGATCTCACCCGGATGGCCTTGTAGTTGTAGCATTCTCTTTCATCTCGGTGGGATTCCTCGTGAAAGCCGCGGTTGTGCCCTTCCATTTTTGGCTGGCCGATGCCCATGCGGTTGCTCCGACACCGGTCTGCGTGCTCTTTTCCGGAATTATGGTTGAGATGGCGCTCTATGCCGTTGCCAGAGTCTATTGGGTTGTTTTCAGCGGCCCATTTTCTTCGCATGTTGCGGCCTTGCGCGGCATCTTGGTAGGACTGGGTGTTCTTACCTGCCTGGTCGGCGGCGCCATGTGCTATATCCAAACACACGTCAAGAGATTGCTGGCCTTTTCGACGGTCAGCCATGTCGGGGTAATGCTCTTGGGATTCGGATTGCTGTCCCCATTGGCGCTTGCCGGAACGGTGATGGATGTGATGGGACACGCCATGGTGAAGTCGGCTCTATTTTTCTGCGCGGGAATCGTTTTGCATCGGCTGGGCGATGTGGATGAAATCAAGCTTCGCAGTCGAGGGTATAGGTTGAGGGGAACCGGGCTTGTATTCGCATTGTGCGGAATGGGACTCGCAGGCTTGCCGCCTTTTGGAACTTTCGTCGGTGACTCGCTGATTGAGTCCGCGGCACATGCCGTCGGGCTCTCATGGTTAAGGTGGGTGGTCCTGGCGACCGCCGTATTGACAGGCGCCGCCGTTTTGAGGTTTGTCGCACGGGTGTTCTGGGGCTGGGGATACTTCGAGAAAGAAGCTGTCAAGGGAGCGAAAGTGGAAGAACAGCAGGAGACGGAGAGGTCTCATTACCGAACTCCCCTGATAATGATCGGACCAGCATCGATCCTGATGATTTTGGGTGTAGCAATGGGGTTGTCACGCCCATTGCTTAGAGCGGTTGAGGCATCGGCAGATGTTTTTCAGAACAGGGCCGCTTACATTAACGCAGTATTCAATGGATCACAAGTCGCATATGTTCGCCCGGCGCCTGTTCAGCCTCATGTCTTCAGCTACGTATTTGAAGGGTTGTTTGCAGTAAGCCTGGCCTTTCTGATTGCCGTCATGACGCTGTTCCGCGGACGCCTCTTCAAAAAGCCCCTCCTCGGCGGGCACCTGGTCCGGAGCGGCGCAAAGTATCTGCAACAGTTTCATAACGGTAATTTGGGCGACTATGTGACGTGGCTTGTAGTAGGGGCTTCTATTTTTTGCGGCCTCGTAATGATTTTCGTCAGATAGGTGCGCGGGGTCTCCTCGCGAAGAAGGCCGAAGGTAAAATATCGGTTTACTCGCCGCTGGGCTGTCCTGTGAATCGCCAAGTTCATCAAGAGCGGTCACTTGAAGCAATATGCACCGCGTGTGTACCCCCAAAAACCACCCCCAAAACTATGTAGCCTGACTATCAGAAAATAGGCAGGATACTGGTAGGCCTGGAGGGATTCGAACCCCCGACCCACGGTTTAGGAAACCGTTGCTCTATCCTTCTGAGCTACAGGCCCGCTCACTGAGAGTGCTGAAATAGCTTAGCACAGACCGATCGGATTAGCCCCCAGCGCCAGCGATGCTCACATGAAACAAACCCAAAGCAGAGGGACCCTTGAATATGCCGACGCCCTCAACGGCCGCCCTGTTTGCGGGTTGAAGGTAGAGCGTCCGCCCGCTATCACACAAAAAGGATGATCAAGCCAAGATGACCTCGTCGAACAGGGACCAGGAACGCATCCGATCGAATTCGCGACCAGCATCAAGATCGGTGTTTTCATTCACCAACAATAGTCTTTATACTGTTGCCTTGTGTCGCGAGCTTGGCTGCAAACGCAAGATACTTGCGTCGAGCCTCTTCCAGCGAACCCCTCACGGACTTGTGTGCCGGACGAGATGCAAAGGCGGGCTTCACGATCATTGAAATGGGATGAACGAAATGGCTATTCTTGACCGATTCAATCTAAAGGGAAAAACAGCGCTGGTTACCGGGTGCCGGCGTGGCATTGGTAGAGCCATCGCGCTCGGACTTGCCGAAGCGGGCGCCGACCTTATTGGCGTCAGCCGATCCATGGAACCTTCCGGCAGCAAAATCGAAGAGGAAATTCTCGCCCGCGGTCGGAAATTCAGAGGCTACGCCTGCGACTTTGCAGACCGGAAGGCCCTTTATCATTTGGTCGAACAACTCGCACACGATTTCCCCATCATCGACATCCTCGTCAACAATGCAGGGACCATCCTGCGTAAACCAGCTGTCGAGTACCCCGACGAATACTGGGACACGCTGATGGAAGTCAACCTGAATTCACAATTTATTCTGACTCGTGAGATTGGCAAAGGCATGGCCGCAAGGGGCAAAGGCAAAATCATCTTCATCGCTTCGCTGCTCACCTTCCAGGGAGGGATCCTGGTTCCTGCCTATGCCGCCAGCAAAGGGGGAATCGGCCAATTGACCAAAGCCCTGGCCAACGAATGGGCCGGCAAGGGAGTTCAAGTCAACGCCATTGCTCCCGGCTACATCAGCACAGACAACACGGCCGCGCTGAAGAACGATCCCGTGCGCAACAATGCCATCCTGGAGCGCATTCCCGCGGGAAGGTGGGGAGAGCCTGAAGACCTTCAGGGCATGGCTGTCTTCCTTGCCTCTTCAGCTTCCGACTACGTCAACGGCTCCGTCTTCACCGTTGATGGAGGATGGATGGCTCGATAACGCGCCAGCCCGCGCTCCCATTTCCACATCGGTGCGACAACAAGAAAGGCCGGCCCATCATGGCGCCGGCCTTTTTGGCTTTCATCCTCGTACTATTCTCTACCGTGACGCTCGCGCGCTGCTGTCTGCGGCCACCCGGAAATTCATGTGAGTCCCGGATGCAAGCCGCAAATTGCCTTTTCGTGTGCTCAGCATTGAGTTTGTCCCGACTGAAGATTCGCCCGACGCTGATGATCCAATATGGATCTGGCGCACTGGGGTTGACAATCCGAGGTTCGAATTGGCCCCCAGCGTGTTCTGGGTAGTGGCGCCAACTGCGCCTCCCGCCTGCCCCAGAGTTGAACCCGCTGCACCCACGGTCGAACCGACGGTTGAACCCACAGCGCCACCAGCTCCGCCGAGCAATCCACCGCCGCCGCCACCACCGCCTGCGGGTGCGGCAACAGGAGTCGGCATCGATGGCATCGCCATGGAATCGGATCCTTCCGCCGCACTCTCCGCCGAGAGCACCGAGGTCAACACGGTGTTCAAATGGGTCGTAGAATCACCCTGGACAAGCTGATCGAACTGCACGCCCAGGCTCGAGCCTCCCTTGCCGTTCAGGCTGTTCTTAACGCTGGTGACGTGCCCGACAAGCCGGTCGCCTTTGTGAACCACCACCTTGCCATGCTGCTTGACGTTTCTTGTGACCCGCGCCACCACCTTGTCACCTTCTTTGGCTTTGCGGGCATCAATGTTGGACATTAGGTCAGCAGAAATCTTCGTTCCATTCTTGATTTCCGCCGATTGTCCCTTTGTCGTCGCCGCCGCTGCCGTTGAACTGGCAGAGCTGGCGGCAGAATCTGCCGTGGCCTGGGCCTGCCCGAATGCAGGCGTTGCCCCCCAGCCAAGCTGAATAGCCCCGGCCATCATTACAGCGCATGAAAGTGCCATCAACAATTTGAAATTTTTCATAGTGACCCTCCCATCAGGTCAATGTATTGAGCTCGCTATACTTTCGGGGATGATGAATCCATTTGCCCCACCGCGCATAGTGCAGCCTGCGTGCCATTTCGATAATCCATGTAAACAACTGAAAACACTTATCTTAGAAGGCTATTATCATTTAATCCAACATGCAACTATGACAACCCCCTGTGTAGTTTCTTCTATGCTTTCTGTACGTTTAATTGCGTATGGCGCCGCATTTTTCGGCCTCACCTTTGCTCGACCCTGAGAGCGATGTCGTCGAGGTATTGCGGAGATTGGAGGGTAAGCTTCCCTTCGCTGCCGCTGATGTCCTCCGATTCCCCCGCAACGAGTCCGGTCCGTGGGTTGGTCCATTCGGCATGATAGCGCCCCGCCGGGACAGTGAATTGAAGAGAGGCCTGGGGACCACCGCCGTCAATGTAAATCGCAAAGACCTTTGGGGGCTTTGCGAGCACATAGATTTTGGCCTTCGACCCGAGGACTTTGACATCAGTATCATCCGGATGCATGTGAACGAAATCAAAGCCTTCAATGAATTTCTTCAGAATTGAAAGCTGGGCATCGAGCGCGTGGCCGCCTCCGCCCGGCTGCGTTGGCGGAAACTTGAAGGTGCCGTCTTCATGCCCCACCGCAAATGAATAGTCAAGATTGTCGTAGACAGCTCCGCCGGCCAGGATAAAGTCCCAGCCTTCCCGGCGGTAAGCGCTGTCGCCCGTGCCGCGAAAGCCCGTTTCGTCGTCGGAGATCGCGCGATTCAGCCCGAAGTTCATGGCCACGCTCTCCGGCGGGCGCGAATAATGAAAGTTGAATATAGAAACGGAAGGATTGGGATTCTCAATTTTTTGGGAACCATTTGAAATATTCTGCGCGATCAGGTGCCGGGCGGGAAACTCCGCCTCCGTGCCCATGATGGTTTCAGCAATATGGTTCTGCCAGGAGATGGTGACGCCGCCGAAATACGGTTCATTGCAGATCTCGTAATACACGTTGTCAAAGTCACGAAGCTCCGTAACGATCTTGCGCACCATCGCATCCTGGATGGCCAGCAGCGGACCGTTGTCGAGCGTCAGCGCTTTCGTCCGTGGGAGGTCGCCGATGCCTTCAATGTTGTTGCTCGCCTTGATGGGACTGAGGTCCCACTGAGAATCTCCGTAGTAGGGGCAAAACAGCACCATTTCCACAACGATGCCGCGTTTGCCGGCCTGGGCCACAAAATCCTTCAGCCGGTGAAAATACGCCGGGTCCCACTGGTGAAGATCAAATTTATTGCCGCCGCCCGCGTAGCCGGGCTGGGTGCTCCGCGCCCAGGGGCAGATGAACCGCATGGGCGCCGGGGCCAGAGTGTTTCTGGCGATGTTGAACGCGGCGAAATCTTCAACATAAACGCCGGAGAAAAGGCGCGTGAGATTGAATCCATACGATTGCAATTCGTTCAGGTAGAGCGGGTAGTAGAAATCCGCGTTCATCACCGCGCCGTAGTGTTCGGTAGAAGTAATCAGCACCGTGGGCCGCCCGCGAAACAGAAAATAATGCGGATTTTGCGGATCGAGCGAAATCGGTTTTAGGGTTTCAGGCGGCGCCGCAAGCGTCGATGGAATTTGAACAACTCCCGCCACAACTGATAGAAGTGCAACGACTAAAATCAGCACGGCAGACCCTGAGATCCAGCTTCTGCAAGATACCGATTTCACGGTTCCGGTTTTCATGGCTGCTTCGCTCTCCCGAAAAGAATGGCCGGCCCCGTGGAACGCTCGAACCCTGTTGCATTCGTGCCGTGGTGTCGAGCCGGCGCATCAAGCACGCGAGGCCTGCTGTGCAGCCAGCAGATTTTTTGCAATTTCAATCGTTTCCTCCGGTATAGTTTTAAGACATGTTTCCGGAATTTCCAACAGCATTGGTGACCGGCGGCTCGCGCGGAATTGGCCGCGGCATCTGCCTCAGTCTGGCCCGCGCCGGGTTCGGCGTGGCGATCAATTACACGTCCAACGCCAAGGCTGCGGAAGAGTGCAAGCGGCTCTGCATTGAATCTGCTCCTGACGCCCGGAAGGCCAAATTTGAGACCATCCAGGCCGACATTTCGAACCCGCCCGGCCGCGCCCGCCTGCTCGAGTTCATCGAGCGCGAATGGGGCTGGCTCGATGTGCTGGTGAACAACGCGGGAGTAGCTCCGAAGGTGCGCGCCGATTTGCTGCAAGCCACCGAAGACAGCTTTGACCGCCTGCTGGCCATCAATCTGAAAGGCCCGTATTTCCTGACCCAGACGGCAGCGAATTACTGGATCTCGAAACTCCCAACTCTTCCCGCGGATCGTGCAAAGCCAAAAGTGATCAACATCTCTTCGCTCTCGGCCTATGCGGCCAGCCTCAATCGAGGAGATTACTGTGTGAGCAAAGCGGGCCTCTCGATGGCCACGCAACTTTTCGCCCTGCGGCTGGCCGAATACGGTATCAATGTGTATGAGGTGCGCCCGGGCATCATCGCGACTGACATGACGGCCGGCGTGAAAGAAAAGTACGACCGCATGATCGCCGAAGGCCTTACGCCGATTGCGCGCTGGGGAACGCCGGAAGACGTGGGCCGGGCGGTCGCCGCCATCGCCCAGGGCGCTTTTCCCTTCTCGACCGGCGAAGTCATCAATGTGGATGGAGGTTTCCATCTCCGCCGCCTTTAAAGGTCCTTTAGCAAAATGATCCAGATCGATTTTGAACTCACGCCCGGCAAGCTTCGCCCCAAACTCGAGCGGCTGTTTGAGCTCTCGGCGGTGAAGATTCGCGCCATTGAAAAAGCGTGGAACCCTGCCAGCGGCCCGCCCGTTGTGACGGCTCAGGGGCGCTACCAGCCGCGCGAGTGGACCGACTGGACGCGGGGCTTTCAATACGGCTCGGCGCTGCTGCAGTTTGACGCCACCGGCGAAGGCTGGTTCCTCGAGTGCGGGCGCGAAGGAACGCGAAAGTGGATGGAGAGCTACACCACGCACACCGGCGTCCATGATCACGGGTTCAATGTGGTGAGCACCTTCGGCAATCTGGCGCGGCTGGCCCGCGAAGGCAAAGTCCACGCCACACAGCCGGAGCAGGATTACTACCGCCTGGCGCTCAAAACCAGCGGCGCGGTGCAGGCGGCGCGCTGGACGCGCATCTCCGGAGGCGGATACATCTGCTCGTTCAATGGCGCGCACTCGTTGTTTGTGGACACCATCCGCTCGCTTCGTTCGCTGGCCGTTGCGCATCAGTTGGGCTTCGCGCTGCACGAGGAATCGCACCGCCGCGTCTCGCTGCTGGAACGTCTCGTGCAGCACGCCGACGCCACCGCGCGGTATGCCGTTTACTACGGCGAAGGCCGCGACAGCTACGATGTGCGCGGGCGCGTGGCGCACGAATCGCTGTTCAATGCAAAAGACGGCTGCTACCGTTGTTCCGGCACCCAGCAGGGCTGGTCGCCCTTCACCACCTGGACGCGCGGCCTGGCTTGGGCCATCCTGGGCTTTGCGGAACAACTGGAATTCATCCGCACGCTGCCTGCGGAAGAATTTGAGGGGCTCGGAGGGTTCGAAAAGATTGAGGCCATGATGCTCCGTGCGGCCGAAGCCACCGCCGACTTTTACCTGGAGCAGACACCCACGGACGGCGTTCCTTACTGGGACACAGGCGCGCCGGGCCTGGCAAAACTCGGTGGTTACCTTTCGTGCCCCAGCGATCCGTTCAATGATCATGAGCCGGTGGACAGCTCCGCGGCCTCGATTGCCGCGCAGGGATTGTGGCGCCTGGGCCGTTACCTCGAGCGCGCCCACCAGCGTGCGAAAGACGGCAAGCGCTACCAGCAGGCGGCCCTGACCGTGACGCAGACACTGCTGGCCGATCCTTATCTTTCGACTGACCCCGGGCATCAGGGACTGGTTCTCCATTCCATCTATCACCGGCCGCGCGGCTGGGACTACGTGCCGCAAGGGCGCAAGTCACCGTGCGGCGAATCCTGCATGTGGGGCGACTATCACGCGCGCGAGCTGGCGCTGCTGCTGTTGCGCGAGGCCCGGCAGGAACCGGAACTTTACTATTTCAGCGTCTAGGCAGGCGCTGGGGATTATTCCCCGGAACGGACGGGTATTCGCCGTTCTTTCGGCCGCGTGATGGAGTCGTACATTTCAGGGCGGCGGGCGGCGATGCGGTCAAATTCCCATTCGCCGGCAATCCGCACCACGCGATTCTCGTCGGCGTGCGCGGGTTCGATATCCGCGTAGAGGATGGTCTCGTCGATATCGCCCGCTTCCACCAGCACGGCGCCGGTGACGTCGATGATCTGCGAGTGGCCGGCAAAACGGAAGCCGCGCTCTTCGCCCACGCGGTCGGCGGCGATCACGTAGAGATGATTCTCAATGGCGCGCACTTTGCTGATGTGCTGCCAGGAGTCGGAGCCG
>DASSJE010000179.1:0-12210 GCA_035691365.1 Terriglobia bacterium
GTGCTGGTAAGCGACCTGGGGACGGTTTCCTTTGGACCGGACATTCGCGGCGGGGCCATCGACTGGAACGGGAAGGGCGAAACAGTGGGAGGAATTGTCGTGATGCGTTTTGGGCAGAATGCGCTCAGCGTGATCAACGGCATCAAGCAGCGAATCTCGGAAATCAAGACGTCACTCCCCGCCGGTGTCGAAATCGTTCCCGCATACGACCGCTCTGAACTGGTCAATGACTCCATCGGAACCTTGCAGCGGGACCTGCTGGAAGAAGCCATCATCGTCAGCCTTGTCATCATCATCTTCCTTTTTCACTTTCGCTCCGCGCTCATCCCGATCCTCACCCTGCCCATTGCCGTCATCGCCTCTTTCATTCCAATGTATTACTTCCATGTGACAGCTAACATCATGTCGCTGGGTGGACTGGCACTGGCCATTGGAGTCCTGGTTGACGCTGCCATTGTAATGGTGGAGAACGGTTACCGAGTGCTCTCTGAACGCCAGCACGAGCTTGAAGCGAGCGCTTCACCGGCCCAGCCGCCGGGATTTCGTGACACAGACGCCGGCGCGGTGGCGCCCGTTGAGGCCGCTCCACGCGCGATTGGCCGCCGCGAGCGCGCCAGACTGCTGCTTTCCGCAGCCAAACAGGTCGGAGCTCCCATCTTCTTTTCGCTCATCATCATTGTTGTTTCGTTCCTTCCCGTCTTTCTTTTGGAAGCTCAGGAAGGCCGGATGTTCCGCCCGCTGGCCTGGACCAAAACGCTGGCCATCGGCTTCTCGTCAGCTCTTGCAATCACGCTGGTCCCCGTGCTGATGCTTATGTTCATTCGCGGGCGTCTGAGGCCGGAATCGGCCAATCCAGTTTCGCGATTGACGCAGGCAGTTTACCTTCCTATCCTGCGCTGGTGCCTGCGCCACCGTGTCATCACCCTGCTTGCCAATCTTCTTTTCTTTGCCCTGACCATTCCTCTGGCGTTTCGAATTGGCAGTCAGTTCATGCCGCCGTTTTATGAAGGCGACGCCTTATACATGCCGACGGCCTACCCGGGCATCTCCATCACGCAGGCGTCCAGACTGATGCAGGAGCAGGACCGGATCATCAAGTCCTTCCCCGAAGTTGTAAGCGTGATGGGAGCGGTGGGCCGGTCTGACAGCGCAACGGACAACGCTCCACTCTCAATGTACGACACAACGATCCAACTGAAGCCGCGGTCCGAATGGCCCAAAGGCATGACGTATTCCAAACTGATCCAGGAAATGGATGCCAGGCTACAATTTCCTGGCCTCACCAACACCTGGACAATGCCCATCCAAAACCGCCTGGATATGGAACTCACCGGGATAAAAACACCCGTGGGCCTGAAAATCCAGGGGCCGACCGTCGAGCAGATTCAGCAGGCCGGCGAGCACGTCGAGAGCCTGCTATCGGGCCTCGATGGCGTGCGTTCAGTTTTTGCAGAGCGAGTGTCTCAGGGCTTTTATGTCAACATACAGGTGGACCGCTCCAAGGCCGCGCGCTACGGCTTGACGGTGGCGGACGTGCAGAGCGCCGTGACCTCTGGAATCGGCGGTGAGAACATTGCAGTCAATATCCAGGGGCGCGAACGGTACCCGGTGAACGTCCGTTACAATCGCGACTTCCGCGACAACCTGGATGCTCTCGGGCGCGTTCTACTTTCCACACCCACCGGTGCGCAGGTGCCCATCAACGAAGTGGCAAGCATCAGTTACTCGCGTGGCCCGGCAACCATCCGCGATGAAGACGGCCAGTTGACCGGTTACGTGTATTTCGACCTGAATACCAGCGACTACGGCGGTTTCGTTCAAAGGGCTGACGCAGCGCTCCGGCAAAAGTTGCATCCGCCTCCGGGTGTTTCCTACCGCTGGTCCGGCGAATACGAGTTTGAAATTCGAGCGAAGAAGCGGCTTGAATTGATCATCCCGCTTGTGTTTTTCGTTATTTTCCTGCTGCTCTATCTCGTGTTCCGTTCAGCCACTGAAGCCGGGGTGCTGATCCTCCCGACATTCTACGCCCTGACCGGCGGGTTGATTTTGCAATGGTTGCTCGGTTATCAGTTCAGCGTGGCTGTATGGGTGGGTTACATCGCGTTGTTTGGAATTGCAATCGAAACCGGGGTTGTGATGGTTGTTTATCTACATGAGGCGCTCGATAAACGCCTCGCTGCTGCCAGGCCCGTTGCGCATGAGGACATCGAAGCCGCGGCCATTGAAGGCGCGGTGATGCGCCTGCGGCCGAAGCTGATGACCGTCAGCGTGGTGCTGGCCAGCCTGATCCCAATCCTGTGGGAAAGCGGCGTGGGATCAGACGTCATGAAGCCCATCGCCGCACCGATTGTGGGCGGCATGGTGACGTCGACAATTCACGTATTGATCCTGGTTCCAGTGTTCTTCACCATGATGAAAGAACGCGCGCTTCGTCGGGGCACGCTGAGGCCGTCGCAGGAGAACATCGATGACGAGATACCATAACTACCGCAGTGTTTTGAGTAGGATACTGAGCCGGTATCGAGCCATGCAGCGGGATAAAAGCTTCGTCTCCGGCTGATTGTTCAGTGGCGTATCTTCAGAGTGGTACAATGGGAGGTAATCCTAGGAGATGACCATGAGGGGCAAACGGCTCTCAATCACCGTTCTGATTGTCGCGCTCGGGGTCGGAGCGGCATGGCTGGTCCGCCGCGTGTCCACTCCGAAGCAGCCGGCCGTCTGCGAGATTTGCGGGCGTGGAATGATGAAGCAGGTAGAATTCCGAATTGGGACATCCCACGGAGCCATCTACGCCTGCTGCCCCGGTTGCGCGATGCACCACATCATCAACCATCCCGGTGAAGCGCGCGAGGAACTGGCGACTGACTTCAACAGCGGGCGTCTGATTCCTGCGCAATCGGCTTATTATGATATGGGCGGCGACGTGCAATATTGCACTCGCCACGATCCCTCCATCCAACGGGCGCCGGGGCAAGGAGTGGAAATGCGCGTCTACGACCGTTGCCTGCCCGTGCTGGTCGCCTTCGCCTCGAAAGACGGAGCTGAAGCGTACCGCCAGCAGCATGGCGGGCAAGTCGTCACCTTCGACCAGGCCCTCGAAACCGTCCGCAAGCGCTAGCCGCCCTCAGACGCCCTTCTGTTTGGATTATTACTCCAACTAAACGCGGGGCATCTCTGAAATCACGTTTACCCGATTGCGCGAAGATTGATCGGGGGTGGGTACGAAAGCGGGCGCTTCTCTATCGCCTTCCGGGCGCCTCTGCGGGCTGCGTCAAGGTAATATCCGAATCGTCGGAAAATTCTGGCAGCAGTCGCTGGATGGCGGCAAGCAGGTCTTGAGAGCGGACCGGTTTGGCAACGTAATCATCCATGCCAGCCGCCCGGCACCGCTCTTCGTCGCCTTTCAGGGCATGAGCAGTCAAGGCAATAATAGGGAGGTGATCGCCGGTCAATTCCTCTTTTTTGCGGATCAGGGCCGTCGCTTCGAAACCATTCATTTCCGGCATCTGGACGTCCATCAGGACGAGGTCAAACGGTTGCTTCTCCAGCTCGGCCAGCACTTCCTTACCGTTCACTACCGGGAAAACCGCCATCCCCCGTTTCTCCAGCAGCCTAATGATGAGCTGCTGGTTGACGGCGTTGTCTTCGGCCAGCAGAATGCGGGCGGTTTTATGCCTTTCGCGCAGGTAATGCCGGGTGATCAGGGGGCTTCGCTCAGCCGTGGTGGCGGGTTTCCCAAGCGCTTCGAGGATGGCGCGCAGCAGTTCGCTTTGCCGGATGGGCTTGACCAGATAGGCGGAAATCCCCAGCTCGCGGCACCGCGCTGCGTCGCCCCGCTGGCCTGCCGAGGTGAGCATCATGATTGTGGCGCCTGCCAGCCTGGGATTCTCCTTGATCTTCTGCGCCACGGCAAACCCGTCGATGCCCGGCATCTGGACATCCAGCAGAACCAGGGAAAAGGTTGACCCTCGCGCCGCATTCTTCTCCATCACGTCGAGCGCGCTTTCTCCGCCCCCGGCCAGCGCCGGCTCCATCCGCCAGTGGCGCAGCATAGCATCCAGGATTTTCCGGTTGGTGGCATTGTCGTCCACCACCAGCACGGCCATGCCGTCCAGCACCACCGTTTCCCGCTGTTCCATCCGGGCGGAAGAATCCTGCACTGCGAAGCGGGCGCCAAAGGAAAACGTGCTGCCGGCGCCAGGGGCGCTTTTGACCTCCAGCCAGCCACCCATCATCCGCACAAGCTTTGCGGAAATCGTCAAGCCGAGCCCCGTGCCGCCGTGCTTGCGGGTCATCGAGCTATCCCCCTGAGCAAAGGCCTCGAAAATCATCTGCTGCTTTTCGTAGGGAATGCCAGGCCCGGTATCGCTGACGGAAAAATTCAACCAGGCCTCCTTCTCTGCGAGCGATTTCACCGCAACATGCAGGTTGACTTCGCCGCTTTCTGTGAACTTGATGGCGTTGCCGATAAGATTGACGATAACCTGCCGCAGGCGGCTGGGATCGCCCACCAGCAACTTGGGTGTATCTGGAGAGATTTGGAAGGAAAGTTCCAGTCCCTTCGGGTGCGCCCGGGGATCAAAGGTCCGGACGATGTTGCCAATGCAATCTTCGAGGTCGAACTCCGCGGTATCCAGAGTGAATTTTCCTGCCTCAATCTTCGAAAAATCCAAAATGTCGTTGATCAAGGCCAGCAGCGCATTGCCCGATTCCTCGACCATCTTCAGGTACTCGCGCTGCTCGAGTGTCAGTTCCGTATCCAGCGTCAGCTCCGTCATCCCAATAATACCGTTCATGGGCGTGCGGATTTCGTGGCTCATATTGGCGAGGAATTCGCTCTTGGCACGGTTGGCCGCCTCTGCCTCTTCCTTCGCGTGGATCAACTCCTCTTCAGCCCGCCGGCGCGCGCGCTCCTGGGCGTTGCGTTGGAGCCGGGCGTGCAGCACGGGCGCGATGTATTGGGCGATGAGAGTCATTTCTTTCCTGTCTATTTCGCCGTAGTTCGTTTCCTTGTTGGCGAACCCCAGCAACCCGATCAATTCACCTGCGTGCAGGAGAGGCACGCCCATAAACCTTGCAATCTGGATATGGCCGAAAGGGACCTGACCGGGCTCATTGGTGTATGCAGCTTTTTTTCCACCAGGCATCGGCCCCAGATTCCACCCCACATCTCCCGTGGGAACCTGTTGCTCTTGCCTGACAGATGACACTGGTCCCAGATTTCTCCCGTCATAGATGGGCAGACGAGCGAACCATCTTCGTCGATATAGCCGAAAAATCCCAGCCGGCTGTGCGTTACTTCAAGGGTCACGTCGAGGACGGATTCAAACATTTCATCGTCGGAGCGGGTCAGGAAGACCTGGGCAATGCGGTCTTTCACGGCCAGCCGCTGCTCCGAGCGCTGCAGCGCCTCGTCGGCGCGCTTCTGGTCAGTGACGTCTTCAGCAAGGCCCACCACGCGGTAAAATTTGCCTTCGTCGTCGCGCACCGGGAAGGTGCGGTTCCTCACCCAGCGCAGTGAGCCATCAGGACGCACGACCCGGTATTCGATATCGGTGGCACTGCCGCGCTGCGATCGCTCAAACGTGCGGACGGCCGCTTCGACGTCCTCCGGATGGATGCTTTCAACCCAGGCCGCCGGCCGGTCGTAAACTTCCTGGCGGGGCCTGCCCCAGATCTCCTCATAAGCAGGGCTGACGTAAATAACGCGGACCGGCTCCGGCGTGCTGACAAAAAAAACAGCGTGGATATTCTCCGCCAATTGCCGGAAGCGCACTTCGCTGTCCCGCAGCGCCTCCTCTGCCTGCTTTTGCTCCGTGATATCCGCTGCGGTGCCGACCACCCGGTACACCTCTCCACGCTCGTTCAGAATTGGAAACGCATGGTCGCGAATCCAACGGACAGAGCCGTCCGGACGCATGATGCGGTACTCCCGTTGTTTCCAATTCTCCGCACCCGGCTCACTGGGCAGTATGACCGCCCTCTCGCGGTCTTCGGGAAGGATCGCCTCCATCCATGAACCGGGATCGTCCTGCAGGCTCTGGCGGCTTCGCCCCCAGACGCTTTCATAGGCGGGGCTAATGTACAGTATGTGGTCAGCCGCCATGTCCTGCATATAAAACACTTCCCCGATATTCTCCGCCAACTGCCGGAAGCGCGTTTCGCTCTCGCGCAGCGCCTCCTCGGCGCGCTTGCGTGGTGTAATATCGCGAACAATGGCTGCGCTCGCGGTGACTTGACCCGAGGCGTCGATGATCGGGGATATCGATACGGAAACTTCAAGCCGTCCGCCGTCCTTCCGGACAGCCATGCCCTCGACCGGGTAGACGGCTTCGCCGCGCTGAATGGTGTTGAGCTTCTCACGCCATTCCACCGCCCGTTCGGGAGCGATGAGCATCGACGCGGGTTTTCCGATGACCTCTTCGGACCGGTACCCGGTGAGTAGTTCCGCACCCCGGTTCCAACTGACGATTTTCCCATCCAGAGTGTGGGCAATGATGGCATCCTCTGATGATTCGACAATGGAGGCCAGGAGTGCCCGTGACTCCTCGGCGCGCTTGCGCTCAGTAATATCGCTGTCCATGCCGCGGTAGCCGAGTAGGTTCCCGTGCGCGTCGAGAATCGGTACGCCACTACTCTCGACGACCACTTTGTGTCCGTCCTTATGGAGGTTGGTATTTTCAAGCTTCTCAAAAGGCTTTCGAGATTCGGCAATCGCTGCGAATTCCCTGGCCACGCGCTGTGCTTCCTCCGAACTCATCAGATCGAAGGGAGTTTTCCCGATGACTTCTTGCGGCTCGTATCCCAGTAATTCGTTGACCTGCGGGCTGGCGAAGGTGTAGACGCCGCGCGAGTCAGTCTCCCAGACCCAATCGCGGGTGTTTTCGATCAAGGACCGCAGCCGCTCTTCGCTCTCGCGCAGCGCCTCCTCGGCCCGCTTCCATTCGGTGATGTCGGAGAGCAGGCCGTCCGCGCACCGGACGCCATCCTTCTGGTAGGTGGCAACCGCCCGGTCATGGATCCAGATCCACTCGCCGTCCTTGCGCCGCATGCGGCACTCGATGTCGTAGGGTTCGCCCCGGGTGAGAAGCGCCTCGAATGCCGGTTTCACCCGCTCGAGATCGTCCGGGTGGATGCATTCGAGAAATACCCGGGCGCCGCCGCGGTAGATCTCTTCGCGGCTAAACCCGCTGACCCGCTCGATTGCAGGGCTGATAAAACGAAAATTAAACGCCGCGTCGGCCGTCCAGACGACGTCGGGGATGTTGGAAACCAGCGAGCGGTACTTCGCTTCGTTTTCCCTGGAAATTTGCTCGGCGCGCTTGCTTTTGGTGATGTCCGAGAAAATGCCGTCGGCGTACTTGATGCCGCGCTTTTCGTATGTCCGCAACGCGCGGTCATGGACCCAGATATAGTCCCCGTCCTTGCATCGGACCCGGTATTCCACGTCGAAGGGCTGACGGGATTCAAAAAGTTCGCGGTAGCTGCGGACAATGCGGTCTGAATCTTCGGGATGGATCCGGGGCAGCCAAAGCTCCTCCCCACGCTCGTACAATTCCTGGGGTGTGAAGCCGAAGATCCCCTCAACATTCGGGCTGATGTAAGTTGTGCGCCCCATCATGTCGGAAGTCCATGTGACGTCGGGGAGATTCGCAACCAGCCGTCGCAAGTTTTCATCCTGTTCCAGGCTCGCTGCCATGGCCTGCCGGCGCACCACATACCATGCCCCCACCGCCGCCAATCCGCTGCCGACAAGGCCCTGCGCCAGCAAATCCCAGAAGGTCGCTGATCGCAGCCAGAGGCGCTGTGCAACTTCAAAGGCCGCCATAGCCGCCGCTATCACCAGGGCAATTCGGACCAGAGATTGTGTAAAAGTGTACTTCCTGGTACGCCATTCGGGGTAGGCGGGCAGTTCCCCGGAAGGATGGAGCGGCATGGAAGGATTGGCCTTGTTGAAGGGTCTCAGAATAAACTCCTTTTTCGCTCTCTCTATTTATCGGCCGATCCTGGAAAGGGCTTCATAAGGGAACCGGCGGCAGGCAGCTCGCCAACCTGGCTCAGGCCTCGGGCCGCCAGCATGCTCACTTTCGGCATTCTTTTGCTGAAAATGAACATCGATGACCGGTTAATGTTTGGGGTGAGAGAGTAAAGGAAATCCAACCCTGGGCTGAAAATAACGGGAAGAATAGTCAGCGCCAATGATGGAACACGCGACCGGGGTGGAAACCATGAAGAGAGTCAAGGACGGCCGGCGGGCGCGGTCCCGCCGATCGCCCCCGTGTTCCTCTTGAAAACGTTCCGCTGTGAACTGACGTCCCAAATTTCCTTTTGGTGGGTTGTTCCGGTCACTTCGTTGTTTGAAAAGGTCGAGGAGGCGTTTCCGTGAGCGATGTAAATTCCATAGTTATTGCCATGGTCACTGCGGATTTTGTTCCCGGTGATCACATCATTCCCTGTTTGAGAACGGGAGGTACACCCATAACAGACCTCGTTGGAGTTCCCCGCCCTGAGGCCGTTGTGGTAGATCACATTGTTCGAGATAACATTGTTTTCGCCGTCAAGCATCAGGCCCGAATGCTGATTGGAATAAATCGTGTTCCCGGTCACGGTCCAGTACTTGCCATCCACCTGTATCCCCTGTGAGTCGTTGTCATGGGAGACGTTATCGGTTGCCGTCGAATAGGCAGGATCGCTCCCGCGCGGCGGGTAATATTCCATCAGGTCAAAGCCTTCCTGGTGGTTGCGGTAGGAGGTGTTGCCCGAGATCGTTAGATAGGTCTCAAAGTTGGAGCCTCGCGAATCTTCCTGGCCGATCTTGATGCCTGTTTCCGAGCTGTCGTGGACAACGTTCCCTGTAATGCGGATGTGATGGCCGCCGTAAATGAGAATTCCGCTATGCACCGCGTAAGAAACGTTGTTCGAGTCGGCGACATTGTTGTAGCTGAGCGCCCCATGATCATTAGTCGCGTCCACAAACGCGATGGCTCCCGGTACGGCCTCCGGGAAGCCCCCGATAACCGTGTTGTTGATCGCCTCGGAATCGTGGCATCTGTCAAAATAGATTCCGAAGAATCCTTTCTTGACGCTGTGCAAACCGCTTACAGTGATATGGTCGCTGTTGATAAAGACAATGTGCGAGGCAAAAGTGGTGGCGCTTGCAGCCTCGGCCTTCTGGGCCGGGGACATTCTGGCCCAGGCGTCGCCGTCATCAGAGGGCTCGGGGATGTAGCCGAAGCCGGTCGAGTGGCGATCGAGGATGATGATTTGCCTGGGATTGGCCGTCGGCAGCTCTGCAACTGTCACCACCTTCGGCACGGTACGGTTTTGAATGCCGATGTTCTTGATCGTGACGTTCGAACAACGCCTGCATACAAAGGCCCCTCCGTCTCTCAGAATGACCGCTCCATCCCGGCCCTCGATCGCCACGTTCTTGATGTTTGAGAGAACAATTCTTGAATCGAAGCGATAGACGCCTGGCGGCAGGATGACGGTCCCACCGGCGCGGTTGGCCGCCTGCACGGCTGCACTGAAGGATGGCCCGTCATTGTGCATCCCGTCGCCCTTGGCGTTGAACCCTCGAATATCATAGGTCCCCGTTCCAGTCTGTGCCTGAGCAAAGGCGAGAGCGGCCGGCAGGAGCAGAATGGCAACCAGGAGCTTTTTCATTTTGACCTCACTTCGCTGTAGCGGACGTGACCCAACTGTTACGGCTGTCGGGTCTCCAGATTAGATGCTCACAACCGTCTTGACGATTGCGTCGCCGTTCCTGAATAACTCCGGCCTGATTTCGGCGCCGATGCCTGGCGCTTCCGGGGCCCTCACGTGGCCATCGACGGGCGCGGGCACGTTGTTTACAAAGTAGGGATACTGGTGCGCCCATTTCCAATAGTTGCTTTCCATAATCAGAAAATTCGGAACGGCGGTTGAAACGTGCATGGCGCAGATGAAGAGCAGAGGACCGCCGCAGGTGTGGGGCGAAGTAGGAATGGAATAGGCCTCGGCCATGTCGGCAATCTTTTTCGCCTCCGTGGGGCCGCCACACCAGCAGAGGTCGTACATCGCCACGGAACAGGCTTTGCGCTCAAAGAATTGACGGTATTCGTAGCGGGTGGCAAGCGTTTCGCTCATGTTCAGCGGCACGCTGGTTTTGGCGGCCAGCGCGGCGTAGCTGTCGGCGTTGGTGTTCACCATTACATCTTCGAGGTACATGATGTTGTAAGGCTCGAGCGCCCTGGCGATCCGCTCGGCGCTGGGCAAGTCAAAATTCCCCCAGCAGTCCACGCAGATATCCATGCGGTTGCCGACCCCGTCACGGATATCGCGAATCCATTTCAAGCCCTCTTCGAGCGCTTCGTTGGAGAGATATTTTTCCGGCGCGCGGAAGGGATAGATCTTCATGCCGGTAATTCCGCGGTCCAGAAGAAAATGGACGATCTTCAGGGTGTCCGGGCCCATCTTCATGTTGTTGATGGCCCAGTAGTCGGTGGTGGTGTTGTAGACGCGCACGCGGTCGCGAGTTTTTCCGCCCAGCACGCGGTAAAGAGGCAGCCCCGCAGCCTGCCCCAGAATATCGAGTTGGGCCATGTTGAGAGCGCTCAGCAGCCGCATGTCCGCGCCACCGGCGTTGCGCATGGACATCTGAAAATAGAAATCGCGCCAGACGCCCTCGATGTCCCGCGGGTCGCGCCCGATCAGTTCGAGCTCTTTGGAATAATCCTCGAGCGCGCCGAGTTGGCCGTTGTCCCACGGATAGGTTTCGCCGGTCCCGATGATTCCCTTGTCCGTGTGCAGCCTCACCCACATGAACTCCGCGCCATCATTATTGCTCCCGGAACCGCCGCCGATGTGGAGGTCCTTGCGAAACGTGACGGCTTCAATCCGGGTGATCTTCATGGATGCAGTGCGGTCACGGGCGGCCATGGCCGATTGCGGAAGCGCGCTCATCCCCACCGCGGCCAGCGATCCCGCGCCGGCCTGCCCCAGAAATTTCCTTCGCGTCGTGGCATTCTCGCTCATCTTTCTCTCCATGATCCAGGAATCACTTTGAACGGCCGTCGGGCACCCTTCCTACCACGCCGTCATGGCGTTGGAGAAGAGCTGGGCCAGGTCGTTGGCTTCGGCCGGCCGGGGAGAGAGTTTGGTAACGCGGTGCTGGGGCAGCGTGCCTTCCACCAGCGCCGGGATGTCGCTGGATTCGTAGCCCAGCTCGCGCAGGCCGTTGGGAACCTGAAGGTCGTGCATGAACTCGACCACGCGGTCGGCAAGAATCCTGCCCGCATCTTCGAGGCGCGCGCCCGTGACTTTGGCGCCCAGAATTTCCGCCGCCTTCAAGTGGCGCTCCGGGCAGGCTTGCGCGGTGAAGCGATAGACGGCCGGGGCGTTCAGGATCACGGAAATTCCGTGCGGCACCAGGGAATGATCCACCGTGTAGCCGCGAGGCCGGAAATCGCGCACCAGGCCTGACACGGGGTACGACATCCCGTGCGGCAGGTGGACGCCGGCGTTGCCGAATCCGATGCCGGCGTAGGAAGAAGCCAGCAGCATGGAGGCCCGCGCCTCGTCGTCCGAGGGATCGGCCACGGCGCGCTTCAGGTACGCGGCCACAAGCCTCAACGATTCCAGGCTCCAGAGGTCGCTGATGGGGTTCGAGCCCTGGTAGGAGGGCCGCATGATGGGCCGCTCCGGCCGCGGGCGCTGGAGAAACGGCAGCGCGGTGTAAGACTCAATGGCGTGCGACAGCACATCGAGCCCTGAGGAGGCGGCCACCGCCGGGGGCAGCGTGCGGGTATTCTCCGGATCGACGATGCCCAGGGTTGGCTTCAGCCGGCGATGCGCGATTCCTGTCTTGGCGTGGAGCGCGCTGTAGTCAAAGATGGAAACGCCCGTGGTTTCGCTGCCGGTGCCCGCCGTGGTGGGAATCGCAATCAGGGTCTTCAAAGGTCCGGGGACGGGTTGCCCTTTGCCGATCGGTGGGTTGACATACTCCAGGAAATCAGCGGGATAGCAGGAGTAAAGGTTGGCGGCCTTGGCGGTGTCCATGGTTGAGCCGCCACCCACGGCGATAAAGGCATCGAAATCGTCCGCCTGCGCCGCGGCAATCGCTTCCTGGAAGGATTCGTCAGTAGGCTCGGTGCGCACGCGGTCAAAAACCGAATACCGGATCTTGCGGGCGTCGAGCGATTCCAGCACCGCGGCGACCGGCGGCAGGTT
>DASSJE010000180.1:0-21972 GCA_035691365.1 Terriglobia bacterium
AGGGGCTTGCCTTCCAGGGTGTCGTAGCCGGGCGCGTCCAGGTATTTCAATATGGTAGGGGCAAGGTCCACCATGCGCGCGTGGTTGTGGGCTGCCGGGCGGTTCATGAAGAGAATACCGGGCACGGCATCGGGATCAATGATGTGATCTCCGCTCCAGCGCCGCGTATTATCCTCGAACAGGCACTGCGAAAATCCCCCCACCGAGGTCGGCCAGGAGACTCGGTATCCAGGATGAAAATTCACCAGCAGGTCAGGAGCGTCGGTCATGTAGGGCCCCGAATAAATCTGCTCCTTGCGGGAGACGCTGCGAATGGCCGGCGTGCCTGCCTTCTGGTCCGCAAAATTGGCCAGCCCTTCCTGAATGGCGCGGCAAACGCGCTCCGCCTCCGCGCTTCCCAGCTCTACGATTCCGCCGCTTTCCCGGCCCTTCAGGTTGAGGTAAATTCCGCCCAGACCGACGGCGTAGGCGTAGGTCTTTGACCAGTCCACGCCGGGGAAGCCTTCTCCCAGTTGCTCGTCAGGTTTCTTGCCGCTCTGCATCGCCAATAGTCCGTTCTGCCACAACCACGTGTTGGTATCGAAGCCACGGCGAAAGGAGTTGAAACCGTGATCGGAGAGCACGATGAGAAGGGTTTCTTCATCCACGCGCTCCATCACTTGTCCCAAGGTGCGATCGCAGCGCTGGTAGAGCTGCGCCACGCGTGGCCCGAATTCGGAAGCGCGGTCAGGCTCAAACAGCGGGTGCTGCTTGTCCAGAAAGCGCCAGAACATGTGCTGCAGGCGGTCTGGCGTATCGAAGAGAACGAAAAAGAAGCCTTCGCTGAAGCGCTCCAGTTCGTAGGTCATCATCCGCTCGCGTTCATGGAACACCAGCTCGCACTGGTCGGCATAGGCTTGTTCATCAAAGCGGCCGTTGTTGTGCCCGGTGTGGTCTTCCGCCATGCCTACGGTGGAGAACAGGCCGATGGCCTCCGACAATTCCTTGCCGTAGGTTGTCGGGGAGGTAATCGGGAAGGGCGGCGTGGCAGGATCAAAATTGATGGGGGACGCGTAGAACTCCACCACCGGCGCCACCTGGCGGCAGTAGAAGCGCACGAGGCCGCTCATCGCCTGAAGCATGGAGACTTTGAATCTGATACGTACCCAGGAGCTCCATGCGCCTTTGGGCAACTCCAGCACCGCGGGAGTGCCGCCGGTTACGATACTCAGCTTGCCTGCCGCAGCGTCCACCTTGATGCGAAGCTCGGCTTTCAAGTCCGAGGCAGGCGTGCCGCGCGTATTGCGCGGGCCTATGGCATAGGTGACTAACTCCGGGCCTGAGTCCAGGTACACCACATTCTCGTGTTCTTTGGCGGCTACACTTCGATCCTGGGTGTAAAACGTCCCTGTGCCTTGACCACCGCGGAGGTCAGGAACGCCAATGCCGGAGAGCATTCTGCCCTGCAGGCTCTCCGCGGGAAAGGTGCAGGGGCAACGCAACACCACGCTGGGCACGCCGGCCTCGCTCAGTCGCTGCCATACAGGCACACCTCTCCGCTTGTTAACTACGCGGGGAAGGGAAAACATGTTTTTGGGTTTTTCGAAGCGGCTCAGGGCCAGATCGGCCAGGTAGGTCTCGGGGTCACGGCAGATGAAATCGAAAATGCCGTGCCCGCCGGGATTGGTTCCGGTGGCAAAAGAGGACCAAGCCACCGGGGTTTGAGCAGGATAGGTGGTCTGGAGGCGAGTGTAGAGGCCCGCCTCGCGAATGCGGGCCAGATTAGGCAGTTCATTGCGCTGGAGCAGGCGTTCGACAATCGCCGGCTCCAGCCCGTCCAGGCCGATGACAATGACCTTCTTCTTCACCCATCTATTGTCACGGCAAAGACGGTTCTACTCAAGTCCGCGAACGGTTGAATCCGCCTAGCATCAATAAACGGCGCGATAAGCCACTACACCGGTAGCCAGCCGCACCGCCGCATCCAGGCTGCGCGCCGCGGCACTTTTGGCGGCGCTGCTGGGAATGAACACAATGTCGCCTGCGACCAGGTTCACGTCAGGAGTTTTCGCAGACATGATCTTCTTGAGCTCGATCGGAATCTCCTTCTGCCCATCAGAAGTCTTGCGGATTACCTTCGATTTATTAAGCGCGGCGGTGTTATTCACTCCTTCTGCCATGGCCACAGCCTGCAGCACGGTGAGGGTTCCACCGTTGTCCATGATCACGCCCGTGGGATGATGCACATCCCCAACCACGTACACGATGCCGGCCTTGGACACGACTACCGTATCGCCCGGCAGCACCTGTACGTTGGCATCGAGATTTTTCGATGGGTCGTTGGAAAGCGTGACCGTCTCCAGTTTGTTGGGCAGTTTGCGGTGGGTGATGCTCACCACCTGGCCCGCCTTGGCAGTGGTTCCCCCGGCCAGCGACAGGACGTCGAACAAATTCCGTGGGCCGACGATGGGATAAACTCCAGGCTTCTGCACCTCGCCCAGCACGGAAACCCCCTGGGTCGCGTACTCCTTTTCCAAGACGGTGACCTGAGGATCGGAGAAGAAGCCGCCATCCATTAAGCGCTTGCGCAGGGTCTGCGCCGCGACATCCGGCGTGAGCCCTGCCAGATGCACAGCGCCCACGAGGGCCACGGAGGCGTCGCCATTGGCTCCCACCCGCAGATCCTGGTCAAATTCCGGGGCGCCCATGACGCTGATATGTACCAGGTCACCGACCCCGATCAGCGGTTCCGAATCCGTGAAGCTCGCCGAGCTGGAGACTGTCCCCTCCTTGAGGACCGCCGCCGCATCGGCTGGGGGCACCGCGGGCTTGCTGCCGGGCGCCGTAGCCGTGGAGCTCGAGTTGTTGCTCGCGGGTTTAGGCTGGGAATAACGGTTCTGTTGGTCCTGGCTCTGCGAGGTCTGCCCCCAAGCCGGCAGGCCGCCCAGCGCAATAGTTGCAAGGCAAACAACGCTAAGGATTACAACTCGTTTCATGGGAAACCTCACTGCTATGTTCAAATTATAGCTAGTTCTGCACTCTGCCGTAGTGTCGCCCCCGGCACCAAAAGTGCTGGTAAGGCGCAAGAATATTCCTCGCAAATGTGGGGGATGCTGCCTTGACGATCGAACGCAATCGCTAAGGCCGCAGAGTTGCCAAGGCTAAATTGCGCTGATCCCTTGTAGGTCACGTCTTTCTGCCGCTCTTGCCGGCAGGGCTTCCGTTGTGAGAAAGCTGATGTCCGCCGTTTAGCCGACATCAGCTTCTCGGGTTCATTTACTGCACAGTCAGGGTCACCTGGGTGTTGTGGCTCAGGTTGCCGGAGGTTCCGGTGACCGTGATGGTATAGGTGCCGGCTGCCGTACCGCCGCCGCCTCCGCCACCACCACCGCCGCCACCGGAGGAGGAGCCGCCGCCACCGCAACCAGCCAGCAGCAGGGCGAGCCCCAGCGCCAGGAACAGGGTCATGCCGATGGCCAGCTTGCGCTTACGCGAAGCGTAGCCGATTCCGGCCAGGGCCATGCCTGGCAGGGGCAGCCAGATGGCATACAGGGGCAGCAGGCTGCGATTGCTGGCCGGCGCTACCAATGCCGCAGTAGGACCCGTAGTGGTTACGGTCAGGGTAGACGGCGTGCCTGGCGTAATTGAGGACGGGCTCAGTGCGCAGGCGATACCGACACCTGACGGACCGGAGCAGGTGAGGTTCACCGCCGAGTTGAACCCATTGTGCGGGGTCAGACTCAGGGTGTAGGTTGCCGAACTGCCAGGGTTCACCGAAGAGCTGGCCGGGGAAGCACCCAGCGTGAAGTCGGGCGGGGCCAGGGCAGGGTTAGCATGGAAAGTGACCGCCTGAATGAGCCAATTACCTTTGCTCAGGTTGGCTATGGCGTGAGCACCGCCGACGGGCGCGGAATTGAACTGGTGTTCGGAGCCATTGCCGTCGTTACTTACGTCGGTGATGACGAAGTTACCTCCTGCGCCGGTCACCGTGGTCGCTACCATCGCGCCACCAACAATCAGGTTGTTGGAGAAGGTGGTGCTCACGGCGCCGCTATCGGCCACAGTGCCATCGCCGAGAGCTGCTGCCGCAGCTGCCACGCTCGTGTCCAGTGGATTGGCGGAATCCAGTCCCCTGTACTCCAACACCCGGATGTCGGGAGCGCCCACAGCGGAAGTGAAGTTTGCCGTGATGGTCGTGCTGCTCTTGATGTTCTTGGCGTAGTAGATGGTCTGGCTGATGTTGCCGGCAACGTTCGTGGATGTGGACAAGGCACGCGTGTAGGTGTTGCCCGTGTCATCGGTAACTGAGGAAACATCGCCACTATTGCTCCAGCCAACAATCACAATGGTACTGTCGCCCGCTGTTTGCGGGTTGGGTAGCGAAGCGGTCCAGCTGGCATGAGTTCCTGAACTGGCGCCAACTCCGACACCTTGGATGAAATTAACCGGACCGGTACCAAGAACATAAGTGTAAGCCCCGGCGGCTGTTGTGTTGCCCGAGTCTGCATTCCTCACGTACACATCTACGGGCCCGACCGCGTGTGCGGGAGCGCTGGCCGTAATGGTGGTGGAATTTACAACCGTAACGTTGGAGGCGGGGATGCCATTGAACCCACCGATCTTTACGGTTGCCGGACCCACGAAGCTGGTCCCTGTGATCGTGATTTGGTTGCCACCGTTGGTCGTATTCTGCCCGGCGGTGAAGCTTACATTGGTGATCGTGGGAGTGCTGGCCGTGTAGGTGAAGGCGCTAGCTGCAGAAGCCACGCCGTTAACATTTTGCACCGTCACATTGGCCCCGCCGATGCCGTGCGTGGGGGTGCTGCAATCTATTTCGGTGGCGCTTTTGACCGAGCAGTTCACTGCTGATGCGCCGTCAAATAGAACCACCGCGCCCGACTGGAAATTGGTGCCGGTGATCACTGTGGCTGTGCCACCGGTATCAGGCCCCGAATTAGGAGCAATATTCGTAATCGTGGGTGTGCCCACAACAGCTACCGGAGTCGCTGTAAAGGCCACCATCTGCATAGCCCAGTTGCCGGCTGCCGCAGTTGCCGTCGCATTAACCGAACCAGCGGCTGCAGTTTTATCCTCAATTATGTCTGAGTAGTGGGGCGTTATCCTTACGTTACCGAAGCCCGCGCCGCCAGCGCTGAAAAAGCTTGAGATTGTGCCAGCACCAACGATGAGATCGTTGTTGCTGGTCGTGGCCGCACCGCTGTCGGCGGTCGCGTTCGGGCTCCCGCTGACACCTGGGGCGCCAGCGCTCGTCTCCAGCGGTTGGCTGGCGCTGAGCCCGCTATATTCCCGGATTCGCACGTCGGGTGCCGCGGCAACCTGGTTGAAGTTCACGGTGAGCGTCTGGGAGGCGGTTGCGACTTTGGCGAAGTAAATGACTTGCGAGCAGCACGCGGATGCGTTGGTTCCAGCGGCCACTTGGTATGCGTTGTTTCCGTCGTCGGTGACGTTCGCGACAGTGGAGGAGGTGTCACTCCATCCCACGACCACCACAATGAGGTTATTGACCGTGGTGGGTTTCGCAAAAGTGACGCTCACCGCGCCCAGGTTGGGGTTGTTGGGGTCGAAAGTGTTGCTGGTGTCCTGACCGGCAACCAGTGCCTGCGCCGAGGCCAGGGCGGGCACGAACAGCAACAGCAACGCCAGCAGAAAGGAAGTCCGCCGAAATGTTTTTGCGCCTACCATGTTCATCACAGAATTGGTCCTCATACTGAATTTGGTCGAACCTGGGGCGGGGTCGGACGCTTGGTCCGGCCTCGCGCAAACGCCATTTCGGGGGAGGAGTAAAGGCATTCGTTTGGGCCCAAGGGCACAGAGTTGAAGCCGTAAAGCAATTAAGCAGCTTTAATTCCTAAATTAAAACAATCCAACTTACCTGAATCTCAGCAACTTACGATGGCCTGGGTAAGAGCTTTCGGGGGGCATGTGCAAAAACTTTGCACACCGCGGTTGGGCCTTTTCCCACGCTTTCCCGTTGTGAAACTAACGTCTCCTGGCGAATTTTCCTTTCGGACATCTAGCGTTGGAAGCCGCTGGAACACAAGCGCATAGAGAAGATTAGCCTTCTTGGTAACCTGCTGCTCAGAATCAAGGAAAACGCGAGATAATCAGGCTCATGTTGTCTGCCACATCTGAGGTTGCACCGGATAAGGCATTGTTATCTCGTTCATCCGTCTCCCGCCGCTTCGCTGCCACCGTGTTGGTCCTTGCCACTCTTGTGGGCGCTGATGTGGCCTGGCACGGGGGCGATCTCTTTATGTACGACGACCTGGTCTCCTACCTCGACGTGGCCAGCGCGTGGCTGCACCACGATTGGCGCTCGATTGCTAATGCCTACTGGAGCCCCGGCTACTCCTGGTTTTTGGCCGCTGCCTTAGCGATCGTTCGACCTTCCGGTTACTGGGAGCCGGTGGTGGTGCGCAGCGTGAGCTTTCTCATGTATGTCGTTGCGTTGCTGTGCTTTGCGTTCTTCTGGCAGGAGCTTACGCGGCACATCAGCCGGGAAGCAGCCGCCGAGGGTGTGGGTCCAGAAATAGGGGGGAGGGCCTGGTTTCTGTTCGGCATCGTGCTGTTTCTCTATGGCGCCATGTTGATGATCGGACCGTATCGGGACAGTCCCGACATGGCGGTTGCCGCAATCGTATTTCTGGCCTGTGCCGCCCTGGTGCGGATTACAGCTGGGGAAGATCCGTGGGCGCTGTATCTGGGTTTCGGGGTTCTGCTGGCACTTGGCTACCACATGAAAGCGGTCATGTTCCCGATGAGCTTTGTGTTTCTGGCCGCAGCCGCTCTTGCCGCGCGCAATAAAAAACAGGCCCTGCCCCGGTTGGCGGCGGGGACGGTGATTTTTCTCATTGCCTGCAGCCCTTGGGTTTTTGTGCTCAGCCGCGCCAAAGGCAGGCTGACGTTCGGCGACTCCGGCCGGCTCAACTATCTCTGGTACAACGACCTCGGCTGGTCCGGCGACGGTTATCCCTTTCCCTGGAATGCAGCTGTGGCGGGCACTCCGCAGCATCCCATGCGGCAATTGCTGGCATCGCCCCGGGTGTACGAATTCAGCGCTCCTTTCCACGGCAGCTATCCACCCTGGGATGACCCCTCTTACTGGTATGACGGCGCGGAAGTGCGCTTTAACTTGCCTGTCCAGGTTCGGCGGTTGTTCTCAGCGGCGCAATCGTACGCGCACATCCTCGACGGACAAACGGCTTTGATTGCCGGCGTGTTGTTTCTCTTTTTCCTCCTCCCAGCGTGGAAAGTGGCACCCTGGAAGCTCCCCTGGTATCTGCTGATTCCAGGACTTGCCGGTTTGGCCCTGTACGCGCCCATACGAGCGGACAACCGTTACGTAGCTCCTTTCTTCGTGCTGATTTGGTCCGCCCTATTCGCCGGGCTGTACGTGCCGAACTTGAAGAAGCGAGAGCAGTTCCTTGCGCCGCTGGCGTTAGGTGTCGCAATCGCCTTGCTTCTGCCGATTGGCTTGCTGACCGTCAGCGACGCGGTACAGGCCGTAGGGCGATGGCGAGCGGGCGCGGCCTTCGACCACTCTGATGCCCAGGTAGCCGATTACCTGCACAGCATGGGTGTGGACCCGGGAGACCGCCTGGGGTACATCCAGTCTTCGGAAGACATATTCAACAAGTACTGGGCCCGGCTGGCGAAGTTGACCATTGTGGCCGACATGCCCTTCCAGGACGCGGAGGAGTTCTGGCACAGCGATGCTGCTCTGCAGCGCGAAGTGGTCGAGGCTTTTTGCGGCACCGGTGTGAAGGCTTTGGTCGCCTATAAGGTTCCCAACAACGTGCGCACAATGGGCTGGCAGAAAGCGGGAGCAACCGATTACTACGTTTTGCGCTGCAGGGACGCGTCGCCCGCGCCGTAAGGGGGCGAAAGGGCGTGGCTTTTCGTCACGCCAGAGCCGCTCAGCCCTGGTGTTAAACTCGCGTTTTGCCTGTGGAATCAATGACGTCGGATCGGACATGTTGGCTCGCCATCTGCTGAAGGGTATTGGCACCGTCTCAGTTCTCCTTGCTGTTAGCGCGCTGACCGCGGTTGTGCTCCTGCTGCTTTCCAGTTGGTTTCTGCAGTGGGAGGGCGTGTTTGATCCCAAAGCTTCGCAGGTCAGAACGCTTCTTTACGCCTTCCATGAACTGGCCCGCAGAAAAACGCTGGCTGTGGTGGCGGTTGTTCTTGCCTGCCTGTTGGCCCGCGCCGCTCTTATCCCCATCCTGAAGGTTCCGGCTCCCAAGGATCAAGACGAGTTCAGCTATCTGCTGGCCGCCGATACCTTCGCGCATGGCCGGCTGACCAATCCCACCCACCGGATGTGGATGCACTTCGAAACCATGCACGTGAATTTCTTGCCCACGTACATGTCCATGTATCCGCCGGGGCAGGGTTTTGTGTTGGCGGCGGGACAACTGCTGGGCCATCCCTGGATCGGAGTCTGGTTGAGTACGGCGCTGGCCTGCGGACTGATCGTGTGGATGCTGCAAGCCTGGGCGCCGCCCAAGTGGGCGCTGCTGGGAGGCGTGCTGGCCATCCTGCAATTTGGGCTCCTTAGCTATTGGGCGAATTCGTATTACTGCACTTCGCTGCCAGCGCTCGGCGGGGCGCTGGTGCTGGGAGCGTTTGGGCGACTGAAGCGGCGTCCGTGCGCATTCCTGAGTATGGTGCTGGCGTTCGGTGTCGGAGTGCTAGCCCTGAGCCGCCCGTATGAGGGACTGATTTTTTCTCTCGCCGTCGCGGCGGCGCTGCTGGCATGGATGCTTGGGAAGCGGAGGCCGCGTGCGCGCATTACCCTGAAGCGGGTGGTAGCGCCGGCGGCGCTGGTGCTGGCAGTTTTCGGCGCCTTTCTCGCCTATGACAACTGGCGCGTTTCAGGGAATCCGCTGCTGATGCCTTACCAAATCAACCAGCGCACCTACAAAGTGGTCTCTTTGTTTGCGTGGCAACCCCCGCGACAGCCGCGGCCCGTGTACCGGCATGCGGCCATGCGCAATTATTATGCAGGGTGGGAAGTTGCCGAGTACCGCAATACCATGACCCACGGCATTCTCCACGCCACCTGGATCAAGTTCGAAAGATACACGTGGTTTTATTTCGGACCCTTGTTGTTTATCCCTCTGCTCGCGTTGCCGTGGGTGATCAGAGACAAACGTATTCGTTTGCTGCTGATCGTGGTGGCCGTGGGAGCGGTGGGACTCGAGGTAGAAACCTGGAGCAATCCGCATTACGCCGCCCCCATGGCGGCGGCGATATTCGCCATCGCCGTGCAGAGCATGCGGCATATGTATTACTGGAAGTGGCAGGGAAAGCAGGCGGGAAGGGCCGTGGTGTTTGCGGTGGTGTTGGGCAGCTTTCTAATTGACGCCGGCTGGGTAAGCGCTATGACGGTGGCCATTAACTCGTTTGAGTTTGATAAGGCCATAGACAAGCTGGTGAAGATTGACTATGACTATGCCGGCAACCAGCAACGGGCTGCCGTGTTACAGAAGATGGGACACATGCCGGGCGATCAGCTTCTCATCGTTCACTATAAGCCAACCCATTTTGTGCACATGGAGTGGGTTTACAACCGGGCCGATATTGACCATGCCAAGGTGGTTTGGGCGCGGGATATGGGCGAAAAATGCAATCAAGAGCTGATCAGTTATTTCAGAAATCGCCGCGTCTGGCTGGTTGAGGCCGACGACATTCCTCCGCGGGTCAAACCTTATTTTTCGGGGCTGGCTCAGGCAGGCTCCGATTTGCCCAATCTGCGCTCCGGCAGCAACGCAGGCCAGTCTGCGCCGGCGGGTCAGAGTTCACCTTCGGTGTGCCCCGAAGCTGTTTACTGAGTGCTGGCAGCGGCGGGAAGCGCGGCGGTTCCGCGCAAATCGTAGAGGTAAGTAGCCGCGCCCGCGCTGGTAAAGGAGTTGAGCCGCTTGGCGCCCAGCGCATCAAGGTAGAATTCGATCTCCCGGGCCTCGTTCGCCCCGGTGCCGTGAGTGTGCGAGAACACCACCCACGTACGGCGTCCCCGCAAGCGGTTCAAATCAGATTCATAATCGTGGAGATCGTCGCCGCTGGCGGTGCCGAGAACCACGTTGCCGCGGGGAAATGACATATCCCGCTCCGTGTAGTACTCCCAGGCAGGCTCCGATGCGGAGAAGACGTAGATCAGGTCGCCAGGTTGCTCATGAGCGCGCAAGTACGCGCGAACCGGCTTGATCTCCTCCGGAAGCATGATTCCAGGACGGGCATTTTGGGTGTGGGGCTTGGCGAAGTGGTGCAGGACATATATGCCCGGGTCGAGAAACAGCAGTGCAACCAGAACCACTCCCGCTGCAGGCAAGTAATCCTGCGCTGCGGCGCGAATCACCGCCGCGCCCTCCGCCATCAGCAGCACGGCCGGGGGTACCAGAAACAGCGCCAGCCTGCCTCCAAAGGGATACTTGTGTGCTCCTGAAGCCAGCAGCGTTGGAACCACAGGGCTAAGCAGGAGAAAAAGGCGTTGACGGTTGCGGCCGTACATGGAGATGCAGCCCACGAGAAAGACGAATGCCGCTAACCCGGCAAACTGCAAGGCTGCCGTGCCGCTGAAGAATCCGAAGAAGCTGTCCACAAACCATTTGAAGTCGGTGACGGATCGTGGCGGAAGGGGCATGAAATTTTCCTTCCAGTAATCCAGCAAAACGGCATCCTGGGCGAGCTTGCGCAAGGCAATGGCGTAGCATGCGCCCAGACTCGCCACCCACATTAGGAAGGCCGGACAAAGCCGGAGCAGCCTGGCCCAATTTTTTTGCGCGATCAGCACGATGCTGAGGGTAGCCCCAATGCCGGCCAGCACGAAGGTGGCAGGATGCGATATCCATATGGCGAGTGCGCCCGCTAAGCCAAATGTCACCACCTTCAGCGGTTTCCACCTGCCATCGCTGCCCTCGATGGCCAGGAAATAAAGCAAAATCGCAACCGCTACATCACAAGAGTATTGCTTGAGTTCAGAAGAGTAGTAAATCAGCGACGGGGAGATGGCGAACAGGCCGAGCGCGATGGGTATGGCGACGCCGCTGATCGCTTTGCCGACAAGCTTATAGAACAGCAACATGGAGAGGATGCCGGCCACCAGCGGCAGCAAGCGCAGAGCATATTCGCTCGAGCCCAGGTACAGAGAGGCCGATTTTTCCAGCAGCAGAAAGATGATGGGGGCGCCCTGGTGATTGTCGAGAGTTTGGAGCAGCCCTGCCCAGGGGCGATGCAGGATGTTGAGCGCCAGGTAGGCTTCATCAAGCCATAGTGACCGGTTCAACAGGTACTCGAGCACACGCAACAGGCAGCCGAGGCCAACAGCCGCCCAGGCGAGCTTGACGAGGGCAGGATTACGCAGGGATGCACTCTGACGGGTGGCTGGAGGGGAACCCGCATCGTGGATCACCTTTGCCGGCTTAGGAGTAACAGTAGACAGATTCATTGCACACGAGCACCGCAGGAGGAAGATGCGCTCAGAGATCTACTCTTACTGCTTTATGGTCACCATCTGTATGACCCAGTAGCCAGCAGGAGAGACGGGAGCGGTGGCGGAGTACGAGCCGGTTGTGGCTCCCTGTTTGTCTTCGGCCAGGTCTGAATCGTGGGTGGTGATGATGCGAGCAGTAAAGCCCGAGCCCGGGCCGGGGGTGCCGGTGGCGATAGTATCGGCGGCGAAAATCAGTTCGTTGGCTGCCGTGGTAGTAACTGGGCCGCAGCTGGCAGTGGTGCTGCTGCCGACGGCTGCTGCAGCCACGTCTACTGGGCTCGTGGTGCTGGCGCCCGAGTATTCCAGAATGCGAATATCAGGGTAGGCCGCCGCCTGGCTGAAGGTTACTGTCACCGTGTTGCTGCCGCCCTTGATGTTCTTGGCGTAGTAAATGGACTGCCGCGCGCCGGAAGCGGTGGTCGGCCCCACTGCCAGGATGTAGCTGTTGCCCAGCGAGTCGGTGACAGAAGATACCGCGGACGTGGTGTCGTTCCAACCCACTACTACCATGTTCAGATTGCCAGCTTTTTGTGAAGACGTGTAGGGAACGGACAGCGTCGCGAAAGACCCCTGCGGTGTAGCGGCGGCAACCTGGACGAAGGTGATGGGAGTGCCACTGGAAGTAGTGTAGTTAAAGCCGTTCGTCAGGGTTGCGCTCGGCCCGCCGGTATTGGTGACCACCACGTTGACCGCGCCGGCGGCGTGGGCCGGAGTGGTAGCGATAATCGAAGTGCTGCTCCGTACACTCACGCTACTCGCAGCGGTGCCGCCGAATGTCACCGTAGCGCCAGCCGCAAAATTGGTGCCGGTAATGGTGACGCTCGTGCCGCCATTTGTTGAGCCCGAGTTGGGTGAAACTGAACTCACCGTAGGTGTGGGCGAGACGTAGGTAAAACCATTGGGCAGCGTGCCACTCTGGCCGCCCGTATTGGTCACAGCCACGGTAACCGCCCCGGCAGCATGGGCCGGTGTAGTGGCGGTAATCGAGGCGCCGCTTACGACAGTTACGGACGTTGCAGCGGTGCCGCCGAAGGTGACCGTTGCGCCGGCCGAAAAGTTGGTGCCAGTGATGGTCACCCCAGTGCCGCCATTAGTCGAACCGGAGGCGGGCGAGACCGAACTAACGGTCGGCGTCGGAGTGCCGCTGCCGCTGCCTTGCACCTTGAATGCCGCCATCTGCATGACCCAATATCCGCTGGGGGAAAGCGGGGCCGTGGCAGTGTAAGAGCCGGGGGAGGGGCCGATCTCGTCCTCGGCGAGATCAGAGTCATGGGTGGTAATGATGCGGGTGGTGAATCCCGCGCCCGGCCCAGGCGTTCCGGTGGCGATTGTGTCGGCGCCAAAAATCAGGTCCTTGGCGGCGGTGGTGGTGGCCGGGCCGCTGCTCGCGGTGGCACTGCTGCCCACTGCAGCAGCAGTCACGTCGAGCGGGTTAGTGGTATCGGCGCCCGCGTATTCCAGGACGCGAATGTCAGGATAAACGGCCGGCTGGTTGAAATTGACGGTAACGGTGTTGGTGCCGCCCTTAATGTTTTTAGCGTAGTAGATGGACTGCCGGGCGCCGGAAGCGGTGGTCGGGCCGACCGCGAGGGTGTAAGTATTCCCCAGTGTGTCCGTGACCGAACTGACGGACGAGGTTGTGTCGTTCCAGCCCACCACCACTATGTTCAGGTCGCCGGCAATCTCAGCCTGCGGTAATGGGCCGACAGGAACGGTTGCAGAATTAGATTGCGGCGTTGCGGCCGCCACTTGCATAAAGGTAATGCTGCTTACCGGGGGAGGATTCAACCCGTACACCACCAGTGCATTGGAGAAAGTGGGGACGTACACCTTTCCATTAGCAATGGTGGGCGGCGTGAACTTGGCATAGTTGCCCAGGGCGTCGCGGGCAGGGCTCTGGTTGCTATCCCACAGTTCGTTGCCGAGGTCGGTGGCATCAAAGGCGCGCACGATACCTGTTACCGTCTGTTCGCTGGCATCTCCCAGGGGAGCGGTGGCCCACACGATTCCCGTACCACTTTGGCTGCCGCTCGCGGAAAGTGACAGCGGCATGCTGTTGGAATACCCGGCCGTACCCTGGATGGTGCCCTGCGACACGGCTGTAGTTTGGAACAATCCATTCACGAACTTATATGCCTTGAGGAAATCGTCGGGACCCCAGAAATAAATGACCGGCCCATTATTAGGACTGTTCCAGTAGACGGGGCTGCCCATGAAGGCAAAAGAGTTCGTGCCGTTGGTCACGAGAAGGTTCTGCAGGTTCTGATCCGTAGTGGAGTTGAATCCGCCCATTTTTCCTGTGGTGGTATCCATGAGGCGCAAGTATCCATCCTTGCCGATGTTCACCAGGTCAGTGGTATTGGGCAGAAGCATGGGCCCGCCGGACCCCAGGTCCACATTACCCGTATCCAAAAAGCTTTGATCATGAGGCGTGAAGTAATCGGCTACGGTCAGGCCGGAAGAGGCGTTGAGCTTCAGAATGCTGTCGCCATAATCCTTACCTCCGGTGTTCACATCAAACAGTCCATTGCTTGTGGCGCCGTAAATCCACGCTGTGCTATTTACGATGTTGCCCGCCAGACCTTGTCCCGCGGCCCAAAAGCCACCACTGTCGCCATTGGGTGTGGCGATGAATACCGTCGGCGCTGTCAGCAGGTTGGAAGCACTGTAGCCGAAAATCCAGCCGTGCCACGGAGGCACGTCGCCCACGGAGCCAAACCCGACGTATACCTTGCCGTTCAGCAGCAGCAGTCCCGGCCGGTTCATCTGATTCAGCGGCTTGAAGGTAATGGTGCCGCCCGAACTTCCTGATCCTGTGCCGGACACGCTAGCGGTGATCTCAACCGGACCGCCGAATTTTTCGGCCCCGGTTATCAGGTCAAGGGCATGCAGTTTGAAGTGGTATGTGTTGTTGCTGGTGTTCTTGCTCTTAGCGACCACATAAATAGTGCTGCTTGCCGGGTCAATAACGGGTGTGGCTGTGATGCCGATCTCCGGGAGCAAGTCTTTGTAAGGGCATTCGGCGATGGACAAGCCGATGCACACGTCACCGCTGGGCACAGAGGTTCCCAGAGTGGCGGGCGTGACATGCCACAGGGGCGCCGATGCCGTGGGATCATCGGCATCAAAAGCATAGACGCTGTTGTGTTCGGTAGCCACATAGACGACATTGCCCTTGCTCCCGATGGAAAGGCCTGTCGCTACCAGAGGCTGGGCGTAGATGTAGCCATCCACTGTGCGCGTGAACACCTTGCCGAAGTTGCCCACGTTTACGTTGGTGGTGGCGAGGGTGGTCTCCTGCAGATTTTGGCCCGTGCGGCCCGCGTCATTGTGGTTGGTCAGAACAGAGACCTGGGCCATCGCCAGTGGAGCAAGGCACAACGCTACCAGCAGCGAAAAGCACAGCCAACGCACCGGCTTGGCGATGCGTTCGCAACTTAAATGAGAACAGACCTGAATTTCGTCAAGAGAGGGGGGGAGGGCCTTAAGCGTCATTGCATCTCCAACAGCAGGGGAAATGGTTCTACTGCACGGTCAAAGTTATGGTGGTGAACTGCTGCGAGCCGCTGCTCGGAGTTCCAGTCACGATCACGCTATAGGAGCCGGGAGGCGTGCCGCCACCACCGCCGCCTCCGCCTCCGCCGCCTGTGGAGGAACCGCCCCCGCCGCAGGCTGCGAGAATCAGGCAAAGCAGCAGCACGGCGAAGAGCCCCAGCACGAGCTTGCGCCGGCGCGAGCCCAAGCCCACACCGGCCAGCGTGAGGCCGAAAGGTGGCAACAACACCCCATACAACGGGAGCAGGCTCCGTTTTCCGTGCGTCGGCTGCAGAAGGGCGGTGGACGGCGCCTGGGTAGTAATGGTCAGCGTAGTGGACGAGCCTGCGTTCACAGTATTGGAGGCGAACTGGCACTTCGCACCGGACGGCAACGCCGAGCAGGCAAGGCTAACGGCGCCATTAAAGCCGTTGCTGCCGTTGATAGCAATGGTGTATTTCGCCGACTGCCCGGGGCTTACGGTCACCGCCGAGGGCGACCCGCTCAGACTAAAAAACTGCTTCACTGAATTGAGCAGGCCATAGACCAGCAGCTGCCCAGAGTTTTGACCCAGAACGTTCGGTCCCACCCAAGTGGGCAGGTACACCTTCCCGTTAGCCACTGTGGGAGGTACGAACTTCGCATACTCGTTCACGGCGTCCCGACCGGAGTTCTGCTGGCTGTCCCACAATTCATTGGCAAGGTTATCGGCATCAAAGGCGGTGAGAACGCCGGGAGCAACCTTGCTGTTCGCACCTGTCGGCAGGGAAAGAAAGCGTGATGCCCAAACGATGCCGCTTCCAGACTGGCTGCCGTTGGATGATATGGATAGGGCGGCCAGAGTGTCCTCGCTCTCCTGGTTCTGGATCGTGCCCAGTGTGACTGGATTAGTCTGGAAGGTGCTGCCTGTCAGTTTCCAGCCTTTAATCACATCCCCAGGCCCCCACAGATAAAGCACGCCACCATTCTGAGGGCTATTCCAGAAAACCGGCCCGCCGAAAATCATTCCACGGTCGTATACGTTAGTGGCCTGAAAATTCTGCAAGTTCTGGTTAGTACTGGCGTTGTACTTGCCCAGGTTTCCGGTGTTCATCACCCGCAAAATTCCATCTTTGCCGCCGCCAACCAGCACTGGTGGCGAACTGGGTAGTAGGACCGGGCCGCCGGATCCGATGTCAACATTGCCGGGATTCGTATTCAGATAGGACTGATTGTTTGGCGCGAACCAATCCACCACGTTTAGGTTCTGGTCCAGTTTCAAATAACTCGACGCGTAGTCATTCCCACCTTGCCAATCGGTAGAGCTGCCATTACTCGTGGCGACGTAGATGTATGTGCCGTCGCTGACCAATCCCTTGCCGCCCTGCCAGATGCCGCCCGCGGCCAGATAGCCAGTATTAGGGGAGACGTCAAACACAGCTCTTCTTTGCAGCGTAGTTGCATCATAAGCAAAAATCCATCCGTGCCAATACACGCTGTTTACGACAAAATCGCCGTTGGAGCCAAAAGCGGTGTACACCTTTCCGTTCAGCAGAAGCAGGCCCGGCCGGTTGAGCTGAATCAGTTGATTGAGGGGGGGCGACTGATCACTCCCATCAATCTCGACAGGACTGCCAGGCCGTTCCGCTCCCGTGGTGATATCGAGGGCGTGAAGCTTGAAATGATAGGAGGTGGAAGCTTTGGTCTCCGCCACAATGTACATAGTTCCTGCAGACGGGTCAATCACCGGGGTCGCGGTAACCCCGACCTCGGGAATCAGATCGGCGCAGTAGTTCGCCTGTCCACTTGCCGTGCAGATGTCGTTGCTGTCAACGGGCGTGCCGCCTGCATTGACATTCGCCTGCCACAGAGGCGGACCAAGACTGTCTGCGTCGAAGGCGTAGACGCTATTGTGCTCAGTAGCTACAAAAACCACATTGTGGTTTTTCCCGCCGATGCTGACATTGGGCATGTACAGCGGCTGGGCGTAGATGTAGCCATCCACATTCAAGGCAAAAAGCTTGCCGAAATTGCTCACGTTCAGGTTGGAGGTGTTGAGAATGGTCTCCTGATTGTTCCAACCCGTGCGGGCCGGATTATTCGATTGCGTAAGAACCGAGACCTGGGCGGGCAGCGCTGTCACCAGCAGCAACACCGCGGCGAGCACTAAAAATATTTTACCTACCTTAGGGGAACCTGGCATGTATCACCTTGCTGGAATCAAATTCAGACGAGTAGCGCTTGAGAACTAATCGCGCCTCGCAACCGTAGCGAAAGACGCGCCGGCTACGGCTCTTTCCTCGGCATCAGCGACCCAGTGCATGCTGGAGTCAAGGCGGCCGCTTTCCTGGAGTTTTGTGATCTGCTTAATTCTGAAATATTTTCCGCCCATGAATTCATCCTTGGTCAGTCCATATTTCTTGAACGCAGCATATAACTGTTCCATGCCGCGGGCGACCGTCCACTGCGGCTTGAACGCAGGCAACGCTCTGGCAACTTTAGAACAATCCACGCGGTAGCAGCGCGGATCGGGTCCGCCGCCGGGGGCATAGGTGACACGGCTGCCGGGCACGACTTTCTGCACCATCTCCGCCAGATCGCGTATCTGGTAGTTCTCTTCGCTGCGGCCTACGTTGAACGCCTGGTTGTGAATAGCCTCTCTCGGAGCCTGCAGGACAGCGATGAAGGCGCTCGAAATGTCTTCAATGTGCACCAGCGGGCGCCAGGGCGTGCCGTCGCTCTGGATAAGTACCTCGCCTGTGGTGTAAGCAACCGCCACCAGGTTGTTTACCACCACGTCGCCGCGCAGACGCGGTGAGGCGCCGTAGGCCGTGGCATTGCGCAGAAAAGTGGGGCTGAAGTGATCGTCCGCGAGCTTGGCAATATCGCGCTCGCTGAGCACCTTGGTTTCGCCGTAGGCAGTTATGGGATTGAAGGGCGCATCCTCGCGCAGCATGGCATTCGTGTCCGAAACGCCATAAAGGCTGCAGGAAGAGGCATACAGATAACGTGGGACGCCCGCTTCCTTCGCCACCCGCGCCAAGTGCACCGAGGCGCGGTGATTGATGTCGTAGGTGCACTCCGCGTTGAGATTCCCCAGAGGATCATTGGACAGCGCGGCCAGATGGATCACAGCGTCAAACCCTTCGAGGTCCCGTACCTCAACATCGCGAACGTCCTTGCGCAGAGCCGGAACCGCGGGGGCGTCCTCGCCAAATGTGCAATTCTCAAAAAAGAAAGTATCAATGCCGACCACTTCGTGTCCCGCAGCGCGAAGCATGGGAACCATGACCGACCCGATATAACCGTTATGACCGCTGACCAGTACTTTCACTCATCCTCCTCTGTTCGAACCCTACATCGCCCAAGTTAATCTTGTTCGAGCACAATCTTGCGCGCGTAAAAAGCTTCCGCATACCCCGTCTGGGAGCGGCATTCCAGTCCTCTCAGCCGCAACATGGAGCGAAAAGTTTCCGCGGTAAACCAATGCTTGTCACGCTGGGACTGGAAACTTTCCAGCAGGTAGTCCGTTTTCTGGCTGCAGATCTCTTCCTCGATGGGAACAAACAAATTCGGCATTCCCATGTCCCCGTCGTACTTGGGTATTTCGTACTCCAGAATGGTGTGGTCGCGAAACGTGTTCCAGGTAAGCTCGCAGAGCAACCGGTGATCCTGGTGCAAGTCGTGGCGATAGTGAGTCAGGATCAAGTCGGGAGCGAACGGCTTTAGTCTCTCAAAAAACTCCTTCACCTGCGTGCCTGTATAAGGCAGGAAGCCGTCGCGAAACGACTTGATCGTGATCTCCTTTTTTGCCGCCCGCTTCAGGAACAGCTCCGCGCTGTGGCGCGCTTCCTTGGCCCGAGTACGGTCAGAGCTGAATACCACCCAGCGTACATTCGCGTTCTTATGCTGGTTCAGCAGCTGCAGAATGGTGCCGCCACAGCCGATTTCCAGGTCATCGGAATGGGCTCCCAGGCACAAAATGCGATAGCCAGAGCTGCGTGGTCTGGAGAAGAGCAGCTTAAGCATGGATGGTTTCGGCCTTGGACGGCAACGAGTTTTTCCAGACTTCCCAAGGCGCATCACCCCGCGCGTACAGATCTTCGAGCTGCTGTTTTTCCTTGAAGGTATCCATGCAGGCCCAGAAGCCGTCGTACTTGTAAGCCATGAGCTGGCGCTCGGGAATCAGGCGCTGGAAGGGCTCAACCACCAGTTCTTCGCCCGGCCGCATGTAGCGGAAAATGTCTTTGCGCAAAATGAAGAAGCCGCCGTTCATGCGCACTCCCGAATGCTCCACGTGCTGGATGTCGCTGACCAGGTCGCCATCTTCCATGGTAACCACGTGGAAGCTCTGGCTGGGCTTCACGCAAACGAACCCAGCCAGCTTGTTGCGGCGCTGGAAGTGCTCGATGTAGTCGGGCAGGGGCAGGTCGGAAAGCCCGTCTGTGTAGTTGGCCAGGAACATTTCTTCGTTCTTCAGGTAGGGCTCAACCAGCTTGAGCCTCTGGCCGACGTTGGAGGTAATGCCCGTGTCCACAAAGGTGATGCGCCAGTCGTGAATGTCGCTGTTGAGCAGCGTGACCTGCTTGCCTCCGTCGGCTAACACAAAGTCGTTGGTCAGGCATTCGTTGTAATTCAAGAAGTATTGCTTGATGGCGTCCGCCTTGTAACCCAGGCAGAGAATGAAGTCCCTGTGGCCATAATGCGCGTAATACTTCATTACGTGCCATAGGATGGGCCTATAGCCGATGTTGACCAGGGGTTTGGGAATGGCTTCGGAGAATTCCTTGATTCTCATGCCGAAGCCTCCACAGAACAACACGACCTTCATCAGATGTCCTCCGAAACTGCCAATCCTGAACTCAAACTCTCGCGCGGCCAGCTACAAGCGCCGGTTGTTTCAGTCGCTGGAACTACCCTGTCGAAAAGGTTGCAGCAGTTGCCAGGCTACGAAACGCAGGTCGCTCCACAATCTTGGGCTATTGTCGCGAATCCAGCCCAGCATGTGCAAATAGCAGCGAAATCTTTCTCTCCAGGGCAGCGGCGCGCGTTGAATGCTCGTCAGGTACTCCCAGAACTGCCGGAAATGAGGCAGCACGAAGCGCGGCGGCCGTTCCGCATGCAGCTTGAACATCCGCTGCTGCCGGGAAGGGAATTGGCGGGTTACGCGCTGTGCGTGGTCGTGGTGAAAGAACAAGTCTTCCGGAATCTGGTAGTACTTGCCATAAAGCGCCAGTTCGGCCAGGACAGACCGGTCTGAATCGGCAAAATCCCCATGGATGGGGGTCAGCTTCAGTATGCTGGCGCGAATCAGGCCGAAAAGCGCGGCGCAGTTGTGATCCATGCGGATCAGTTCCCGAAACCGCTCGTGCGGCTGTGCTGCTGCCGTGTTCAGCTCCGGCTCCTCGCGGCGCAGCACTGTGCCGTCCTCATCCATATCCACTGAGCGGCAATAGCACAGGACTACCTGGCTTTCCCGGTCCAATACTTCGACGCAGCGTTCGACGTAGTCGGGGGCCAGCCGGTCATCGGCCGCCACCCACATGAAATATTCTCCCGTAGAACGCAGCACGACCTGGCGAAAATTCCAGGTCACTCCCCGGGTTTTGTCATGGCGGTAATAACGAACACGAGAATCAGCGGCAGCGTAGCGGCGGCAGATCGCTTCCGTGCCATCGCTGGAGCCGTTATCCGAGATAATTAACTCGAAGTTCTGATAGGTTTGGGCAAAAATCGAATCCAGGGCTTGCGCCAGGTATCGCTCCCCGTTGAAAACGGGCACACCGATGCTTACTCGGGGGCGAACTTCTGTGTTCGCCTCTGCGACCTCTGAATTCATGATGCAAGTACCCATGGTTAGGTCAGCCGTTCTAAAAGTGATAAGCGGATCACCGTGTTACTGTGGACATAACTGTGGGGAGCACACGCCGGATTGTTCGGGCATTCGCAGGGCCAGCCGTCGAGCCATCTGCCCCGCGATTTTAGCCACCAGAACACTCCAGTCATGCGCCCGAGCCACGCTCTGCCGAGCCTCAACTGCGCTGGGGGAGGACACTGAGCGATCGAGAGCCTGGGTTATGGCCAGGGACCACTCTTCCACCGTTTCCCCGAGAAAAACAACATTGTTGAACTTCTGCAGGGTGGGCAGAGGCGAACCCACCACCGGCCTGCCGCTGGCCAGGTATTCGTGCAGTTTGAGGGGATAGATGAATTTGGTATAGCCGTCGTTCCGGTACGGCATCATGCACACCTGAAAATGCTGCGGATAACGCGCCAGATCGCGCGTCGTTTTTGGTCCGAGAAAATGGACGTTACGGCGGGTGGAGAAGGCCTGCAGGATTTCCGCCGAACTCCAGCGTCGGCTGGCTGCGCCCACGAACACAAACGACCACTCCGGATGCCGCCCGCTCAGTTCCAGAAGAAGAGGCCAGTTCATTTGCGGCTTCAGCATTCCCGAGTAGCCGATGCGAGGGCCCGGAATCTGGCGCAAGTCTTCGGGTTCGGGCACCGGAGTGGCGTAGCTCTTATAATCCACGCCGTTGGGCACGAACTCGGTATTCGGATTCAGCCGGCCTTTCTTCTCCAGCATGGCGGGAGAATGTATGAATACTTGTCCGACACTTTGGATCAGGCGAGCTTCCGCCTCAGCGACCGGCTTTTCCTGGGGCGAGTACGAATACTCGTCATCAATGTGATAGACGCTCAACTGATGCGGCAGGAGATGGAGCGCAGGGGCGAAATCGGGCTGGCAAAGGTAAAGCACAGTTTGCTGGCAACCATGGCGCCACAGCAATTTGCTGGCTCGATGCAGGCGTTCCCGGAAGGTAAGATTTCCCAGCCAGGCTGGGCGGCCGAACTCGAGAAGCCAGGACTGCGGTTCGTAAATTTCCAAAGCGCATCCGCGCGGCACGCCGTAGTAGGGGCTGTCGCCGGCTTCACGCTTTTTCAGCACGCGCCGCCAGCTTCTG
>DASSJE010000181.1:0-5190 GCA_035691365.1 Terriglobia bacterium
CGCTCCTGAACGCACTGTGCTGAACGCACAGCCGCCGGCCGCGGTTGCGGCCGGCAATGTGGAGACTTCGCAGCGAATTGTGGACGTCCTGTTGCGGGCGCTCGCCCGGGCACTGCCCCATCGCATACCGGCGGCGAGCTCTGGTACCATGAACAATCTTTCATTCGGAGGAATCGATCCCCGCATCGGAGGGCCTTTCGCCTATTACGAAACCATTGCAGGCGGAATGGGCGCTCGTCCATCAGCAGATGGCATGAGCGGCATCCACTCTCACATGACCAATTCGCTGAACACGCCCGTAGAAGCCCTGGAATCCCACTTCCCTGTTCGAGTGAGGCGCACCTCGATCCGGCGTGGCTCTGGAGGCCGTGGCAGGTTCCGTGGTGGGGACGGCATCATTCGCGAGCTCGAGTTTCTCACCGGCGTTCGTTGCAGTATTCTATCTGACCGGCGACGCTTTCCTCCTTACGGCTTGGCCGGCGGCAGCCCGGGCAAGCCCGGGAAGAACACACTGGCGGCAAACGGCAGGGTACAAGAACTGCCTTCAAAAGCAGTGGCAGGCGTACCGGCAGGGAGCGTTCTTACCATTGAAACTCCCGGCGGCGGCGGGTGGGGCAAACCGTTGCCCCGCAGGGCCCGCAGGGGCAAATCGCAGGACTCATAAGGAGAAATCATGGACAACGTTAATCGCAGGGACTTTATCAAATCCATAGCCGCAGCCGGGGCTCTGGCCGGCGTTCCAGCGCGGGCGGAGGAGCCGGAGGAAGGTCCCGTCTTTCTGGCGACCTGGAAACACGGCCTTCCCGCAGTAAATCGCGCCGCCGAGATATTCCATCAGGGAGGGAGCCTGCTGGATGCGATCGAAAAAGGGATCAACATCCCTGAGGAGGACCCGGAAGTGACCAGCGTTGGTTACGGCGGCCTGCCAAACGCCGAGGGCATTGTCGAACTGGACGCCGGCATCATGGACGGCACCCGCCATCGGGCCGGCGCCGTATGCGGACTGCGAGGAGTAAAGACCCCCATTTCCGTGGCTCGTCTTGTCCTTGAAAAGACCAGCCATACAACCATTGGCGGAATCGGCCTCCAGGAGTTTGCCCGGAACATGGGCTACCACCCTGAGCAGTTACTCACGCCCAACAGCCTGAAGAAGTGGATGGAATGGAAAGCCAACCCAAAGCGCCAGACTTTCTGGCTGAGTCCTGAAAACCACGATACGATCGGCGTGGTGGCGACGGACGGGAAAGGGCATGTTGTAGCCGGGTGTTCCACCTCTGGAATGGCATGGAAAATTCCCGGGCGGGTTGCGGATTCTCCCCTGGTCGGCTGCGGCTATTTCGCTGACGATCGCGCAGGCGGAGCTTCTGCTACTGGTGATGGCGACCTGATGAGCAATTACTGCACCAGTGTCTCGATCGTCCAGATGATGGCGCGCGGCGCATCTCCACAGGAGGCCTGCGAGGAACTGCTTCGCGATATGGTTAAAGCCGCGGCAAAGAACAAGGAGGCGGCCTGCGCCGTTATTGCCATGAATAATCGCGGGGAGGTTGGGGCGGCGTCAATGAACCCCCAGTTCCATCTCCAGTACGCGCTTTGGAAGTCAGGCAAAAGCCAGATGCTGGAATCCCAAGACGTCTACTGATGCGCGTCCAGTGTCAGCAGGAACCCGGCCGCTCATTATTTGGCGACGGATGCTTCCCGAATTGGAGGCCTGCCCCCCACGGCCAGCAGCCACACCAGCACCAGCAGGCTCAGCACCAATAGCAGCACTCCATTCCAGCGGAAGAACATCGCTGGCTGCGACAATAATTGGACCAGCGGCGCGGCAACTTGCAGGCAGAAAATCACTGCGACGTACGCAAGGATATTCGACCTGAAAAACCAGCCCGCTATGGCGACCGCGGCGGCAAAGGGGAGAAAACCCATTGCCCATCCGGCCGCATACTCGCGAATGGAATGTGCGCCGGAGGGCCCCAAACTCACCAGGACCAGCAACGCGACCGGCCAGATCCACCACGCCCGGCGGCGCCAGCCCGCGCAACCCAGATGGATCAGGATTCCGATTGCAGCGGCGCCCAGGACGGTATACATCAGCGCGTGCGCCAACACCCCAATGCCAGGGGAGGAAGTATCCATCCGGGCAAAAAAAATGCTTATGGGAACAGGAGCAAAGGTATGGAAGCGTTCGGAGATCAAGCCGGCCAGTTGCGAGATTCCCGCCGCGGCGGTCAAACTAAGGAGCATTGCGATCACCGTGTCTCGCCGCAACATACGCCGCGCCGCGCCGCGGAATAATCCCCAGGCGTCCGGGTAGAGGCTCGCCGCCAGCGCCACACTCAGCCACCCCAGCAATCCCATCAGCAGCGGGCCTACTGCGAGCCCGACCATGACACTGACCCAGAAATTTCCAGGTGAAATCGAGGTTGCATAATTCTGATAAAACAATGGAATCCCATTCAGCTCGTCAATGGCCATGAGCACGGCCAGAGCTATTCCCGCCCAGAGCGCTTTCCGCCAGGGTATTTCCCCTGCGCGAATCTCTCTGGCAAAAAGGATAATGATCAGGGCGAACACGCCTACCCCCAGGACGCTTTCAAGCCCCAGCAATATGGAATTTCCAAGCCTCGATGCTTCCCGCTCCCGCGTCCATTGCTCCGGCAGTTTGAAGTAACGCAAAGTGCCAATCACCTGGTTCCCCGCAATTTCCACCGCAATGCGGAAATGCGCATCCCCTACATTCAGCAGGCCACCCGGTTTTGCCTGCCAGGTGAGTGTGTAGTCTTGCCGGGCCTTGCGCTTTTCCGACTCGGAATTCTGTAGTTCAAAGTCTGAAAGCTGATAGTTCTTCCGTTGCAGATAATCTTCCGCCAGTGACCGGGCATCATCAGCGGAAAGATTTGCCCCCGGAGCGTTCTCATCCAGAATGTGGCGCTCACCGAACACCTGGTTATCGGTCGGGTCGACAAAAACCCGATATTCCTCCTTCTGCATGGGTTTGAAGAAGCGAACTTCCCAGAGTTCCAGCAGGGTCGCCCGCTGATAGAGCTGCTCTGTTTGCCTGATAGAAAGGTGCTGCAACAGGTAACGCAGCGTAAGCGGGTCCACGTTTTGGACAAGCCACGCGGCGCGCTGGTACTCCTGCACCTTCACTCCCTTCCCTTCCAGATAGGCGACGGCTGATCCCATCGCCTCAGGACGGGAAAAATGAAGCTTGATGTCGCGGCCAAAGCGATAGGCGGGAATAAAGGCAGCCGCGACAAAAATCATCATCAGTAGTCCGGCTGCAAGAAGACGTGGTTTCCGGAGAGGCTGGTAACTTACCGAACGTTCATCTTCCGTAGCGCCTTCCTCGCGCGGTGTCCGCCTGAGCCCTATGCTTTCATTGGTCACTTCGGAATCGTCAGCAAAGGTGCCGCTCCGCAGGTAGGCAATCAGAGCCACAATCAGCGGGATCAGCATGATGCCGGCCGTCAACCCGCCTGAAACCCGCAGGTAATTATTAGGGGAACGCAGCAAAAGAAATGCGGTGTACAGCGCGTCCACTGAATAGTGCCAGATGAGCGTGGCAAAAATGCCAAAACGCAGCATGATGACGCCCACGATGATGCCCCCAACGCCTACCTCAACTCCACGGATGAAAATCGGCTGGTTGGGATAGGCGGAATGGAGAAATCCCCAGATGAATGCAGCCCCAATCAGGCCCGCTGCACGTGAGCGAAAATGTTTCTCCAGAAACGGAATGCCGAAAGCCCGGAATTGCAACTCTTCTGTGACGGCCGGAAGAAAACCCATCAGGAGCACGGCAACCCATGGGACACGAGTATTCAGGAGGTTTGAAAAAGGAATGTCGGCCGGGGCCCAGGCGCCCAGCTTGTCTGCTGCAAGATAAAATACCGTCTGGTAGGCGAAAAAGAAAAACGTCATGGCGATGCCCACGACGTTTGCGATAAAGAAAGCGCGCGACCGCAGCCCACGCCAGCTTAAAGTGCGGCGTATCGATGGCAAACCGCCAAGCCCTTCACGATAAACAGGCTCCCCGCTGGCAACAACCAGAAAGATCATTGCGCCCACGCCAAGCGCGGCCAAAACTGCGTCGCGAAAGTATCCCGCCATAAAGCTGGAATAGGAATCGGTTGTAGGGTAGGCAAACTGGCTGAGGGAAAAGGAATTCAGCTGTTGGAGAAAATAGAGGACGACTCCGACGACGCCGAACCCTGCCGCCATCTTCAACGGGACATCCCGGTCTCGCAGGCGTTTCACCAGAATCACCAGCATGGCCAGGCTGAGCAAAATCCAGAAAACCTCGTCCACTAATTGCGCGGAAGTATTCCGTGAACGCAGGCTTTGGTAATCGCGGAGATACTGGTCGGGAATTTTGACGTACTCGCTGTAGCCGGCGACCTGGTCGCCATCAACGTCCACATCAATACGGTAGCTGCCGTCCCCCAGGTTAATGTCCTTCTGCTTCCAGGTGAAGCTGTGGTCCACGCGCGCAGGCCGTTTTTCTGTTTGAGAGTCAAGAAACTCCAGGCCCGACAAGTCGCGGTGCATCGTATTATGAAGGAACTGTTCCGCGATCTTCCGCGCCGCCTCCAGCTTCAGCGAAGCCCCCGGCGCTGTATCAGGAATGTTATGGTCAAAGCCCACCACCTGGCCTTCCGTGCTGACGTCGATCCTGAATTCTTCTTTCTGCTGCGGCTTGAACCATCGATGCGACCAGCGCCACAAATGGATGGGGCCACTGGTCAGCTTGTTCATTGTGGCCAGCCCCTGTGTGCGCTCCAGATAGGTCTTGGCCTCATCGTCGTAAGTAAAAATCGCGGCGTGCCGGTAGCCGCTGGTGTTGAATCCGTGGGAGGAAAGAAACTTTTCAGCAATCGGGAAAGAGTCAGCGCGGCTGACCCTCAGGGTGAGCGAAGCCTCAGGAAACGCCCGCGAAAAATACTTGATGCCGATCACCAGCGACACCGCCGACACCGCGATAGCGATGGCAATGATCTTTCGTTCGCGCGCTCCAAGCTTGACAGTCATAAAGACCTCTGGGACGTGCAGGTAGCTTCAAAGTGTAACGAGGATTATACCAATGGCCGGGCCCGTCAATGCCCGGAATCGGCGGCCGGTGAAAAGTCCTGCGTTGCCACCCACCGCCTTTTCCCGCCGCCGGCCGGTTACTTGAGATGCTTCATCATT
>DASSJE010000182.1:0-9841 GCA_035691365.1 Terriglobia bacterium
AGACGCTGCCGTCGGTCCGGGAAGCCATTGAACAGCGGCAATGGGACGAGGCCGGCAAGCAGATCGAGATCGTTGGAAAAGTCCTTGAAAATGAAGCCCAGGCGATCGAATCCGCAGCATCCGCCCTCGAAAATGCCTCCCAATGACCTGGATTGATATCACCTAGCCCGCCAATTGTGAGGTCAAATGGCAGGCGCGTTTCTGGTTTCGACACACATGCGCGCCCCCCGCCGCGCGGCATCGAGCCCCTCGACGTGATTTTTTTGAAATTTTCATGTCGATTATAAAAACGTGCGAAAATTAGAATAACCTTTTAAATATCAATAGATATCTGTTGAAAATTTCCCTGTACAAGGCGTATTTAGAATCTCTTTGGGACATTTCCTGTAACCCCTTCGGGTTGCATTGCGTCTCCAGCTATGTAATACTCGCGTAACCTGTTAGGGGTTAGGAAATGATTCTGAGTTAATGCTGGGTTGGAGCGGGTACGACTTCAACGACAGCATTCTCGTAATTGAGCAAGAATGTCCGTTCGAGGTTTGTGATGTCGTCTGCAGAAGAACGGATCATTCGAGTGCTTCGACCTTCGGTCATTGTCTTATGTGGCCCAGCGGGGTGTGGAAAATCGACATTTGCTGTCCGGCATTTCCGACCAACTCATGTTATCTCTTCCGATCTTTGCCGGCGGCTGGTGTGTGATGATGAGGCTGACCAGCGTTACCATTCACAAACGTTTGCTCTTTTAAATTTTCTCATTGGTCAGCGACTCTCGATCAACCGCTTGTGTGTTGTTGATTCAACTGCGGTCACCCAGGCGGCACGGAAGTGCCTGCTGGATCTAGGTCGGAAGTACCGGGTCCGTACGGAACTTTATCTATTTGACATACCGCTTGAGACCTGTCTCGAGCGTGATCGTGGCCGTCCCCGTTCTGTCGGCCCGAAAGTTATCGAAGAACAGTATCGATTGTTCAAGCAGGCGCAGGATCTGGTTCGTTCCGAGGGCTTCGACGAGATTGTTGTTTTGCACGATGCAGATTTGCAGAGCGTGCGCTTTGAAGTTCTGTACCGTCCTATTAATCCGATTAACCGCAACAACAATTCGAAAAAAAGGCACCGCACATCGTCCCCTGATGCCATCCCTGAACCGCGCAGTTGACACCCCGCCACGCGACCTCCTAGAATTCTCAAGGGCATAACTCCATGACACCAGGTTCCAAAGAGGCCGTTTTGCAAGCTGGTTTCAAGCGCGCTACTGACGTCCTATCGTTGATCGGAAACACGCCGCTGGTCCGGTTGCAGAGAGTTTGCGCGGAATTTCCGCACGTGGAACTGCTGGCCAAGGCGGAATGGGCCAACCCAGGCGGATCCGTGAAGGACCGCGCTGCATGGAACATTATCCAGGATGCAGAACGGGACGGCCGGTTGACGCCGGGAAAAATCCTGCTCGATTCCACATCCGGGAACACAGGAATTGCCTACGCCATGATAGGGGCAGCGCGAGGATACCGTGTCAAGCTCTTCATGCCCCTGAATGTGAGCCTTGAGCGAAAGCACATGCTGCAAGCCTTTGGAGCCGAGATCGTTTATACGGACCCCATGGAGGGGTCTGACGGCGCCATCCGGAAAGTCCATGAGTTGGCGGAAAGGGAACCAGAAACCTATTTTTATGCCAACCAGTATAACAACCCTGCCAACTGGCGGGCCCATTACCAGACGACCGCACCCGAAATTTTTGAGCAGACAGAAGGAAGAATCACCCATTTTGTGGCGGGGCTGGGCACCACTGGAACTTTTGTAGGCACCGCCCGCCGGCTGAAAGAACTCAAGCCGAATGTTAGCTGCATTTCTTTCCAGCCGGACTCTCCCTTTCATGGTCTGGAAGGGTTGAAGCACCTGCCCACCTCGATCGTACCAGGCATTTATGATGCAACGGTTGCTGACGGAGAGGTCGAAGTCCCCACGGAAGAGGCCTACGCCATGGCTTTGCGGCTGGCGCGCGAGGAGGGCCTGCTGGTGGGCATATCGTCCGGGGCTGCCATGGTGGCTGCTCTCAAGGTGGCCAGGCAGGTGGAAAGCGGGACCATCGTTACAATTTTCCCCGACAGCGGCGACAAGTATCTGAGCGAGCGCTTCTGGAGTGAAGCCTCGCCTCGCTCCGGGTAGTGTGCCTTCCGGTTTTTAAAAGTTGCCGGCATTGCTGGGACGTGCCCACAGATCCTCTGAAATCTATTTTCTCAAACCCAAAGGGAACCTGATGGCATTACAACTCCAGGAAGATCAATTTGAGAGCATCCGTTCGCATGGCGTGCGGGAATATCCGAACGAATGCTGCGGGATGCTGCTGGGCCATGCAGACGGCGCCGTTAAGGAAGTTTATGAAGTTGTGCCATTACGGAATCTGCGACATGATTCCGCTCGGGCACAGCAACTGCTGCCGCTCGAAGATCCTGGCCGCGAGTCCGAAAAGAACCGGTTCCTGATCGATCCCTCGGAGCAACTGCGGGTGGAAAAGGAGGCGCGCGGTCGCGGTCTGGATGTTTTGGGTTACTACCACTCTCATCCTGACCATCCGGCCCGGCCGTCGAATTATGATCGAGATCACGCCTGGCCGTGGTATTCTTATATTATTGTTTCGGTTGAGCGTGGCGAGGCCGCTGAAATGACCTCGTGGGTTCTGTCCGAAGATCGGGCGCATTTTGATCCTGAACCACTGAAACTTTAGGTCACTGATGTTCATCCAAGGACATAGTGGACTCTTTAGTGTATAATGCTCCATTTTGGCGCAGCATGATGGATCGAGGAGAAAGAATGCCTGTAAAAGTGGTAATCCCCACGCCTCTGCGGCAGTACACGGGGAAGAAGGATTCCGTGGAAGTTGACGCGAAAACTGTCGGGGAGGCGCTGGCGGGACTGACTTCGCAATACGGTGACCTGCGCAAGCACCTGTACAATGAGGAAGGCAAGCTTCGCAGTTTTGTGAATGTCTATGTCAACGATGAAGATATTCGCTTTCTTCAGAAGGACCAGACCCCGTTGGCTGAAACTGATGTGATCAGTATTGTTCCCTCCATTGCCGGTGGTTCCATGATCCGCTGTATCTGTAGCTAGCCTGGATCCCGCGAGAACGGGGTTCCGGGCTCATCCCCCACGATCAGGAAATCTCAAGCAAAACAGGCAGGACCAGCGATTTCAACCATTGGGCGGATATCGCAAGGTTCGGGAATATTGAGGAAATGAAAGCCAAAGAGGAAAAAATGTCAATTTTAACATCCGCTCCGGCGGTGCAATTGAGTAAGGATGAGATTCTTCGATACAGCCGGCACCTGATTATGCCGGAAGTGGCCATGGAAGGCCAGCTCAGGTTGAAGCAGGCAAAGGTTCTATGCATTGGCGCGGGCGGCTTGGGGGCGCCGCTGGCCCTTTATCTGGCAGCGGCGGGTGTGGGCACGTTGGGCATGGTCGATTTCGATGTTGTGGATTTCACCAATCTTCAGCGGCAGGTAATTCACGACACGGACGATGTGGGCCGGTCCAAACTGGATTCGGCGCGCGATACCATTCGCGACATCAATCCCAACGTGGAAGTGATCCCGTACGAAACGCGGCTTAATTCCGAGAATGCGCTCGACATCTTTCGCGACTACGACATCGTTGCGGACGGCACGGACAACTTCCCGACGCGTTACCTGGTGAATGATGCTTGTGTGCTGCTGGGCAAACCTAACGTTTATGGAAGCATCTTTAGATTTGAGGGGCAAACCTCCGTTTTCTATGCTTCGGAAGGCCCGTGCTACCGCTGCCTTTATCCGGAGCCGCCACCGCCGGGTTTGGTCCCGAGTTGTGCCGAAGGCGGGGTGCTGGGTGTGCTGCCGGGCATAGTGGGATCGCTGCAGGCGCTGGAAACCATCAAGCTGATTCTCGGCAAGGGAGATTCGCTCATCGGCCGCCTGCTGCTTTTTGATGCTCTCCACCTGAAGTTCCGGGAGCTCAAATTGCGCAAGAATCCGGAGTGCCCGGTCTGCGGAACGCATCCAACTATTACGAAGTTGATTGATTACGAAGAATTCTGTGGTATTCGAGGAGAAGAGCACGTGCCTGAAACCAACGTGCCGGAGATTACGGCAACAGAAGTAAAAAAGATGATGGACGAGAGCAAGCCTTTTGTGCTGGTGGACGTTCGCGAGCCGCACGAATATGAAATCTGCAACATTCCCGGCGCCAAACTGATTCCTCTGGGTGATATTCCAAAGCGCATGCATGAGCTGAACTCTGCGGATGAGATTGTCGTGCATTGCCGGTCCGGCGTGCGCAGTGCGAAGGCGGTGGAATTCCTGATGCAGTCCGGCTTCCGCAGGATCCACAACCTGAAGGGCGGCGTGCTCGCCTGGGCGCGCGATGTTGATCCCTCAATGCCCAGCTACTGACCCGTTTCCTCGTTCAGCCGGGATGGACGACTGTCTGTCCCGGCAAACCTTCCTCTGAGCAATTCCCCGAGCAGCACACTGGCTGAAAGCGGGCTCTGCAGGAGGCAATCCAACGCTGTCTGCCCGCCTGCCGGTTCCCATTGCTCTTGGCCCGGAAATGTCATACCATCGGCTTATTGAATTAACTTCCGTCTGGGGGTGCAGGATGAAGGTCCATGCCAATCGCCGGGAATTTATCCAGGGCTTTGGGGCAGGTCTCGCCGGGCTTGCTTTTGCGCCGCGTAACGTCTTTGGGGCCGCCACGCCTGCGCCTCCGGTTGCGGTGGCAAAATGTCCTGAATACGGACCCCAGGTGCGGCCGACACTGGCCAAGTTGTTTGACCAGATTGGCGGCCTTTCGCGCATTGTGCGCGGCAAGACAGTGGCCGTCAAGATGAACATGACGGGCCATCCGAACGATCGTGTCCAGGGCATGCCGACCGGCATGACTCACTGGGTCCACCCCGAAGTGATCGGGAACACGGTTCACTTGCTGGGACAGGCTGGCGCCCGAAGGATCATGCTGGTGGAAAGCTCGCTGAGCCCTTCGCACTCTCTGCAGCAATTTATGTCGGATGCCGGCTGGAATCCCCACGATTTCGCAAGCGCAGCGCAGCGGGTGGATTTTGTGGACACCAACTACGGTGGCGCGGGCGGAACGTACAAACGGTTGTGGGTGCCCGGAGGAGGGTTGCTGTTCCGCGCCTACGATTTGAACCCGGTCTATACCGATATCGACGTTTACGTTTCTCTCGCCAAACTGAAGGAGCACGCGACAGCGGGCGTTACGCTTTCCATGAAGAATTCTTTTGGCATCACGCCGTGCACCATTTACGGCCGTGACGCCGGCGTTGACAAGCCTTCCGATGTGGTGAAAGGTTCGCGAGGCAACATCCTGCACGACGGCGCTCGCCAACCATCGAAAACGGCGTTGTCTGAGAATGACCCGGACTCGCCGCGGGTTCCCGGTTATCGCGTCCCGCGCGTGGTGGCCGACCTGGCGCATGCGCGCCCCATCCACCTGGCCATCATTGATGGCATCCATACAGTTGCGGGCGGGGAAGGGCCGTGGATCCAGCACTGTCGTCCTGTGCATGCCGGAGTGTTGATTGCAGGGACCAATCCGGTGACCGCCGACGCGGTTGCCACCGCCCTGATGGGATTCAATCCCATGGCCGAGCACGGAACCGCCCCGTTTGAAGATTGCGACAGTACGCTGAAGCTCGCCGAAGGCCTTGGAATCGGCACGCGCGACCTGAAGCGGATTGAGGTCATAGGCACGCCCATTTCCAATGCCCGAATCGATTTCCGCCGCGCGTAAAGTGCCGCAGCCCGGCCCACACTGAAAACGGCCTTTCAGCCGAGAGGCGGGACTGTGCTGCGCCTGCCTCGAGTTCCACCAAAGCAATATAGATCGTCACCCGTCTGAGTGGCACACGTGCCCGCCGCCAATGTGCTACGATTTTCTTTATGGCTGAAAGCAGGGGAGAGCGCCTTCCGGGCAAGTTTGCCGCTTATGCCTGGATGGTGCTGGGCTATAACATCCTGGTGATTTTGTGGGGAACGGTGGTTCGCGCCACCGGTTCCGGAGCGGGCTGTGGCGAGCACTGGCCGCTGTGCCAGGGTGTGGTAATTCCACACGCCGAACAAATCGCCACCCTCATCGAGTTTTCCCATCGCGCCACCAGCGGTATAGACGCACTCCTCGTGGCCGGCCTGGTCTGGATGGGTTTTCGGCGGTATGAACGCGGGCATGGAATTCGCCGCTACGCCGCGGCTTCGGGATTCTTTACGTTTACCGAGGCTCTGGTTGGGGCGGCGCTGGTGCTTTTCGGGGATGTAGGCAACAAGGTTTCCACGGGCCGGGTGGTGGTGCTCTCCATTCATCTGGTCAACACTTTTATGCTGCTGGCTTTTCTGGCGCTGACGGCCTGGGCGGCCAGCCGGCAGCTTTCAGCAGACGCGGGCGCGCTGCGGCCGCATCCGGTGGCGCAGGGCAAGGGGCCTTACGTTATTTATGGTGCGGGGATCGCCGGCGCCATCGCGATTTCCATCACGGGTACCATCGCCGCGCTTGCTGACACGCTCTATCCTGCCCAATCCCTGGCAGGAGCTTTTCGATGGGATTTTTCAGGCGCGACGGCTCCGATCCTTCATTTGCGGATCATTCATCCCGTGATTGCCGTAATGGTGGGTGGCTATCTGCTGGTGGTGGCTATGCTGACCCTCAGCACGCCCGGGCCTGCCTCCTCCAAACGGATGGCGCGCGGCATGGCGGGGCTGATCCTGCTGCAATTTGTCATTGGCGCCGCCAATATCATTCTGCTTACGCCGCTCTATACGCAGCTTCTGCACCTGCTTGTGGCGGACCTTGTCTGGATTTCGCTTGTCCTGCTGACGGCAGAATCACTTGGCTGGCGCGCGGAATCCGCAGCTTTGCGCGTTGAGCCGTTGCCCGCCGCAAGTTCCGCTTCGACCTCCGTTCAGCATTTGCCTGCCTCAAGATAAGCTTCAACTCAGGCCGGGTGGTTGGCACCCTTCGCGTTTTTGTGCATTATCTGCTGCGCTCGTCGGTCCTTCCGTCTAGGCAAGCTTGTGCGGAAGGCTTTAGGATAAGGCATGGCCACGAAGGCTGCCATGACGCTCGATCGTGTACTTTCCCGTTTCGGGATTGCCTCGAGGACCGCCTCACTGGAATTTATCCGGGCGGGCCGGTTGAAGGTGAACGGCAAGGTTGAACGCGACCCCGACCGATGGGTGTGGCCCGAGCGTGATGTTGTCTATCTCGACGGTAAGAGGCTGCGCCCTGTCCCGCGAACTTATCTGCTGCTTTACAAACCAAAAGGAGTCATCACCAGTCACGGCGACCCGGACGGCCGCAAGACGATTTACGATTTGCTGGGGCCAGGCGGCCGCTGGGTGGCGCCTGTGGGCCGCCTGGACAAAGATACTTCCGGCTTGTTGCTGCTCACTAATGACACTGAATTCGGGCACGCCGTTATGAGCCCGGAATCTCAAGTGCCCAAAACCTATATGGCCAAGCTCAATGCGCTGATAAGCGACGAAGTGATTGCGCAGTTGGCCCGCGGCGTGGAAATGAAGCGCGGCGATTGGGCGCGGCCGCAGTTCGTCCGCCGCCTGGAAGACCGCGGCAAATATACATGGCTTGAAATTGCTCTGACGGAAGGCAAGAACCGCGAAGTCCGGCGCATGATAGAGGCAGTCGGCTTTAAGGTGCTCAAGCTCGTGCGTACTCGCATCGGGCCATTGACGCTTGCGGGCCTGGAAGTGGGCAAGTGGCGCGCGCTGACCGAGCGCGAGATCGCTGCGCTTCAGCGGAAATCTGTCCCTGATACTTATCCCTTCCGTGCAACGAAAAACGCCAAGCGATGATCCGATCTTGCGCAACGCGGCGGCAATCCGGCGGTGAATCTGCAGAAGCATCCGGAGCACACCATCGTGATTTTGAAGGCCTACCGGCGTCCCTGGTCGCGCAACTGTGCAGCAAAGCCATGCGGCTTCGTCAGAATTTCTCGCTGTACGTCAAAGTTCCTCATCCCCTAAAATAGCCATGGGGCTTTAGAGTTGAAGAATTGTGTGCGGGCGGCGGCTTTTAATCTGTAGAGGGCGGTTGCTTCGCGCGCGGTTCGATTTCTGAGAGGAGGCGTCGATGCCACTGAATATCGGAGATGCAGCGCCGGATTTCAATCTGAAGGCGGCAAGAGGTGACGAGCAGGAGGAATTTAAACTTTCCAATCACCGGGGCGAGAGGGTTGTTATTCTCTTTTACGCACTGGACTTCACTCCTGTTTGACAGATTGAACTCTCGGCATTCCAGGAAAATCTCCCCAAGTTTGCCGAGTTAAACGCCCAGGTCGTGGGCGTATGCACCGACACCGTCTTTTCTCACATCGCATTTCAGCAGTCGATAGGAGGAGTGAAATTCCCGCTGGCGGCGGACCGCTGGCCTTATGCCGCCACGGCGCAGGCCTACGGAGTTTTCCCACCAACCCGACACGAGATCCCCTTTGTGAATGATCGTGCCATTTTTATTGTGAACAAGAGCGGCAAGATTGCCTGGTCAAAGGTTTATGCCCTGCGAGACCTGCCGGATATTGACGAGGTTCTCACCGCACTGGCGAGCATCACTTGATCGTGGACCGAATCAGGGCTGGATCAATAGCTCAAGATAATCGACGTAAATAGCACGCTGTGCAGCGGTGAAATGAAGGTTCACCGCTGCCGGTGTGCACGGTGTGTGTGCTCATCCATCAGCATCATTAGCGGCGAAAAGCTTGCCTGCGATCCTGGCGCAGGTCGCGGGCCTGACGTCTGAACTGGTGCTTCGCACGCTTCACCTGCCGCCTGTCAATTCTTGCCTGTGCGCTGTTGGGGCCAAATCGCCGCACATCGGTGCGAAGTCGATCTTCCCGCCGCACGACCCGCCAGCTTTGGCGGCGAAGCGCCCGGCGATCCTGCCGCCTGTCCACTCGGTTTCCTGGGGTCCCGTGCTCATATTGCCCCTCGGCAAAAGATGGATAAGCGGCGGCGAATATTCCTGCCAGGACCACCGGCAAGAGCCACTTGAGTTTGAGTCGCATCATTACGTTCCTCCTTTACATTCGGCGGTTCCTGCTTCTGTAGAGGAAACCCGCTGCAGAGGAAAAAGTTTCGCAAAAGATGCAATATCGCCAATCAGTTGGTTTGAGACGGGTGTGGGTTCTTTTTGCGGCTGCGGTTTTGCCGGCGGGCGCCACGCAGTTCAGGATTTTGGGGGCTGGCATTATGCTGCACTTTTCTCACTGTATGCCGCCCGGCCTTGGGCGCGCTGGCGTGATGGATGGATCGGGCTTCAGCCCGGGTGCTTTTCCGGCTTTGTTTAAGCCGGCTACGCTGAGATTGCACCTCCTGGCGATGCGCTCCTTGTATCTTCTTGCTGGGGGATCCCGTCTGGCTGCCTCTGGTAATTGTTGACGGCGCGATCATGACCAGCACGGCCACGAGAGCGGGCAAGAACCATCTAAAAATTCTGTGCATTGGATCCTCCATCGGGTTGCACTACTGCCGACCGGGTTCGAGAGCCTGCAACCACCAGAGACTCAATCGGCCTGAAAAATCGGCAAACAACTTTTGCTTGTTTGCCGTCGTCAAGTTCTTCCCCGCGGGCAATTTTGAGGGCCCGCCAGCTTCCGGGGATAACTTCCACCTGCTGTATGATAGTAGACGGAGCGATTATAAGCACGAACAAAAAGCTGAAGGAAATCCAACATGAAAGTTGCTCTTTATGGTCTGCTTTCGATATGCGTGCTTGCTGCTCCGGCGGTGGGACAGCAGAAGAAACAGGAAAAGAAGGACCCGCTGGTCAGTGGAAGGTTGAT
>DASSJE010000183.1:0-11566 GCA_035691365.1 Terriglobia bacterium
ATCGTTTTTCGCGAAAGGGCACGACTTCAGTCGTGCCGCCAGACGCCGCAAATTTATTCATGGGCTTCAGCCCCTGAAGGTGTCGAGGCATCGGATCCATCTCCCTCCCCCACCCTGCGGACCCGTAGGGATATTTTTCCGGAACCGTCACCAGGTCTGCGCGCACGGGGTTCTGACGAATATATGCACAGCTTGCGCGATAGCCTGCGGCATCCACGATAAACTCATCGCTGAAGCCGCGCTGCCAGATCTCTCCTTGAAATCCGAGTTCCTGCTTCGCGCGATAGGAAAATCCCCCTTTGACCATTTGGGCTGCCCGTTCAACGGTCACTCCTGGGAACACGGAAATCAGCGAATGGAAATGATCCGGCATCAGAACAAATTCATGGAGCAGATACCGTTCCTCCCTGCGATAACCCGAAAGAACTTCCAGGAAGAGCACCGCCATCCGCTCCGATTGGAAGAGGCGCCGCCGTCCCCATGTGGAAGATGATATAAAGAAGGTTCTCAACGTCGTGAAGTCTGGCTGGCGCCAAGGCAAGGGACGTTTCGGTTTTGACATGCAAAGAACCAGCGGCTAAAGCCGCCTTTAATGGGACACGTTTACGGCACGACTAAAGTCGTGCCCTTTCGCGAAAGCGTCGTCTGCGTCGGCTTGCTTGAGCTCGTGCCCTTTCGCGAACGGCGGCATAAAGCCGCCGCTACAAAAGCCTGTCGTCCGCCGTCACGATGGGAAGGCCATTTGGCGTTTTGCCATCGAGACTTCAGGCCTGCAATGGGCTACACTATATCTCATCCGGCAGACGCGCTCTTCGCAGCCAGGCTGCGTGATGCGGAGAGCGAGAGGTGAGTTGTGCGGCAAATCAAGGTCATTGTCGAAAAGCATCCCGATGGCTACGTTGCCTATCCGCTGGGGCTGAAAGGCATCGTGGTCGGAGAGGGGGATTCCTATGAAGAAGCCCTCGCGGATGCGACTTCAGCCATTCGCTTCCACGTCGAAACTTTTGGCGATGAAGTTTTGGACATCGATCCGCCCGTTCTGGACGCCTTCGTGGCTGAGGCCCAGGTCGAGCGCTGATGCCGAAGTTCCCTGTTGACGCGCCCATACGCAAGGTCATCGGCCACTTGAACGGCTCGGCTTCAGGATGGTGCGGGAAAAAGAGCACGTCTCGATGATTCGAGAGAATGCGGACGGCTCCCGGACCCCGCTGACCATGCCGAACCATCCACGAATCAAAGCATCAACTCTCCGCACAATTTGCAGCCAGGCCGGCATTCCCCGCGACGATTTCCTCGCTGCCTACGAAGACCGATAGCTCCTGTTAGGAACTCGCCGCTCCGGGCTGAAGCCGCCGGCCTTCAATCGCCAATCGCCGATGGCGGCGTAAAGCCGCGCCTGTCATTCTGAGCGCAGCCCTGTCCCGGACGGGACGGGGCGCAGCGAAGAATCCCGGCATTCTGCGTTCCGACACAAATACCGGGATCCTTCGTCGCCTCCGGCTCCTCAGGATGACGGGAGCGGCGGGTACCGGTCTTTTCAATCGCCAATCGCCGATGGCGGCGTAAAGCCGCGCCGCCCGGGTGCTGCGCGGCCGCCTACGCCGCGCGAAGGGCCGCGGCGAGGATTCCGCGCTCTTCGGGAGTGGCGGAAGCCAGCCAGCAGGTTGCGGCAAAAACCAGCAGCGTGAGGCCCGTGGAAACGGCCCATTCGAGCCAGGTTGCCGAAAAATTGCGAAGGAAAAACGCCGCCGCCGCTGAAGCTGCGGCCGGAAGAGCCAGCGGCCGAAGGTTCGCCCTCGAGAGGCCGGCGAAGGCAAAGCCGTTCATGCGCGCGCCCGCCACCAGCAGGTAGATGCCGGAAATCAGCGCCTGCGGCACCAGCGTGCCCAGCGCCACGCCCAGCACTCCCCAGCGGTGTACCCACCATAATGACAGCCCCAGGTTCGCGGCGCCTTCCAGCAGGCTGAGCCAGGAAAAAGTGCGGTGATGCGTGGTGGCGATGATGAATGCATAGGCCGGCTGCTGCAGAACATTCACCACCAGCACGCCGACCAGCGCCATAAAGGTCATACTGTCCACCACCACCGCGCGGCCCGCCCACAGGCGGATGAAATCGCGGCCGAAGAACGCCAGCTCGACGGCGAAAATAGCCGCCGCGGAAAACGCCAGCCGGGTGGAGAGAAAGTAAAGCCGGCGGAGCGGCGCCTGCCTGCCCTCCGCGCTGAGCGCCGTAATGGTGGGGCCGCTGGTGGAAAACGGCAGGGCAATCGCCCCCCGCAGAAGCGAGGTGAGCCGCGCCGCAATGGCAAAGGCTGTGACGAACCCAACCCCCAGGGCGCCGGCAATCACCAGGTTGTCGATCCCCCACATCAGCACGCCCGAAACCGACACCACGAAAAAGTGGAAGCCCGGAGGCAGCATCCGGCGCGCCAGGGTGAAGGAAAAATGCCGCGGGGAAAAGCGCAGGCGCTTGAACTGGCGCGCGAGCGCGGCAAAGAAAACCACTCCGGCGGCCACTTGCAGAAATGCGTAGACGGCCGCCACGCCCACGATTCCCGTTCCCGCCCACAGCGCCAGGACGGTCAGAATGAGGTTCGCAAGGCTGAGCGCCGCAAGCCCGTACTGCTCAAGATCGACGCGTTCAAACGCCCGGAAGGCCAGTCGAAACACCTGCAAGGGCTGGCTGAGCGCGAACCCGGCCAGAGCAATCAACAGCGCCGGCACAACCGGGGCCGCGGAGCCGGGCCGCGTCTTCAGCAGGGCCTGCACGATGCCCAGGCGCAGCCCGATCGCTGCCAGCAGGCAGGCGGAGACGGCCGCAACACAGAGGAAGATGAAGCTGCTGCTCAGGACGCGGTTGGCCGTGGGCCAGTCGTCGCGCGCGCGGGCTTCCGCCAGCAGGTTCTGGCTGACCGTGGGGAAGCCGATGCTCATCAGGGAAAGAGGCATCAGCACGCTGAGAAGCGTGAGCCAGAGGCCGTATTGCTCCTTGCCAAGATAGTGGAGATAGATGGGCACGGCGGCCAGCGAGCAGGCGGAGGTGACCGCAAAGCGCACGTAGGAGGCTCCAATGCTCATGAAAAGCCGATGGAGACGCGTCACGCGAGGCCGCCTTTCAGGGCCGGAGGGCGGAAGAAAAGGGGCGCCGGGAGGCTGATGGCGGTCGAATTGCGCGCTGCGATAAGCAAGTTAAGTAGGCTACCTTCTGGCTGTTTCAGGGCTGAAATGGGACGTTTGGGATTTTTGGGACGATTTTTTAAAAATTTATAAATCATTATAAACAAATAACTTATAGATTTCGGAGCTTGAGCTTAACAAAAAAGTGTTCAAATCTGGCACATCGTGTAAAGTTTTCCAGCAGCGTCGCGCCTTTCAAAATGTAGCCCTTTCCTTCCCCGCCCCGCAGCTTGTCGTGGCCAGCGCCACACACACGGCAAACCAGGCGGCGTTGGCGGGGATGTGAAGGTTAAAGTCTACCAGGCTATGGACCAGCAGGCCGCAGCACCCAACGGCCGCCCCCAGCCGGACCCAGCCTGCCGGGTCCGCGCTGCCGGCGGGGAGCTGCCTGAACGCCAGCCCGAAGAACATCGCCAGTGAGAGCACGATCAGCGCGCCGCCCGCCGCGCCGGTTTCCGCCAGCGCCTCGGCGTAGTCATTGTGCGCGTGCGCCCATCCGAAGTCGGTGGGAAATGTCCGGTACTGTGGAAAGACCGTGTTGAAGCTCCCCAGGCCGATTCCCAGCCACGGATGGTCGCGGAAAATCCGCAGCGTGTCACGAGCTGCACGTTCGCGCTGCCCGAAGGTGACCTCTGTCGTGTGGGCAACGTTGGCCAGCGCGGCAAGGCGGCTCACCACGCGGCCAGGCGCTATCCAGAAGAAGAGCAGGGCGGCTGCGGCGGGTCCGACAAGCAGCGTCGATTTCAGCCGGCGGCGACTCTCGCTTGTCCGCCGCCAGAGAATCCCGCCCATCAGCAGCGCTTCAACCAGCAATGAAACAAAGCCTCCCCGGGAGCCGGAAAGCAGCTCCGACGCCACAGGCACTGCGAGGCCCAGGGCCAGCAGCAACCGCCGGGGATCTTTGCGCGGGCGCGTCAGGACATAACCTGCGGCAATGGGGATGAGCATCTCCATCAACCCCGCATAGTCGTCGTGGTTGACGTAAGGGCCAAAGGTCCAGCCGCGGCTTCTGATGCTCCAATAGATAAGGTTGTGGCTGGAGAAAAACTGCAGGATGGCGAACAGCCCGAGTGCAAAGGCGTAGAGCGTGACGGCCAGTCCCAGTTCACTCCATGCATCGCCTGGCGCGCCCGCAAAAGCCTGCCCCGCAACAAAGAAGATGACGAGCACCATCACCAGCTTGAGGATTGCTTCCCGCGTGGCATAAGCGTCCAGCGTGATGCCGCCGCAGAGTTGCACGATGCTAAGCGCCAGAAACAGTCCTGCGGGCGCGTAGAGCTGCGAGACGTGAAGCTTCAGCTCCCGCTGCCGCACGCTCCCGATTGTCCAAAGCGTCAAAAGCGCGAACGAGGCGAGCAGCATGCTGGCCCAAGCCCAGGGCTCGACGGCGCCAAACGCCAGCGGCGCGGCCAGCAGGATGGCCACCAGCCCCCGGCGCGTCATGGAATAGACGGTGGAGCAAGTCTGGCCGCTCGTGTCCGGCCTTTCGGATGAAATCGGCAATCTCGTTGTCGTAACCGCCGGCGTGTCCATGGTCAGTTTGCTGAAGCGGTCTCCTTCGGCGCCGGATTCAACGGAGTAATGGACACCTCGTCCAGCCAGAAGCTGCCGCTGATCTCCATCGGAAAGGTCCGGCAGCGCGCGCGCCACACTGAAAGCTGGACAATCCGCGTTTGCGCTCCGGCGGCGAAGTCCATAGCTACCGGATGCCAGGGCGTTGTCCCCACGGCGCCGGCGGATGAGACGTCCAGGCAGGCGGGGCATTCCGGGTCCGTCACGCGCAGTCGCGGGCCGCTCGCGGAAGTGATGCCGTCACACCGCACTTCAGCGCTCAAGCGGTAGGCGCGGCCGGGAACTACGGGCACAAACTCGTAAACCGGCTCCGATTCGAGGTTTTTACCCCCCGCGTAATCCACCCGCAGGCAGCGCGGACCGCGAATGGCCGAGGGATCTTGGAAGTCCGTTTCCACGTAAGGAACGTCGCGCGCCCGCCAGTCAAAGCCGGCGTTCAGGGGGGTATGGGCAAAATCTCCGTTGTAAACCAGGTTGGCAGCATCGTTATCAGCCGGCCGGGGAATCACGCCCGTACGTTCAAGCTGGAGCCACACGGCAGCCGCCTGTCCGACATCGCCAGAGGCAAGCAGGCTTTGCACATAGGGGCGCGCATCCGCAAAACTGCAGGGAGCGCTTTCAGCGAGGATCTGTCTCCAGACACGGTTGGCAAAATCGATGTCGCCCTCCGCGCTCACAAAATCCAGGAAAGCCAGTTGCAATTGCGGCGCGCCGCCTGCGGGAAGGACTTGTTGAAAGACGGTTTGCGGGCTGGCCGTCACGCGCAGGCAAACCTGAAACACCGGCTGGGCGTAGGCGGCGTCGAATGCGAGTAGCCGGCGGAAATGGGCGAGGGCTTCATCCACCCGGCCCTCGTGAAGATCATGGTTCGCGGCATTCCACTCAAACCTCGGGGTGGTGGGGGCCATCTTCAATGCCCGTTCAATCGCCCGATTGGAGCAGGCCGCATCGCCCGCTGCGTCACAGACCTCGGCCAGATCGGACCAGTACTGCGCCTTGCGCGGGTTCAATTCCGTCGCTTTCTGGAGATATCGGATGGCTTCGGGAAGATTGGCGGGGCCGGACGAGTATGCGTAAACGAGTCCCAGTTGATGAGGATAGTCAGCGTTGCCCGGGTCCAATGCGATGGCCCGCCGGAGGCTCGAAACGTCAAGGCAGCAGGCAAGCCTGGCCGCCATGGCCATGCGCGCCGCCTGGTATGCAAGCAGCACGCCCGGGATGGCCGCCGCCAGAATCAGCACCAGCCGGGAACTTCGCGACCGCAATAAAAATTTGATGTCCGCTTTCAATCACGCCACCAGAATTGGGTTTAAATTGGCTTTGGGAAGGGCAAGATTCCAGTCGTGCCGCAAAAGTCCGCAAAACCGCGGGCTCCGGCCCGGCGCTTCATCTTGACTCCTCGGCATCCGGCCGTGCGCCAGCCATCTTTTGGGCGCGGCGGCCCTGTCGGTAGTAACGGACATAATCGCAATAATACGATCCGTATTGGCCGTCGTATTTGAGGTCAAGCTTATTCAGCACGCAGCCCAGAATGTTTGCCCCGGCGCCTTCCAGGATGCGGTGCGCCCGGGCCAGCGACGCCCTCGAGGTCACGCGGCTTTCGGCCACCAGGATCACGCCATCCACAATAGAAGAAAGAACGGTAGCATCTGTGACCATCAGGACAGGCGGTGTATCCACCACAATGTGATCAAAGCGGCCCCGCAACTCTGCCAGCAACTCCTGCATGGCCTGTGATGCCAGCAGATCCGAAGGGTTGGGTGATTGCGGGCCGGTAGGCAGGACCCAGAATCCCGGTGGGGCAGGCAACTGCATCAGCGATAGCTCGACCGGCCCCGCCCCGGTGAGAACGCTGCTGAGCCCCGGATGCCCGTTGGTATTGACCACGCGCTTGTGGCTGTGCTGGCGCATATCGGCATCGATAAAGAGGACCCGTTTGCCGATCTGCGCAAGCCCCATGGCCAGGTTGAATGCCGTGGAGGTCTTGCCTTCGAAAGGATGGGTGCTGGTGAGCAGGACGGCCTGAGGCGGGCGCGGTGCGGAGGAAAGCAGCACGGCGGTCCGCAAAGCCTTGTAAGACTCCGCCAGAACGGAGGTGGGCTGCTTCAACACCGCCCACTCCACTTTGCCGTTGCCTCCGCCTACCGGAATTTCACGGCTATACCATGCTTTTGAAAGGCCGCGAGAGCAGACCGAAGGGATCACTCCCAACACGGGCTCGGCAATGCTGCGCTCAACGTCGTCCGTGGATTTGATCGAGGTATCCATTACATCCTGGGCGAAAGCGAGGCTGGCGCCGAGGATCAGCCCCACCACCAGCCCGATGGCGATGTCACGGGCTTTCCGCGGGCGCACGGGCGTTGAAGGCGCCATGGCGCGGTCAACCAGGCGAACGTTGTTGGCCCGCAAACCGGCTGAGACGGTGGCATCTTTCACCTTGGTGAGAAGGTCGTCATAGAGTTTCTGGCTGGTGTCGAAATCGTGTTTCAGCAGGCCGTGCTGAATCATCAGTTGATTCAGGCGGTCCACCGCCGCTTTTTCCCGTGTCACGGAACCGGCCAGGAGGTTAACCCGGCCCAGGGCTGCCTGATAATTGTGTGCAATGCGTTCCACGGTCCGTGTCCGCTCCTGCTGGATGAGTGATTCAATTTCGCTGATCTGGTCCTGCAGCCGTTCCACCAAAGGAAATTTCGCTCCGTATTGCCTCAGGGCGTCAACGTACTGCGTCTTCAAGTCGGCGCGCTTTTTTTCCATGCCGTCCAAAAGGTCGTCCTGGGTCAGCAAGCCTACGTTTTGGGGATTCGCCTTCACCAACTGGTAGAGTGATTCCTTTTCCGCCAGGTCGTTCTGAGCCTGGGTCTGGTCCTGGCTCAGGTCGGCCAGGCGCTGGTCTTCAATGTTCTCTTTGCCGCTGATATCGACAATGGAATGTTCCTTCTCGTAGGCCACCAGGACTTCCTGCGATTTTTCAACCTGAGCCTTCAGCTCGTCCAACTGTTCACGCATCCAGCCGGAGGCCTGGCGCGTGGCATCGTATTTGGCGAGGAAGTTGTACTCCTGGTAATTGCTGACCAGCGTATTCACCACCCCGGCGGCCAGCCGAGGGCCGGTGCTCTCAAAGCTGACTTTGATCATGCGGCTTCCCGGCACCAGGTCCACTTGCAGGGAGTTTTCAAACCGGCCGATCAATTTCTCTTTCTGTTCCTGTGAATTGTCTTCGGAGGCCCGCCGCCCACTGGACGCCCAGAGGTTGAAAGCGGGGTTGCGATCGAGTTTGAGCTGCTGGATCGTCTGCCAGGCCAGGTTGCCGCTGGTCAGAACGTCAACCTGGGTCTCGAGGAAAGTGGAGTCTGTGGGAACGGATTGGTAAACATTGTTCACCGACTGTACGCCGGGTGTTTCCGAATCCACCTCCACCTCGGCCGTAGCACGATAGACGGGCTTCTCCTTGTAAGAATAAATGGCGGTCAGGGTCGTGACCAGCAATGCCACGGTGAGGATGGTCCAGCGCCGCTTGGAAAGAATTTTGCCGTAGGCACGAAGGTCAGCATAAGTGTCCGTCCGTTCGGGCTGCAGATCCACGACGGCCGAGGAACGCGGCTTCACCGTTTGGGGAAGGGTGGAGCGGGACGGGCTCCATGTATCATCTTCTGACATGTCGTTAACCTGCGGATGTGGGCGAGGTAGCGCAGGGTTGTTCTGTAACCCTGCGGCCTTTTATTCCGGTTAAAAAACAAGGCGGCGAATTTTTATTCCGATAAAAGAACCGCAGAGTGATCCCGCACGGCGGGATTACTTTGATGTGCTCCCCAACTCAGGAAATTAGTAGCGCCCCCAGATCGCCACGCCGGTGGCAATCTGCACAGCGGCCTCGGCGCCGCGGTGGAGCGCCCTCTTGGAAGCGCTGTCGGGGATAAACAGAATGTCATTGGCCTCGAGGCCGGGATCGGAAGCGTGGCCGGAAAGGATGCGCTTGAGATCGACAGGAATTTCCTTGCGCCCGCCCGGAAACTGGCTTCCCCGGCGGATAATCATGGCTCTTTTCTGGAGCGCCGTCGACTTCAGACCCTCGCCCAGGGCCACGGCCTGGAGGACCGTCATTTCGTCGCGGCCATTGCTCATGGGAAACCCGCCGGCGCGGTGAACGGCGCCAACAACGTAGACCACGCCCGCGCGCTGCACCGTTACCTTGTCTCCTGGGTAGATGACGGGGTTCAGGGCGGGGTCGCCCGTAGCCAGCAGCTTTTGCAAATTGACCTTGATGGTGCCTTCGACCGGCAGAGCGCTGGAATCCCCTGTGAGCCAGGAAGAAGCCGTCGCCTGGTCATGACGGGTGATGATGGCCGTACCGCCCGCGTCGGGCGCCAGGCCGCCTGCCTGCGAAAGCACATCGAGCAGAGTTGTGGGCCCCAGAACGGGGAAGATCTGCGGATTCCGGACAGCGCCGGCAACCGCAATGGCGTGGCGCTGCGAAGATTTTACGCTCACCACCACGTTCGGCTGGCTCACCAGCTCCGCGGCGCGCAGCCGGCTCGAGATAACGGCCGAAAACTGGGTGAGCGTCAGCCCCTCAGCCTTGAGGGGCGAGGCCAGGAGGGGTATCGTGATGGTGCCGTCAGGAGCCACCCGGTAGTCGCGGCTGAGTTGGGGAACATCAACCACATCGACGTTCAGCACGTCATAGGCATCAATCACATATTCCGTGGCGGTGGCGGCATCCCGCGGAAGGGATTGCTGCCGGGATGCGGCGCCGGCATCGCGCATCTTGCCAGTGGAAACTGTGGCCTGTCCGCATAGGTCTAACGGGAAGCATAGGGGCGGAATCAGCAGCAAAAGCCAGACTGTTGCAGGCGATGTACCGCGGTGCGGTTCAAAGCCCCGGTAGGCGCGCTCTCCCATGGTCCTCAGCCAGAAGGCTGCAGTGGTTGCCGGCAGCGGTTGAGTGCAAACTTTCTGCGGATTATTTTGCCTGCGCATAAGCAAGGCGCATGTCGCCCGTCAGATGAGGAGTGGCGGACTTGGCTGGGGAATAGATCCTCTCCACGGTGGCGACATCCACCTCCACAGCAGCGGATTTCCCCAGCAGCTCAACGGTGAGAACAAGCCGGCTGAAATTCTTCTTTCTGACCAGAATGCCTTCAATCCCCTCGAGCGGTCCGGTTGTAACCCTGACCCGGTCTCCTTGGTGAATAAAGGGGTGCGGCTCGATCTTGATGCATCTTTCGACGGCCTGACGGATGCCGTCAATCTCCTGCGGAGGGATGGTTGCGGGAACTCCAGCAAAACAGACAAACCCGTAAATGCCGGGCGTGGTAACGATGTCCAGTTGGCGGTGCAGTCCGCCCTGAATGAACACGTAGCAGGAAAACAGAGGAAGCATGACGACTTTGGTCCTGTCTTTCCATTGATGCGAGGCCGCATAAACCGGCAGGAAAACAGTGAAGCCTTTGCCCGTGAGGGTGCGGGCAATGGACTTCTCGTGATGGTGACGCGTGTAAAGAGCGTACCAGGCGTGATCAGGCTGGCGCTGAATTATTTCTGTCTGGCTGGGATCAGGAGGCATAAAGCTCCGCCCTGTCACTTACAGGAGATTTCGTCCTGATAAGTGGTTGCGATGAAGGATCGGCTGAAAGCTAACTAAGGGAAATCGCCCCAGCAGGCTTTGAAGACACTACCAGCAATTTCCCCTGGCTTCCGCCAGTTGCGAACCAGCAGGGAATTTAGAAACGTTAACCTCAGGCAGGTCACTCTTCCGAAATCTGGGAAGAGTTGTCCCTGCAGAGCTTCTTGCGAAACTCCCGGCTCGTTTGTCCCAAGACGAGTTGCAACGATTAGTTGTCCAGATTCGGCAGGTAAATGTGAAAGGTCAAGCAGAGGACCCAGGCCGTCGGTCTTTTCAACCTACAGTGCGCTCTTTCAACTCCGCAGCGCGATCTTCCAGACCGGCTGCTCGCACTTCTTTAGTCCTTTTTTTGAACTGGCCCCAGGCAGATGCGCGCCCCGTCCCCCCTCCAACCCCATGACATTCTCAGGACAACTCATCTATTAAATGTTTAAATCCCAAAACGCCAATAGAACTTCGCCAACTCCCTTAAAATAATGTCCGCTTAGGTTGGCTTTGGCGATTTGTACACTAACGAATTTTTACACTGAATACAATCCCCCAAAAGGGTGATCATGATCACATTTCAGGGTGATTTTCGAGTGAGAACGAGATTGGGCAATCCACCGCGATCCGCATGGTGAGCGGAGACCCATCCAGCGAGGGGCACGAGGTTTCTACTCGGATGGACATTCCTGTTTCCAAGGAATAGGCGCCGGAATGGAGACTCACTTCTGCTGCCGGGCGCTTGTGCGGACTTTAGCGCAAGGACGGCTCGGCGGGATTCTTATCCGAAGCGCTCTCCTGGGAACGAATGAATTCAAAATAGCGGAAAATAGCGTCCCGGCGGCCTTTGATCTTCAGCTTTCCATAGATCGACTTTGCGTGTGACTTTACGGTTTCATCGCTGATGCCGAGCCGGGCGGCGATCTCCTTATTGCGAAAACCGTTGGCCATCAAGCCCAACACCTGCCATTCACGGGGCGTCAGTTCTTCAGCGATCGTGACACCCTGCTCGCGCATCTCCGCCAGGCCATTCATAACAGATTGCTGGGGCATCCATCGCTCGCCTCGAGCCACGCAATCGAGGGCTTTCTGTAAAAACATGGGGCTTTGGTTGGTTGAAAGGCAACCCCAGATCCCAAGCTGAAAGGCGCGAGCATAGGATGTGCCGTCAAGATCGTCCATCAGGACCACTACTCTGGCGACTATTCC
>DASSJE010000184.1:0-3499 GCA_035691365.1 Terriglobia bacterium
CAGATTCATTTCCGCGTCGTCAAATAGGGAGCGCACAATCACGTAGCCGTTCTCCCGATATTCAGAGATTTCCTCGCCGGTAAGAATATGCGAGCTCATGTTCTGCCTCCTGCACGGATAACAAAAAATCCGCGGTTAGAAATTTACTGGCCGCGCCGCCCGCCGTGCCGCATGGCACCTGCAAACTGATCATCGCATCCAGAAGGCGGCAATAAACAAAAGAAATGGAGGAAACGAAACGAGGACGCTGGCCGTAATCAAAACCCACCTCCAGCGAGAACGGATGGCTGCCCGTCCTAAAAGCCCTGATTCGATGGGTAGCAGGACCGATGCAGCGAACACATCAACCCCAACGCCGCCCCTCACGGCGATGCCGACGGTTCTGCCTGAAAAAGAGGAGATGAGCCCAATTGCAACCCAGTAGGCGACCCAACCGCCGAAGGCCAGAAGCGCGCCTGCTTCATAGATGGAGCGTGACGGTTTCAGTCGGGGGGCAAAACGCGGGACAACGAACAGGACCGCCAGCAACAGCGCCAACAAGCCGTCAGCCGCGAGCACCCAGCGCAATGGAAGCATTCTTCAACTCCCTCACGAAGCGAGTAGCCACGCCACTGGGTTTGTGCCGTGGGATTTTTTTGAATGCGGGCATCAAAAATCAAGGCCTGCCCCACCAGGAATAGCCGCCGACCTCAACCTCGGGGATCCCTACCCACGGCTCACCTGCAAATCTTTAATCACCATCTGTAATGACGACATTCCCTGCCATGTATTTTCATCCAGCGTGAAGGCCACGTCGATAGTGTCACCCGCGCCCAGCAAGCTGGCCTGTTCACCTTTGCGCCAGCCGATGGCGTCCCAACCGCGCGCGCCGTTCGCGACCCTGAGCTTGAGATGTTTTTCACCCACCACCCGGGGCGGCAGCGCCAGCCGCAGCCCGCGCGCCACGAACACCGGAGTGGGGTTCCCCATGCCAAACGGCTCCATGCGCTTCAATTGCTCGAACACCGGCCAATCCATCTGGCCAAGCTCGACCTCGGCGTCAACGCGCAGACTCGGCACCAGGTCCTGCGGCTGCAGCGTCCGTCGCGCGTAGGCTTCAAAGCGTTCGGTCAATTCCCTGATGCGGCCGGACGGCAACGCGAATCCCGCCGCGGCGGCGTGGCCGCCAAAGCGCTCAAAGATATTTTCGCAATCGGTCAGGGCATTCAGCAGGTGGAAGTTGGCGATCGAGCGGCCCGATCCCTGCCCGGTGCCGTTTTCCACGCCGATGACCAGGGTGGGGCGGTAATGCCGCTCCACCACGCGCTGCGCCACAATGCCAATCACGCCCCGGTGCCAGCCCTCGCCCGCAAACACCAGGCTGTAGAGCTCCCACGTTTTCGGCTGCGCCTTCACCCGCGCGTCAATCTCGCCCAGAATGGATTCCTCCGCGCGCTGCCGCTCGCTGTTCAACTGGTCCAGGTGGCCGGCAATTTTGCGGGCCTTGATGGCGTCAGTGGTGTGCAGCAGCTCGATCACGGCGCGGGCGTCTTCCATGCGGCCCGCGGCGTTCATGCGCGGCGCCACGCGGAAAGCGATGTCGCCGGCGGTGGGCGTTTTGCCATCCAGTCGCGCCACTTCCATCAGAGCGGCGAGCCCGGGGGCCGACGGCCGGCGCAATCCCTCGAGGCCAAATTTCGCGATCACGCGATTTTCGCCCTGCAGCGGGACCACGTCGGCAATGGTGCCGATGGCCACGATCTTTAAATATGATTGCAGCAGCGCGTCGGTCATGCGCTCGCCCAGCAGGCCCTGCACCAGCTTGAAGGCCACGCCTACGCCCGAGAGGTTCTTGTCGGGATACCGGCAGTCGGGCCGTCGCGGATTCAGCAACGCGTGCGCCGCAGGGAGCGATTCTTTCGGCAGGTGATGGTCTGTGATGATGCAGTCGATGCCCAGCTCCTGCGCGCGGGCAACCACTTCGTGCTCGCGAATGCCTGTGTCCACGCTGAGCAGCACTGTGACGCCCTCGGCCGCCGCCCGCTCCACCACCGGCACGCGCATGCCATAGCCGTCTTTCAGGCGGTCGGGAATGTGCACGGCCACGCGCGCGCCGAGCGATTCGAGCCCCGCCAGCAGCACCACCACGGCTGTCGTCCCGTCCACGTCATAGTCGCCGTAAATAAGGATTTTTTCCTGGCTGGCGATGGCGCGCTTCAGCCGTGCAACGGCGCGGGCCATGTCCGCCATCAGAGAAGGATCATGAAGATGTGAGAGTTGAGGATTCAGAAAATTGTGCGCCGCTTCGGGGTCTGTAATGCCGCGCGCCACCAGCAGGCGGGCGAGCAGCGGAGCGGTCTCCATCTCCAGCGCCAGCAGCGCCGCCTTTTCGTTGTCGGCTGTGTCCAGTTCCCACCGCATCGTGATCAAATCATATTGACAGCATGCTGCGAGGTGAGTGTCCTCAGTAACCGCGGCTTATTGGGTGACTTTCGATGAGCGCACGATCGCAAATGCCGCAGTGCCAGTGGCACCCGCGGCGTCAGGCTGCGGACTCCCGGATAAACTGCGCTACGCGCTCCTCGGCTTCCTCGTCAGTCAAGTTTTCCATATTATCGAGCAGCGCGATCAGTTCCGCAGTCCGCGTAAAGCCGACGGTCTTCGCCACACCTTCCAATTCCGTGTCGTCAAGTCCTGAGTCTGCAATTTCGAGAAGCCTTTGCGCAAGGTATTGCTGCCAGGAATCAAACTCCTGCACGGTCACCGCCGGCTCTTCAACAGACCGGGTCACAAACCGGCGCCGCTGCGTGTCGAAGAGAATGTTCAGTGACTCAATCATGGCCTGCCTCTCGCGATGGCGTGTGCTTCGCGGAAAGTGGAATTTGCGCGGCCATCGGAATTCGCATCAAATTGACACCGCCAAATGATACCAGTGAATTGGCCGAAAAAGGTAGATCAGGCGTATAGCGGACAGCATCGGTCAGCGATTTCTCTCACCGTGAGTTCTTCCCACATCATAAGGACTACGCACAGGAGGGCACCGTCTTTGGCTCCCAGTTGCGGCGCGCTGCCGATTTCAAATTCAAGGTACGCGGATAACAAGATCCCTCACCCGGCCCCCCAGGTCAGGGCACCAACTCTAAACTGGCGAGGACCTTGGCCGCGGCCCATTCCGGATCAAAGAAGGAAAGCAGGGTTGCTGCTTGCTCACATTTCCAATCACTTGCATTATACTGTCGCGGAAGGTAAGACTTTGGGAGTGCGGGCAAGCGGTCCTGTCGGGATCAACAGAAAGGTGCCCCGAACCCGCAGGGTCCATTGGACGTCATCTGCGGCAGGGCGTTCTTAGGCCAGGCTGGCGGCTAAGCCGGAATCTGGAGGAGGGAAAATGTGGAAAGTGTTCTCGCATGTAATGCGCCGACTGTGGCAGATGGCTGCAATTGCGATGCTGTTTCCGGTTGGCGGCTTTGTCCAGGCGCAATCAAAGGCGCCCATCAAGGTTGGGATTATCGGGCTCGAC
>DASSJE010000185.1:0-5429 GCA_035691365.1 Terriglobia bacterium
CACTGAACAATCAGACAGAGACAAAGCCGGGAAGGCGGATTGGCACCCTATCAGAAAGGGTAGTTTGGGCCTTTCTTGTAGCCGATCGGCCATGCCGTTTATCATGCGGGGGAATGTGCCGCGGCAAAACGCTGGTACGCACCCGCGCGGTGAAGCATACTATGACGGGCCGGCCGGAACTCATTTTGCGCCACAGCCGCCGCTCCGGTGGCGAACGGAGCCGGAGAGGAGGCCTCTACGGATTCGCTGTCACAGCGCGCCGGCCGTCATAAGAGCTTAGAAATGAAAACGGCAGCGCACTTCCACGTAAACCTCGCGGGGGTAGGCGAAGTGTGTTCCGCCAAACGTGTTGCTGTTGTCCAGCAGGTAACGTCCGTTGGCGATGTTGAGCGCGTTCACCGCCAGCGACCAGTTTTCCGCGATCGACTTGCCCATCGAGAGCCCGACGGTGGTGTGAGCGGGCAGGTGCGCGGGGCCGTCGCCATTCAGAAAGCCAGATCCATAGGCTATCGTTACCGTGCTCCAGGCCTTCCCCGGCAAGGTGGTGCTCGCCACGGTGCTCAACGTATTGCGCTGGTCATGATCAAGGAAAAACAAGCCTTCCGCCGGCGGCGCAAAGTCCGTAAGGCCGCCGGTGACGGCCCCGAACCCCTGCACAAATTGGTGCGAATAAGCCAGGTGGATTCTGGCGCAGCGCAAAATCTCGGGGGACTGCAGCGTGGCCTCCCACCCCTGGATGCGCGCTCCCTGAATGGTCAGCGGCAAAAAGATGTTGGAGCTGCCGATCTCATCATGGTCAAAAAAGTTGCGAGCGTGCGTGCGGAAGACATCAGCGTCGAGCGCCCACTTGCGCAATGGTATGGTAATGCCAGCCTGGTATTGCTCATCGCGCTCAGCATGCAAAGGCAGAAATGCAACCCTCTGCTCGAGCGCGAACTGTTCCAACTGACCCGAAAGCGTATCGAGCGGGGGCGGCTGAAAGTACCGACCGTAGAAGCCTCGCAACACCCAGCCAAGCTTCGGCAGGCGTATGGCAGATCCCACACGCGGATCAACTCCATTCTCCTGGAGCAGACCGGAATAATGCGTGAGCCGCAGGCCTCCGTTGAGTGACAGCCAGGAAGCGACTTGATACTGGTCCTGCAGGAAACCCGCTTCCAGATTCCCAGGCGGATTGTATTGCTGCCGGATGGGCGGCTGGCCGGTGGCAGCGCCCGACCTGAGCCCGAAGAAGGTGTCATCATGCTGATCGAAAACTTCGAGCCCAAACTGCGCATTGTGCTTCCTCTTCACCAAACCCAGAGTCGCTTGCCCGCCCAGGTAGCGCGAGCCGCGATTATTATCGAGAACAAAAGGCATGTCATTGGGCCCGCCTACAAAATTCGCACGGTTGTAGTGATAGAAAGGAGAAACGGTCAGCAGCATTCCGGGACCAAAGGTGTGAACCCAGGAGAAATTGATGAAGGCATCGCGTTCCACGTCAAGGTCGCGAATCCCGGCGTTCTGCTGTTCAGGCGTGTTGGGTATCTGGTAATGATCGCCGCGCACAGAGCCCACCATTCGCAACTGGTCCTGTGGAGTCGCATTGAAAATCAACGTCCCGAACCCTCCCAGTCCGCTGTCCATGTCGTGGATCGCCTCCGGAACAGGCGTCATCAATCCGCGGTCGGAGCGATTGCCCGCAAAACTTCCGAACCAGGCCAGACGGTCGGTATGGCCGCCAAAACTCACCTGATCGTTGGTCTGGCTATCGCTGCCGTAACTTGCCACCAGTTCGCCCTGGTTGTTGTATTCAAAGCCGGTGCGCGGAATCACGTTGAAAACACCATAAGTGCGGTCGCCATATTCGGATGAATATCCACCTGTTTTCATCTCGACAGTATCGGCATCTTTGGGATCAAACTGCGGCCCCACGTTGCTGGCAATATTCGTATTGGGAACCGGCACGCCGTCGACTTCCCAACTCACTTGGTGGCCGCCTCGCACGTGGAGTTGATCATGGACCATATAGGCCCCGGGAACGTAATCCGTGACCATCGCCAGGCTGTTGGTGCGGTCTGCGCCCGGAGTCCGTGCGATGCGCTGCCTCCCGAGCGTTGTCTGTGTGGATGAAGCCTGGGTGTTGAGAGTTTCAGGCGCGCCGGATACGTGGATGCTCTGCTTTGCCGCCGCAATCTCGAGAGCAAAATGGAATATGGGAGCGCTGCCTGACCCTACGGTGATGGACTTCTCCGCAGGCTGGAATCCCTTGACGTTTATGTTCAGCGCGTAATCACCTGCAGGAACAGCCGTGAACTGAAACTCGCCGTCGTCATTGGTATGCGACACTTTTGACCAGGCTGAAACCGCGGCTTTTAGCACAACCTGGACGTTTGGTATGGGACGATGCTGCGGGTCATGGAGGATGCCGCGAACGTTCCCGAAAATCGTCGCATACCCGTACCCTGCAACGGCCAGGCAGAGGGCAGACGAAATTACGAATCGGACAAACTTCATGAAAGACACTCCTCCAGCAATTAGCGACACTTCCGGCAGCACAAACACGCCGGCAGGCAAGCGATAATGAACTCAGCGACGGGAAAATTGAGTGTTGGTATTAGCTGGAGAAAGCTTTTGGAGGGGGATCAGGAAGGCGCCCAGCGGGCGCGGGCAGAAAAACGCAATTTCTGCCAGCACGCTGCCTTGCTATTGGAAACTCAAGGGGAAGAATCGACTGCGGCCGGGTGAAAAGCGGGACGGCGTGCGAGGCCAGCATCGGTGAGGCCGCAGGCTGCGACAGTGAACAGGAGCAAGCTACGTGGGACCGAGAAGGGCTGGGGTGTGAGGCGCTCTTCGACTGAGGTTCCATCCGCATCGACCCGCCCTTCATCATCATGGAGCATATTCCATCGTGCATGCAGCAGCGGCATGCAGACTGGCAAGCCCCTGGGGTTCCCTTCATCAGGAGTGACGCGTGGAAGGAACTCCACAGGCCAAACGCCAAAAGGAGTGTCGCAAAGAATCCTCTGAGCACGGTCTTTTCAGTATAACACGCAGAAAGAACCCTAAGGGCCGCGGCTGCTAATCAAGTCGAAAGGTCACCGTAATGGTGGTCGCAACCTCGACCGGAACCCCGTTCAGCAGTGTCGGCTGGTAGCGCCACTGGCGGACGGCTTCCATTGCGGCTTCAGTCAGGGCAGGATCGGCGTCGTTGTAGGGCTCGAGCGAAAGAACCTGGCCACTGGTCCCGATGACGGCTCGCAGAATAACGGTGCCTTCTGTTCCCTGCTTTTCGGCGCCGGCGGGATAAGCGGGCTTGACGATTTTGACGAGTTTGGCTGCCTGCACGAGCCCGCCAACGCGGATGCGATGTGGCGTCCGGGTTGGTGCGGGAGCAAGCGTGGCGGGGCGGTGTCCGCGAACTACGAGTTCCTCCGAAACCCACCCAAGGTTCAACGTAAAGTTCTGATGAAGTTCCCGGGATGGTCCAAGCTCAAATTCTCCTGTCAAGGTACGGGCGAATCCAGGTTTGGCGAATTCAAGCTGGTAGCGGCCTGCCGGGACCTCCGGGAAACTGAACGTTCCGTCCTCACCCGTGTGCGAAGCGATCCGAGTTTGCGTCCGCGAACTGATGAGGATAACACCGGCGCCGGGAACGACGGCCCCGCTGGGGTCGTGTACCGTCCCCGAAATACTTCCTGTATCGTTCCCTGCCGAAGCGTGAATGACCGCCGCCGGCACAAGCAACGCCATTGTGAGAACCGCGGCAAACAGAGCCCGGCTTGCCGTAAGGGGTCTGCGATTGAGTTTCGGATCGAGCAACGCTTTCATACGCACCTCCAGTTGAGACGGTTGGGACATGGCAACGGTAGTTGACCACACGGGATTCGGCCTTTGCAGGCGGCGGCCCAACGCCAGCAGAAATTCAGCATAGTCGGCAGCGTGGTGGCCGACGTTCAAAACAACGTCATCACACGCCCGCTCGCGCTCTTTGCGCATCTGGAAAGCTGCAAACCAGACCAGCGGATGAAACCAGAGAAGCGCGCAAGCGAATTGGGCAGGCAACTGCGTCAGGCAGTCATGCCGGCAGACATGGGCCAGTTCATGGGCTAGGACATATTCGAACTGCTCTTGAGGCCACCCGCGCCCCTCTTCAGGCAAGATGATGGCCGGGCGGAAAATACCTCGAGTGAACGGGACCGCGATATCGGGGCTGGTCCGCAGTTCAACGGACCGGAAGATCCCGAGCCGCCGGCGGACATTTTCCAGGAGGGAGTTCGCATGGGTTGCTTGAAAATGGTGGGTATGCTCGACCATCCTGCGCACCCGAACCTCCCCGACTGCCATCCGCCCCAGACAGAATATAACCCCAATCCCCCAGAGAAGCAGGACCCACCTTGCCATTGCCGGCCGGGCCGTTTGCCCGGTGCCGGGGACCTCGGAGGCCTGCGCATCTGCAGCGTTTGCCGCGAAATTCCGCTCGATTTGCATCGGCTTGCTCATTGCAATCGGCTCCGATGATGAAAAGACCGCCACTTTCCAGGCCGGGAGCGTCAGTGATACCACCGGCAAGGCCAGCGTCGCGCCCAGCGCCAAAGTCCAGACCAGGTGGCGACTGGCGGCTGATGCACTCCGCAAAGCCAGGACCAGGGCCATGGCGATCGAGAGAAAGACGGTCCCCTTGAGCGCAACTTCCGGCAGGAGAGATTCCAACCCCGGCAGCAACGAGTACAGAATGCCACTCATGATCCACCGCCTTCCCTGGCTTCCTCGATCAATTCTGAGATGCGGGTGAGTTCATCATCCGTGAGGCGTGCCGTTGAGGGATCCAGCAGGGCCGCCACCGCCTGGGCAGCGGAGCCATCGAAAAATGTGTCCACCACGTGCCGCAACGCCCTGCGCCGCACGCGCCCTCGCGGCGCCGTAGGAAAATAGACGTAGCGCAGGTCTTTTTCTTCGTGCCGGACGTGGCCCTTCTCTTCCATAATGCGAAGCAGGGCGCGAACTGCAGAATAGCTGGGGGCATTCGGGATCGATTCGCGAATTTCAGCCACTGAAGCCCGCTGCTGCTGATAAAGGACATTCATGATCTGCCGTTCGCGGCGGCTGAGCTTGTGCTCGTCATGGCTGGCCACGGCCCCTCCTTGTGCTAACCAATTAGCATTATGCTAAAATATTAGCACATCGGATCGATTCGTCAAGGGCTTTTTGCTGCATCGTCCAAAAGGGCGGAAAAGAGGCCAGCCTGGGCCAGGAATAGCCCACGAATCCAGGGAGCTCAGTTTGCAGGAAGGAGAGTGCCGGTGCCTTCGGGAGGAAATGAAACCGATGGCCCGGAGGGTTCTTCAAAGACCTCTGCGGTAAAAGCTTCGATCCGGGCGCCCTTCTTCCACGCATCGGGAGGAAGCCCCGCCTTCAGGCATGTTTCTTCCAGGAACTGCTCACGGTCC
>DASSJE010000186.1:0-6537 GCA_035691365.1 Terriglobia bacterium
CCCCGATCATTAATGCAAACACGGTAATGGCCTCGGCGCATCTTGTCACCGGGCGGCGCCATCCTGCGTGCGTCAGACGCAGGATGGCTGAGATCAATGTGCCCGCATGGCTGATGCCGATCCAAAAAACGAAATTGGTAATGTAGAATCCCCAGAAGACGGGGCGATCGAGGCCCGACACACCGATTCCCGAATTGACCTGATAAAGGAAGGCGAAAAAAGCCGCAAGGACAATACTGCCGAGAATTCCCGCCGTCAAATAATATCGCCAGGAGGTGCGGACAAGAGGGCGGAGAATTTCCTGGTTCACTTGTTCAACCGATGGGCCTGCCATCTATGAAACGCTCCTCAAGTAGATCACGTTGGGCCGCGCTCCAACTTCCTCGAGCAGCCTGGTTGCGCGGTTGGAGCGGGCAAGCTGCGACACTTTGCTCTTCGGATCATTCAGATTGCCAAAAACCATAGCGTTGGCCGGACATGACTGCACGCACGCGGGCTTGACTTCACCATCTTTGATCGTCTGCTTTGATTCATGCGCCTGTACTTCCGCTTTCTTGATGCGCTGGATGCAGAATGTGCATTTCTCCATAATTCCCACCGATCGTACGGAAATATCGGGGTTGAGTTGGAGACCGAGGGGCTTGTCCCAAACCGGGTTGTAAAAATTGAACACACGGGCGTTATATGGGCAAGCATTGGCACAATAGCGGGTCCCGATACACCGGTTGTAGACCTGGGCGTTTAAGCCCTCTGGGTTATGGTAGGTCGCGTACACGGGGCAAACTGATTCGCACGGGGCGTCGCCACATTGCTGGCAAAGCACGGGCTGATATTTCAGGCGCGCATCGGGAAACTCGCCTTCCCAATATCGTTGCACTTGGATCCAGTGCATGGCGCGTCCTCGCGCCGCGCCATCTTCGCCCACTGTGGCGATGTTATTTTCGGCGTGGCACGCGACAACACAGGCTTCGCAGCCGGTGCATCGGTCAAGATCAATCACCATCCCCCATTGGCGTTCCATGATTATTTCCTCGCGACCGCCCTATTTCTTCGGTTATTCAAGCGCCTCTACCGCTGTTGGGATTTGCCTGGCCATTCACGCTCACTGCCTGCAAGGAGAATGAGCTTGCCTTTCCCTCCAGCCAGCCTAATCTTCACCCGAGTCGCCGCCCAGGCCAGCTCACCCGTTTCAGGCTCTTCACGTGGTGCAAGAATCTTTATAGGATTCGCTCCCCGCCCGCTCGCGTACCTGCCATACTGCTCATGCCCCTGGCCTATGGGCATGGCGACGACATCGGGAGCAATTCCTCGGCTCAGAATAGCCGGAGCCTGCAGTTTGCCGTGCGGAGATGCAACTTCTATGAGATCGCCCTGCTGGATGCCGAGCCGGCCCGCCGTCTGTGGGTTAACCTCCACCCACGTGCACCACATAGCCGTCGAAATCACGTCGGACAGTTCCTGCATCCAGGGAAGATTGGCATGCGTTCCATCTCCAAATTGCTGGGAAGCATAAGGCAGAAAGTGGAAGGGGTATTCGGTCTCATCGCCATCAAATTTTGCTTCTGTGACCTTGACCTGCGCGTGCGGCCGGTTCGCTCCCGGCGCAGCCGGAGACGCCTTCGCCTCGCTGCTCCACCAGCCTCCATTCCTCTGTGTCGCGCTCCAAGAATCATCGTCCGTCTTCGCCGAAATTAATCCATTACGGTGGGCCAACGGCTCGAACGTCGCCTGAAGGACGTCGGAGTAAGTTTTCCAGGGCATGGCCTTCGCCACATCACCGCCCATCCGGTGTGCGGCATCCAGAAGAACATCCGGCATGGCCCGCGTGTGGTGCAAAGGCGCCATCGCAGGCGCTGCAAGACTGGCAACGGATAGAAGCGTTCCAGACTCCGGAATGTTATCGACCCACGACTCGAGATAGGAATGATCGGGAAGAATCAGGTCTGAGAGGATGCTTGTTTCATCGACAAAGCTCCCGAAACTGGCAATAAAGGGAACCTTCTCGAAAGCTTCCTGCACCTGCCAGACCCGCGGGCTGGCGAAGACTGGATTCGCATTGAACAACATCAGAACTTTGACCGGGGGCGAGCCTTTCAGGATTCCTTCGGAAAGCGCGCGGACCGAGGAGCCTTCATTTAAAGAAGGGAGTCCTTCAAGCAGCGGCTGAGGCGTGAAAAAGATCCCGCCGGGCTTCTCGACGCTGCCCAGCAGGGCATTCAAGGCATTCACGGCCAGCGCATTACCGAGACCATTTGTCAGGGCAAGCGGCGCCCCGCCAATCATGGCCACTGCGGGAGTGTGCGCAGCTATATCGCGGGCAAGGCGCTGAATCCTTGCACTCTCGACGCCGGTCGGGCCCGCCACTTTGTCCGGCGTGTAGTCCGGGAGACCTTCCGTCCAGCCGTGGATGAGTCGCCCCGTCGCGCCAGCCGATTCTCGGGGCCGCAGCTTTTCAGAGATCATGACATGAGCCAGCCCCAGCGCGAGCATCCCTTCCGTTCCCGGCTTCGCGTAAACCCACTCATCCGCGTTCGCGCCGGTCTGCGACAATCGAGCTTCGACTTGTACGAACCTGCCGCGCAGTTCCGGCCGGCCTTGGCGCAGTTCTCCGTATGCGAAGTTCTGCGAGACGGGCGAATTCCAGGTGCCGAGGAAGTCCGCGCCAAAAGAGATCACGTAGTCTGCGTTTGCCAGGTCGAACGTCGGCATTTGGCAATGGCCAAAGCTCAACTCGTTGGCCCGCCGCAAAACGGTTTGCTCGAAGAATTCGAAATGGACGGCCGGCGGCGCGCCGAGCGCGTCAAGGAACTTTTCGATCAGCATGCCGCGATGATCGCGAAGCCGCTGGGCCAGGAAGGCGACCGGCGAAGGCCTGCCCGCGGATCCCGCCGCCGAGAGATGCGACGCCAATTCCGTCACTGCCTCCTCCCAGCTAATCATCTGATACTCGCCCGACCCTCGGGGCCCGGAGCGCCTGAGCGGGAATCGAATGCGGTCGGGATTATATGTCACCTGCAAACCAGCCTGGCCCCACGCGCAAAGCTTGCCCCGGTTCACAGGGTGCTCAGGATTGCCCTCAATTTTCTTTGCCAGCCCCATGCTGATCAGGCCCGACTTGCCGTCCCGCGTCACTTCCGCCTCGCCTTGCATCACCCGCACCTGAATGCCGCATCCTGCCGGGCATCGCGTGCACACACCGGGCTTCCACGAAGCAATCCCCGGAATCAAATCTTCTTCTGGAATAAACCGGATGAGCTGGTGCTCCGGTTTTCCGCACGCGTCGAGCGCCGCTGTTGCGCTGCCTACTGCCGAAATCTTCAGGAAGCTGCGACGATCCATAGTTGCCTTTGCTCCAAATTCCGCCCGGGGTTCGTGTCTGTACCGCCGCCAATTCAAACGGCATGCCGGGTTAACATCCCGGCGTTATGGTGCTAGTAGTGACACGTCATGCAATCCGTGGGCGCTTTGTGCAACCTGTGACAGTTCAGGCAAAATCCCATATCCAGGCCCGATTTCCGTACTGCCGTTGTCTCCTGCCGCATGTCTCCATGACAATTCGAGCAGTCGATGCCGGCTTGAATATGGGGAGCATGCTGAAATCTCACGTGTGCTGACTGATAGAACCAATTGACCCGGCGCCACGGAATCTCTTCTCCTTTTTTCTGATAGGCAGCGACTTTCTTGATTTCAGGTTTGTCGGTTGCTATCACCTGGTGACAGGTCATGCAAAGTTGGACGTTTGGGATCGTGGCGGCCGGTCCTTCCTCAACGCCCTTATGGCAGTCGGTGCATTGCATGCCATGTGCCATGTGGACCTTGTGGGGGAAGGCAATCGGCTGTTGTACGTGTGTTGGGTAAACGTCGAAATAGTCCCTGATCACTTCCCCCGTGTTCGAGTGGGCGGTTGTGATCTGGCCCGAAGTCACATAAGAGGGACGTGAAGGCTCATTCCGGCCGCCGGTCGAACATGAGGCAAGCGCTAAGACAGCGATGGCAGCAACCAGAATCAGCCCGTGTTGAATCCGAACTCTAGCTTGCGCCATGGCGAACGGAATTCCTTCTTATTCGTGCCGAAATGTGAATTCCAGCTTCGCTGTTTCGTGCGCGCGCACGGTCACGGTCTTTTCCTGATTGCCGAATGTAGCTGTCCAGGCCTCGATGGTGTAAGTCCCCGAAGGAACGTTCTTTATGGTGAACTTGCCGTGCGGTCCGGTCACACTATAAAACGGATTGGTCACCACACCGATGTAGGCCTTCATCCAGGGGTGCTCGTTACAGTCCAACGGAATCATGATGCTCGGATGCTCGAATTTCTTGTAAAACGGCGCCGCACCGGGCGGCTGCGACTCGTTCCATCGAGGGTGGATATTGGCCAGGACATGGACGTTGTGTGTCGTGAAATCGCTGTTCAGCACCTTCAGAGTCTGCCCCACCATGATTCCCAATACATGAGGGACAAAAATGCAGCCCTGCTGGTCCAGAACGACTGGCGTCGAGGGGGGACTGAAGTGGAACTCCTGCGTGCCTGATTTGACGAACACAAAGGCATTGGGCAGCGTGCCATCCGGATTGACGGCTCCATCCTGTTGATATACAACTCGCCCCTGGTTCTCGCGGACGCACTCCGGATCCTTGTTCATGTGAATTTCCCGGAGTTGAGGTTTTGTTCCTTCAAAAAGTATCTTGCCGGTAATTTCGCCGGTGCCTTCCTGGGCGGCGGGCACAGAACGAAGGGCCTTCGCGCGCGCACCCCAGATTGCCAGACAAGTCACGGCCCCGGCGACGATCCAATAGGTCTTTTTGGTCTTCATTCTGCTCATTACCCCCGCGAAAATTTAGGACACCCTAGAAAATGAACCATGCCGTGAAATAAGTCGAGTTGTTGTCGGAGGCGTTCCTGCCGGTACCGTCATAATTCGTTGCGGCGCCATTGAATTTCAGGAACCCCAAATATTGGGCCGTGAAGTCGATATTCTGCCAGGGCCAGTAAGCGACCTGAAAAGTGTACCCATCACTCTTTGGGCTACCATTTGCGCTGCCGGCCAGAGGCGTATCGGGGTTCGGGCCATAAAGCATTGGGTCCGTGGTGCCCCATGTGTTGAAGTAGCCGGCGGTCAATCCATACTTGTTCCGGAAATGGTATGAACCGTCGAGCTTATAAGTGTTCAAATTATGCTGCGGAAACGACGCTCCAGTAGCGCCGAATGTGGCGAGGAGATTGCTCGATTCGTGAATATAAGTGGTATGAATTGAGATCGTGTTGTTGTTGAGTTTTGGCAAAATGCGTTCGTATTGGGCGTCAGCAGCAACGTCGGTGTAAAAGTCTTCCGGCCCTACGACACCGCCCGGGGTCGAGGCGACGTGCATGCCATACGTGCCCACCTCGATATAATTGTTCCCCATGGTCTGCTGCCAGGCCAGGCGCCAGTAGGGTGCGGCGCCGCGGATATTGATCCCGAGGTCCGTGCCGGCGTTTGGCTGCGGGTTTCCGAGATGCTCCGAGCGGTAGATGGCAGCCTCGCCGTAAAGATGGGAGTTCCACATGGCATAAGCGCCCAGCCCGGCCACATCCTGCGCGAGACCGCCGTCCACCAGCGTACCTGCGATAGGCGTGGGGGTCTGGTTTGGCCCGACCCAGGGAAATCCCCAGGCAGGAGTATCATTCCAAAGGTCTGCGACCGTCGGGTTATTGTTGAACGTCAAGCCATATGCAAGATCCTTGCCCGCGAAGGTCGTGCGATTCGCGTAGCGCACATCTGTATTGTCCCAACTGAAGTGGTCACTCTGCGCATCATACGTGACTTGAATGAAGCTTCCCACATGGTCAGACATCGCTCCGGCCAGGAAAAGGCTGGCCGCCTGCGGAAATTGGAAATTCCAGTTCTCCGTCCCCGGTTGAGGGCGATTGGTGCCAGCCTCCGAAAACTGAATAAAGGCAGCGAGTGGCAGGTAGCGGTTCAAACTCAGACCAGCTTCCTGGTGGGCAGGTTTGGCCTGGATTTGGGGCATTCCAGTCAAAGTGTATCCGTTCAGCTTGAATTCCCGGCCGAACGGCGTCAGCTCCGGTGGAATTGTATGGCATGCGCTGCAAGGCAAGCCTGTTTGCCTGGCGAAGCTGGTAATAGCCTGGGCATTCGTCGTCATCATGAGGAGAAGTAGAGCGGTTGTCCCCAGCCCCATCAGAAAACTAAGCAATTTGAGTCCGTACCTGGAAATCATGCCTTGTTGAACCTCCTCCGCCTGCGCCTTCAACCAGTAAGCCGAGTTTCACCGATCGTCGGCTCGATTCGGCGGCCGTTCCTCGCGTTTCTATCTTCGTCCGAAAAGGGTTTTTAGTTGTAATTTCAGTTCGACCAGATTCTGAATCGAACCTACCGGTAGCTGGCGAAGTTCATCGTATAGAGGTATCATCGCCTCAAAAAAAGTTAAAGCCGTATGCAGGCGCTCTGTTGTGTAACAATCAGCCGGGGTGCTTTCGGCTGCTTCCTTATAACATTCCTGTAATACGGCCACCATGGGATCAATCTCCCGCCGTTT
>DASSJE010000187.1:0-3762 GCA_035691365.1 Terriglobia bacterium
ATACAAAACTCTTCCACTTTGATTTTGTTGTTGGTGACGATCCCGTGCCGGCCCAGGAAGCTGCGCACATTATCCGGCGCCGGCTCTTTGGTGGTGAAGAATGAGTCGCAAAACTCCTGCTGGAAATCGCGATGCAAGTCAAGATCGGCGCCTCGCGGATCCACCAGAACTCGCCCCGTATTGTCGTCCACGAAAAACGGCACGTGCATGCATTCGCCGGCCACCTTCACCCATTCCTTATTCTTCCCACGCTCTTTCCACTCCCACACCAGGGTGCGGTAGTAGAAGCATGGCCGCGCTGTGATGGGAGCAATCATGGTGTAAGGGCCGGTGGCAAGGCCGCTGATCTCCACCATGCCCATGGCGGCGCTCCGGATTTTCGAGAATGGCGTATCGAGGATCAGGCGGCGGCGTTGCAGCAGCCGGAATCCGTAGATAAATAGGCCAATGCCCGCGCAGAAACCCACGGCACACCAGAACTGCAACTCCATTGGACTCTGCCCGCGGATGATTGTCGCAATCGTCACAGGTGTCTGTTCAAAGGGGGCTTTCATCTTCAGGCTAGCGAACGCCGAAGCCTCGTCGCAGTCAAAAACGGCAGGATCCTCTTACGTTGGTAATGAACTTCGGGGCAATTAGATGCTTTGACAAGACTTTGACAACTGGATTTTTTACGCATGTCACACTCTAGCGGGATTTTCCTGCGAGGAACCTGCTATGAAAATTGTGGCCGGCCTTTCCACTCTCGTGTTCGCCACTTGGCTTGCAGCGGCGGCGCTTTGCTCCGCTCAAACTTCGTATTCCGTCACCGATCTAGGTACGGTCAACATCAATGGCTACAGTGTGGCCAAAGCTATCAATGTGAATGCCGAGGTAACTGGCGGTGCCGGCATTAACAATAGCAATACTGGCGAGGTATTCCGTTACAGCGGTGGCACCATGACCAGCCTTGGAACCTTGGGCGGAGAGTCCGGCATTGGCAACGGAATTAATCTTTCCGGCCAGGTCGCGGGCTATTCCCAGGACTCCAGCGGAACCTACCGGGCATTCATTTCCAGCGGCGACACGTTGATCAACATCGGTGACCTCGGCGGCGGTTCGGCCGTCGCCTATGGCATCAACGATGCCGGACAGGTGGTGGGCTCAGCCGTGACGTCCGATGGCAGCAATCATCCGTTCCTTTACTCCAATGGCCGCATGTACGACTTGGGCACGCTCGGGTCTCCCAAAGGAACGGATTGGTGGAACAGCGCGCAGGGAGTCAACAACTCGAGTGTGGTGACCGGCACATCCTACGATGCGCAAGGCAACTTTTTCGCCTTCCTATGGCACAACGGAAAAATGACCAAGATGGGTACGCTCGGCGGTCCCTGGAGCCAGGGCTATGCCATCAACAACAAGGGCCAGGTCACCGGCTTGGCGTACACCTCCACCGGCTTGGCGCACGCCTTCATCGCCAATTGCGGCACCTGCGCATTAAGAGACCTGGGCACGTTCGCCGGCAGCACGAGCACTGTTTGGGGCTTCGGAATTAACGATTCTGGCGTGGTGGTCGGCCGGTCCAGTTTCCAGAACACCTATCATGCGTTCGTCTACAGCGGCGGAAAAATCAAAGACCTGAACAAGATGATCCCCGCAGGGTCGGGCTGGGTTCTGACTATCGCTAGCGGCATCAACGCCGCCGGTCAGATCGTCGGCATGGGCACCCACAACGGCAAGACTCGCGGATTCCTGCTGACGCCGCAGTAAGTAACCGCAGCGCCGGGGCTACAACTACGCTCGCATCACCTTCACGAACGCCGTCTGGAACCGCTCCATCTCTTCCTGTGTTCCCACAGTCACCCGAATATGCGTCGGCATGATCGGCCAAACGCGCCCGATCAACACATTTTCCTTCGCCATGGCATCGCGCACTTCCTGCCCCGGGCGCTTCGTATCCACCATGAAACAGTTCGACTCCGACGGGATATAAGAAAATCCATTCCGCTCCATCCACTGAAACGTCTGCTGGCGAATGCCGGCGTTGATGCGCCGCCGCTCCGCCACTAGCCCGGAATCCTTCAGGCTGGCAATCGCCGCGACCTCCGCAGTCACCGGATTAAAGTTGAACCCTCCCCGCTCCAGCACTTTTCGCGACAGTTCGGGCCGCGCGATCAACAGCCCGCAGCGAATCCCCGCCAGTCCATAAACCTTCGAGAACGTACGCAGCACGATCACATCTTTGCCGGCCTTCACCATGTCGATTGCTGAGGGCGTTTCGGTGAAGTGGATATACGCCTCATCGACAAGCACAATCGAATCTTTCGGCTTGTTCGCAACCAGATACTCAATGTCGGCCCGCGGAGTCAGCGTGCCGCTCGGATTATTCGGATTGCACACATAGAAAATGCCTGCTTCGGACCCTTCCGCCAGCATGGCCTTGACATCATGCGCGTAGGTTTTCGTTAGTGGAACCTTGACCACGCGCGCTCCACTATGCTCCGCGGTCATCATGCCCAGCTCAAATCCCGGGTCGGCCGTGACGTAACTCTTCTGCGGAGACGTGAAGGCCAGAACGCTCAACGCGAGCGCCGGAGTGGAACCGACCGTCACCCGCACGTAGTCGGGCTTGAGGCCTTCGATCTGCACGAAGGTGTCGACGAGTTCATCGGTAAGCTCGTCGGCATAGCGCCCGCCCCGCGGAATGATTGCCGCCATGGCGTCGCGCGCCGCCTGGGAAGGTCCCAAAGGGTTCTCGTTCGAATCGATCATCACCGCATCCGCCGCGTGCGGACGCCGGCGCGAAGCCGCCGCCAGCATCGGCTCAGTCCATATGCGGAACGTGACAGCGGCGGATGCCGCCGCAGACAAATGCAGGAAGGAACGGCGCGAAAATCGTGGCATGCGGGAGCCCTCTGAGGAAAGGAGTTTACCAGAAACCGACCAGGGCAGAGCATGACCACATATGAGTCAAGAGCCGTCTTCGCAATCAGCACCCGGCGGGAGAGGGGCAACCCTCTAGCTGATTCAAAAGCATCGCCGCGAACTGCTGCCTGTGATCCGTAAAGACGAGTGTGCGAGGCTAAGCGAGGGACCGAACTTCAGGCCGGGTCAGGTTTTTCTTTCCCATGATGGGGATTGCCAGATTGTTGGGCAGCGGACAATATGACAGTCACCCGGCAACGATGCCGGCGGCAACATAAAGTCAAAACTTCCAGGGAAGGAAAAAACAAAAGCTCAAAGCCGAGTTCCGACTGCGTTAATCGCCTGGCCCAACTTCCATCCTAGAGACGAGCGGGGGGTCGACTAACAGGTGGCAGCACCGGCTATAACGAGAACGCCCAACTTGCACCGAGCGAACTAACCATCGCTCATGAAGAGTGCAGATGGAAGGATGGCGACAGTGGCGACTCAGCAGAAGAGACAATCTCCAACGAAAAAACAAACGAATCGACTTGACTCCGACCCGCCTTCTCATGGATGGCGGTTGCACTCAGAATCACTGTTCCTGGCATTTTTGGTGCTACCCGGAGATTACGCCAAGTGCACTCACACAGTGCTATCCACCCCCGAGAACAATCGTCTATTAATCGTGTTCCACTCTGTAGAACCGAAGAGGTGAAGAATGCTGAAGCGTACCGTGCAATTGCTGCTGGTTGCGTCCCTAATCACGACCTCGTTAAGGGCGGCTGACAACCCATTTGTTGGCAAGTGGAAGCTCAATGGCTCCAAAAGCAGACTTCCCGACGAGATGAAGGTTAAGAAGATCAGTGCAAATAAGTA
>DASSJE010000188.1:0-3996 GCA_035691365.1 Terriglobia bacterium
CCTCACACTGCTGCTGCTGCTCAGTAACGCGGTGCAGAACGCCATGACCGGCCCCGACAACTCGCTGGCGGGAGGGGTGGTCGCGGCCGGAACTCTGCTCGCCATGAACTACGGCGTGGCGGAAGCTTCGGGCCTGAACCGGCGCTTCCGCAAATTGGTGCAGGGCCAGCCTACGCTGCTGGTGCACAACGGCAGCATCATGGAGAGCCACATGGCCCGCGAGCACGTCACGGTGGACGAGTTGCAGCGGGCCTTGCGCGAGCATGGCATCGGCAATGTTAAAGATGTGGCCCTGGCGGTGCTGGAAGTGGACGGCTCCATCAGCGTTTTGAAATATGACGATATTGATCCCAAGGCGCAGCCGCACCCCCGCCTTCGCTTCCTGCAGAAGCATCAGTGAAGGCGGAGTCAACCGTTCCTTGTCCGGCGGCGCTCCCGCCGCTGACGGGCAGCATAAGCAGCCACTTTCTGCCGGTTCCCGCATAACTGCATGCTGCACCAGCGCCGTGTCCCCTTCTTGCTGGTGTCATGAAAATGCAGCACGCAATGTGCGCACTGGCGAACTCGTCCTGGGTCTACGTCGGCGAATAGTTCCACCGCGCTATGCGCCAGAGGCGCAAACAGATCTTCCGGCTGCTGTGGCTCGACGTACAATTCTCTCGCCAGCCCCTTGCCCGCCGTCGTGAGCCGCGTGCGCATGGGATGTTCCCCCACGAGGCGATTGAGATCTTCCACGGTGGTCTGACGGATGTTGCGGCCGGCTTCCCAGGCCAGAATATCCCCTCTCAGTTTTTCCCGCAGAGCCCACAAAGCCTCCACGGTCTGTTGCGCCTTGGGCGAGTTCCCCCAGCGTTGCTGCAAGCTCCGCGCCTGCTGCGCGGTGAGCAGGTCCGCTGCCTGGAACCAGCGTAAGACCGCGTTGAAATCGGGCAGCAGTTCCATGGCTTGGCCATCCTGAACCGGGCGCGTATTCACGAAATCGAGCGCCAACTGCTTGCCGACAAAAAGGAAACCATCCTTCCAGTCCGAATTCCGTTCCCTCACGGCGTGGCCCATTTCATTCCCCAACAAAGTATAACACCAATAATGAAACTTTTTACCGGTTAGTACATCTAATGCTGTGAAGCGGGAAGCCGGCGCAACGCAGGCCGCTCCGCCGAGGCCACCAGGCCACATCTTGTAAGGAGGAGTCCTTATGACCAAACACCAGCACACCGCGGTGGACGGCTTGAAGATTTTCTATCGCGAAGCCGGCCCCGCCAATGCTCCCACCATCCTTCTGCTGCACGGTTTCCCAACCTCTTCGCACATGTTTCGCAACCTTATACCGGCCCTGGCTGACCGCTACCATGTGGTCGCGCCCGACCTGCCGGGCTTTGGATTTTCCGACGCTCCGGACCGCAAGCAATTTCATTACACATTCGAGCAGCTGGCGAATGTGATTGCGCGCTTCACCGAGGTGATCGGCCTCGATCGCTTTGCCATTTATGTTTTCGATTACGGAGCTCCCGTGGGCCTGCGACTTGCCCTGGCGCATCCGGAACGGATCACAGCCATCATCTCGCAGAACGGTAATGCCTATGAAGAAGGCCTGAGCCAGGGCTGGAACCCCATCCAGAAATATTGGAAGGAACCGACGGCAGAGAATCGCGCGGCGCTGCGCGAATTTTTAACCCCGCAGGCGACTCAATGGCAGTACCTGCATGGCGTGCAGGATCCGGCGCTGGTCGCTCCAGAGGCGTACGCGTTAGACTCCGCGCTGCTGGCTCGACCCGGGAATGCGGAAATCCAGCTCGACCTGTTTCTGGATTACGCCAGCAACGTCGCCCTATATCCCAGATTCCAGGAGTATTTCCGCGCCCGGCGATCGCCTCTGCTGGCGGTTTGGGGTAAGAACGACCCCTTCTTCCTGCCTCCGGGCGCCGAGGCGTTCAAGCGCGACAACCCAGCGGCCGAGGTGCGCTTCTTCGACGCCGGCCATTTTGCGCTGGAAACCCATGCCGAGGAAATCGCCGCTGCCATTCGCGATTTTCTGGGGCGCAACCTGGAAGCGCAGGCCAGCGCCGCCTAGCTTGCTCCAACCGCACGCTCTACGAGGTACGCACAGCGCAGGGCAAAACAAATTTTGAAGGAGACGAAATCATGAAAGCTCTGGAAGGAAAAGTTGCGGTAATCACGGGCGGAAGCAGCGGGATCGGATTGGCTACCGCCAAACTGTTTCAACAGGCTGGCGCCAAGGTGGCGATTTCCGGTCGCAATCAGCAGTCGCTTGAGCAGGCGGCCAAGGAGTTAGGCCCCGGCACCGTGGCCGTACGCTCCGACGTCAGCAAGCTGGGTGATCTGGACAAGTTGTTCGCCGCGGTGAGCGAGAAGCTCGGCCGAATTGACGTCTTGTTCGCCAATGCCGGCATTGCCAAGTTCGCGCCGGTCAGCGACGTGTCGGAAGACGCCTACGACGAGACCTTCGACATTAACGTCAAAGGCGTGTTCTTTACTGTTCAGAAGGCCATCCCTTTTCTGAACGATAACGCTTCCATCATCCTGAACACATCATTTGTCAACCAGGCGGGAGTGCCAACCACGAGCATCTACGCGGCCAGCAAAGCTGCGGTGCGCTCGCTGGCCCGCAGCATCTCTTCCGAGCTGGCCGGCAGAGGTATTCGGGTAAACGTGGTCAGTCCCGGCCCCATCTCCACTCCCATCTACTCGAAGCTGGGTTTGCCCAAAGAGGCGGTGGATGCGTTCGCCGCCAACATCGTGTCTCAAGTTCCTCTGAAACGCTTCGGCAAGCCCGAGGAAGTGGCACAAACAGCCCTGTTCCTGGCGAGCAGCGCCTCTTCGTACATCACGGGAGTTGAGGTGAATGTGGATGGTGGGTTAGGGCAGGTGTAAACCCGCCGTTGTCTCCAATGGGGCCGCAACGAACGCGGCCCCACAAGTTCAAGTTTGGTGGTGCGCTGGTGAACAAAATGAAAGTCATTTTCGTGAATGTAGGTCTGCCGAGGGAAGTGCAGTGGAAGGGCATGCACGTGCTGACCGGCATCTTCAAACAGCCTGTGGAGGGCCCGGTGATGGTGGCGCCGCTTAACCTAGAAGGGGACCGGCAGGCTGATCTCACCGTCCACGGCGGAGCCAACAAGGCGGTCTACGGGTATCCCGCAGAGCACTACGAATACTGGCGGAGGGAACTGCCGGAGGTCGCACTCTCCTGGGGACTCTTCGGCGAGAACCTCACCACCGAAGGCCTGCTGGAAGACACTCTTTGCGTAGGTGACCGTCTACGGGTAGGTTCCGCTCTCCTGATGGTCACCCAGCCGCGAATGCCGTGCTACAAACTGGCGCTCCGGTTCAATCGTGACGACATGATTCAGCGCTTCCTGGGCAGCGGGCGCAGTGGATTCTACTTTTCAGTTCTTGAACGCGGCGAGGTGCGCGCCGGGTCGGATATTGAAGTCGTAAACCGCGACAACAATCAAGTCAGCGTCGCCGATATCTCAAGGCTTTACCTTGGGCAAACCGGGGATTCAGGTTTACTGCAACGCGCGCTCAGGTTGAACGCGCTACCGCTGAATTGGAAGGACGCTTTGCAGCAGCGTGCAGAGGCTGCATCCCGCTGAGGTCCTTCGTCAGCCCCACAGGGCGCATGGCAGAAAATGACCTGTTTTTGTCATTGCTGCCATACTGCCCCACGGCTAGCATTGTGGCATGCGGAAGTCGAAAGCGTTCGTTCCCGCCAGTCAGTTTCCCAAGACAATCGTCTTCCTGGCTGCTCCCGGGTCGCAAATCATGGACATCGCCGGGCCATTTCAAATCTTCGTCCGAGCCGGCGAACTTTTCGTCCGCGAACACCCTGATCAGAAACCGCCGTATAAAGTCCTTCTGGCAAGTACCACCCGCCGCAAGCCTGTGCTCACGAACTGCGGCTTGGTGCTGACCGGAACGGAAACTTTTCGCAGCCTGCGATATCCCGTGGACACCCTGCTGGTCGCAGGCGGC
>DASSJE010000189.1:0-11898 GCA_035691365.1 Terriglobia bacterium
CGCATGGAGACCGAACTGATTGAGCGCACCCGGCAGCCGGGCGTCGCGGTGGGACTGGCCTGGACGCCCACAGGAGGCGACATCCTCTTCGTCGAAGTCACCTCCATGAAAGGCGGCAAAAACTTTGCCATGACCGGCCACGTGGGCAAGGTGATGCAGGAGTCCATGCAGGCGGCGCTGGCCTGGGTCCGCGCGCACGCGGACGACTACGGCATCGATCCGGACTTCTTCCAGAACCAGGATATCCACATCCACGTTCCGGCCGGCGCCATTCCCAAGGACGGACCTTCGGCGGGCATCACCATGGCTTCTGCGCTGGTTTCGGCGCTGACTCAGCGGCCGATCCGCGCCCAAGTGGCGATGACCGGGGAAATCACCCTCAGCGGGCAGGTCCTTCCGGTGGGAGGCATCAAGGAAAAGGTCCTGGCCGCGCGCCGGGCCGGCGTAAAAGAAGTGCTGCTGCCCGCGGAAAATGAACCCAACGTGAAAGAAGACCTGCAGGACAACATGCTGGAAGGCGTGCAACTCCGTTACGTCAAGACCATCCGTGAAGCCATTGGTCTGGCGCTTGAGAAGAATGCCGCTCCTGCAGAAGTCCATGCTTCCACCAGCACCCCCGGGTAAATGCACCGCCCTGCGGCCAGCTCTTTCCTTGCCGCAGACGGTATCCGGGAGAAAGCCAATTGCATGATTGACTATAACCGTATCCAGCCGCAGCTTCTTGTCGGTACGTCTCCAGAGTCACAGCAGGAAGTGGAGGCGCTGAGGAGAGATGAAGGCGTCACCGCCGTGATGAACCTCCAGACGGACGGGGACCTGCGGACGGTCAGGTTTTTTGCGGAGCCACTGGAGAAACTCTATGCGGGCAGCAGCGTCGAGATCCGCCGCGTGCCGGTCCGCGATTTCGACGAGTTACACCTTCAGGAGAGGCTGCCGGCATGCGTGGCAGCCCTTCATCAGCTTCTGGAAAAAGGCCATACGGTCTATCTCCACTGCACGGCGGGCGTCAACCGCTCTCCGACCGTCGCTGTCGCCTATCTCCACTGGTGCCTCGGATGGGAGCTCGAATCCGCGGTGGAGCACGTCGAGTCCTGCCGGCCCTGCTCGCCCAAAGTGCAGGCGATCCGCCAGGCAAGCTGGAAGCCGCCCCAGCCGCAACAAGAGGCGCGCCAATCGTCTGCCCTGGATGCCCCCTGAACCCACCGGCAGGCATGCGGGCATCAGCGCTTCTTCAGCGTGACGCCAAGTCCCCGGCCCTGCATGTAAAAGATGGTTTGCAAATCAGGATTGGTGGTCACAGCGTGAACGTAGTCGGGCGCCATGTCAATGTTATGGGCAAGGATCAGCCCTCCCGGCCGCACCAGCGGCAGGACCTTGCGCAGGTAGTCGACATAACCCTCCTTGTCGGCGTCAATAAAGACCACATCAATCGGCCCTTTCAGTTTCTCCACGTTCTTGTGGGCGTCGCCCTCAATCTGGGTGACCAGGTTTGCGACTCCGGCCTCCTCAAAGTGCTGATGTGCCTCGGTGAACCTCTCATGGTTGATTTCGAAAGTGGTCAAATGCCCGCCCGTCGCCGAAAGCGCCATGCAAAACCAGAGCCCCGAATAGCCGGTGGAAGTTCCAATCTCTGCCACGCGCCTGGCACCGATGGCTTCCGTCAGCACCCACAGCGCTTCACCGTCCTCCCTGGGCACGCTGAGATACGTCTCGTTGTCTTTCACCATCTTGTCCAGTTCCGCCAGGATCTTCTTCTCAGCAGCCGTCCTGGCCAGCGGCGGATTTGAATACCGGGCCTGCTGGCACACAGCCGCCAGCGCCGTGGCAAGTAAGGTTCCCGTGATGATCATCATCCGCATCATCGCATTTCGCATCTGTGACGCTCCTTCTCCCGCTTCCGGCGTAAATTCGATCTGCCGGTCCAATTTGCGCCAGGGAAAGCGAGGCTCTTCCCGCAGCATCAATTCCCCGTTATCAAATCAGTTCTATCTGCATACAGCGATTCATTACCGGCCTGACTTCATCGAACACGGCCATCATCGATTCCACGAGATCAACTCCATTGGAACTGCGCACTTCATCCTGGTCCATCGCATAGAAAAGCTGAAAGCCGGCCCAATCATCCGCAGGCGCTTTCCGCAACGTCCGTGTGATTCCCGAAGTTCCGGCATAGTTCGCTTTCGAAAGATAGACGGGATCATCACCCCAACTGCCGGCGCGAATCCTGAAACCTTCACGCACAACCAGCCGCCTCAGTTCCCTTTCCAGTGGACCGCCGGACCTGATCCCGCGCATCAGCCTGTGCCAGTCCCAGTCGCGCTCAAGTTTGCAGGCAGGGAATTCCTGAGGCGCCTTCAAATATCCGCGCTCCACCTGCAACCCGCACTTGAAAAGACCTTCTTCGGTATCCACGGAAAGGAAAAACTTCGAACAGCCGAAGCTGACTTTGTTCGAAAGTGGTTTGGCTTCGCGGTTGGTCCGCGGCAAATATCCAACCCAGTGCCAGTAAACGCCGCGTCCCCACCGCTCCGTCACAAAGGGCTGGCGGTAGCGCGACTCGAGCCCAAGCTTCAGAATGCGGGTGATCCGCTCGTTATCTTCCAGATTGCCGACGTGTATCCCTCGCCGAAAATCCAGGAACTCCGGCCGAAAGCCGATGGCCGCCGAGGGGACGGCGTGCGCGTGGGCGGAGTAATCAGGTCTTTGTGGCATGGAAAAGCTCGTGCCCATTCTACCGCAAACGCGAGGGCGAGAGGGCATGGATCCACGCAGCCACGGGAGGAGGCGACCGCCGTGAGGGATTGTCGGAGAATTCCAGAAGGCCCTCTTGCCGGACGCATGCAGCCAGATTGGAAAAGGTTTGGAAAGTGCCCGCTAGGGTTCTGCCGCGATGGCGTGCGCCCCTGCGAAAGTATGCACCCCGATCGCCATAACCCTCAACCCCTTCGCCCAGCGGGGATGATTATTGTTTTCCAGCCGGTGGGCAAAATAGTTAACGGCGTAGGCGCTGGCGCCGACCATGACGAAGATGCCCGAGTTGCGTGCAAAGGGCCGGACCATAGGGTTCGCTTCATAACACCCGCTGCCGCAGGTGTTAAGCAGATGGTAAGTTGTGGCCGCGTCGAATTCCGAGGCAAGGTAAACCGCCGCATCGAGCTTCGTCAGTTTAGGGAGCCGCGGCTTCTTGACGGCACTTGCCGGTGCCGCAAACAGGACGATTGCCAGCAAGGCTGCCGCCCATGGAGAACTCTTCATCGAAATATCTCCTTCCCGGAAAAGCAACAATCAGCACACGTAGCGTTTTGCCGGCTTGTCGTCCGGCCTGAAAGCATCTGGAAGCAGATCTTCGACAATGACGAGGACGCAGCCCTCGCCCTTTCGCGGAGCGATCCGCGTCATGGTGATGTGCACAGGCCGCTCACCGGCAAGACCTGTCCGGATGGAAGCATCAAAACAACAGCTTGCCGCCGGATCAGATCGCCTCAACAGCGCGTCAGCCTCGTCCTCAAGGGTTTCGGCCGAGAAGACATCCTCGACTTTGTAGCCGAGAACCTCTTCCGGCTCTTGAAGGGTGCTTTCCAGGTATTTCTGGTTAGCAAACCGCACCCGCATGTCCTGGGAAACGATCAGAAACCCGACAGGCGTGTTGTCACGACGTCTCACGGCGCTTCCCAGCTTTCCAAGCCTGGCTTCCTGCCCCCTGATCTGGTCTTCAAGTTTTCTTACCTGCCATACTTCCTTGGCCAACCATCCACACAGCAGGGGAAACAGGAGCGCCACAACTACGAAAGACGAGGACAAACCAATGCCGAAATCAGATGAAAGCGAGATCCCTGCCAGGATGCCCGCTGCCACAGCCGCGGCGGCAAAAACCAGTAGTGACATGTGGGAAATGTCCTGCAGGTATTTCTCCCCGGTGCTCGGGAACCTCCACCACTCTGTCTGCCTCAACGGTTGTGCAGCGTTCCGAAACAAGGCCATTCGTCCCTCCATTGGTTGAAAGGCGCAAGCTGGACATCCCGGATCGCGGGGCCTGCCAGCACAGTGGTTATCGGTCGGGGGGCGATGCGACTTGAGCGCGACTTACACAACTTGCTGGAATGAGATTGAGTAATACTCAAACCTGTTTTCGGAGGAGCGATAGGATAAGAAAGGAGCCGGGTTACAACTTCTTCTCGACGGTATCCTGATGGGTAACGAGTGAGAAGCCTCAGACTTGTTGTTCGGCTCGATGCGGCGTGGGCGCCGGAAGATCTTTCTCAAGCGCATAGTGGGTTATCATATGCCCAGGCTGCCAGGTAATGAGGGCGCAACGCAATAAATGGCGGGACTGAACCAGCCCGAGCGGAAAAGGATGCATCTAATTCGTTATCATTTAGCGCAATGATTTCGGGTGGAAGGCCCGGCGCCTGCGCACAATACCCGTTAGACGGGGTAAGCTGAGTAACAGAAAATCACGGGCTTGATTACACTACCGCGGGAGGTCCTGCCAGTTGCGGTGTTTTCTACGCAACCCCGCCAGCGGAAGATTCAACTGCCTCGGGAACCTGAGCGATTGAACATGCAGCGAGAGAGAAATCAAGACTATGCCTCCAGAGGGTGATCGGCTTTGTCCAAGGTGTGGGCAATTGGTTCCAGCTGGACAGACAGCCTGTCCAGTCTGTACCCGGCCGAAGGGGTTCTTGTGGTCCCTGGAGCGGGAAACCCTGGTTCTGATCAGCCTGGTGCTGCTGGTGATTCTATTTGTTGTGACTGGGTACGCTGTCAAGCGATACCATGCCGCGCAGGCAGCGCTCGGAGGGAGGTGGTATCTGAAGGGTGAAAACGCCCTCCAGGCCAATCGGCCGGAAGAGGCAGTGGACGACTTTCACACCGCTCTCATCTATGCGCGTGACAACACAACCTACCAGATGCGGCTTGCCGAAGCTCTCGTCAAGGCCAGGCGCCAGGCCGAGGCGGGAGTCTATCTTCGATCGCTATGGGTGCGGCAACCGGGGAATGCGAACGTCAACCTGCAGCTTGCCCGTCTGTCCGCCAATGCGCGCAACGTTCCGGAGGCCATCCGCTATTATCACGACGCAATCTTCGGAGTGTGGGAGGGCGGCACGGAAACTCATCGCCGTCTGGTCCGAATTGAGTTATGCAAATTCCTCCTGGGCGAAGGTGAAAAAAACGCTACAGATTCCGAACTCATCGCTCTCCAGTCGGATTTGCCGCACGAAGCCAGCCTTCACACCCAGGTTGGAGTTATGTTTGCGCAAGTGGAGGATTACCCGCACGCTCTCGAGGAATTCGAGCAAGCGCTGAAGATCAATCCCAGGCAACCCGGGGCCGCAGCGGGCGCAGGCGAAGCTGCCTATCAGCTTGCTGATTACGCACAGGCGCGCCGATATTTCCAAAGTGCCCTCGAAATAAATCCAAGGGACCAGGAAGCGGTCCGAAAGCTCCAAATCAGCAGGCTGGTTCTCCAACTCGACCCATTCCAGAGCCGGCTTTCCGAGAATGAACGCGGTAGGCGAACGGTTGAAGCTTTTCGGCAAGCTCTTTCTCGTCTGAAGAAATGCGCTCAGAGCCAGGGAGCCGATTTGAAACTCAAAAAGGAGTCGAGTACGTTTGCAGGCATTTATTCCGGCGCGATAAATATGCAACCGAAAGTTACCAGGCAAAACCTGCAGCGTAACCCGGACCTGATCACCAATGTGATGGACCTGGTAATGCAGATGGAGGAAACAGCCGAACAGGCCTGTGGAACGCCTCCGCCGCCCGATCAGGCGTTGCTGATGATTTCTCATACGCGAGGTGCGATAGAGCGGTGACTGATCCCGTAGCAACCAATTCTGATATTCAGGAAGTCCCATCCGTTCCGTTTCTGCACAAGAACTGGGGCAGACTACGCGAGCGGCTCAAGAAGGTGCACGCACCACGCATTTTTCTTCATGAAGAAGGGCTGTTTCTCCTTCTGGCGGTCATTATCGGACTTTTCTCGGGGCTTTCCGTCGTTTGTTTCCAAATCTCCATCGACTGGACCCGTATCAAGCTTCTGGGGTCCAGCCTGGCGCCAGGTCCGCTTCGCCTCTTTCTGGTTCCCGTACTGGCTGGCCTGGCCGTCGCCGCCCTGGTTATCTATGTCTTTCCGCGCGTCCGGGGCACAGGCGTCAACCAGACCAAGGCTGCCGTCTACATTTATGATGGCTATATTCCCTTCAGCACGGTGATCGGTAAATTCCTGACCTGCACTCTAGCGATTGGGAGCGGGCAATCTCTCGGGCCTGAAGACCCCTCACTCCAGATGGGCGCCGGCATCGCGTCGGCACTCGGAAGACGACTCCATCTCTCACGGGAGAAAGTTCGACTGATTGCTCCCGTAGGTGCCGCAGCAGGACTGGCGGCGGCCTTCAACGCCCCTATTTCGGCGGTGCTTTTCGTCATTGAGGAAGTCATTGGAAAATGGAGTTCAGGAGTTCTGGGCGCCATCATTCTTTCTGCTGTCTCGAGCGTGACGGTACTTCACCTGTTCCTGGGTGAAGAACCCCTTTTCCGCGTCCCTCCCTTTCACCTTGTTCATCCGATCGAACTGTTCTCTTACGCCATATTGGGCGTGATCGGTGGGTTTGCCTCACTGGCATTTATCCGGCTGGTTTCATATCTGCGGTTGCGGTCGAAAGCAATGCCCAAATGGACTCACTATGTTCAACCTGCTGCGGCGGGTCTGCTGATCGGCATCATGGGGATCTGGACGCCGCAGGTGATGGGAGCGGGCTACGACATCATCGATCAGGCCTTGCATGACCAGTTCACCTGGGAATTACTGGCTCTGCTGGCGGTCTTCAAGATCCTGGCCACCAGCTTTTCATTTTCGAGCGGAACGCCAGGAGGTATGTTCGCTCCCACTCTGTTTATCGGGGCCATGATCGGCGGGGCAGTTGGAGGCGTCGAGCATATTTTCTTCCCTCACCTGGGTGGCACAGTCGGCGGTTTCGCGCTGGTGGGGATGGGGGTACTTTTTGCCGGCTTCATGCGTGTGCCCATGACTTCCGTATTCATGGTGGTGGAATTGAGTGGAAACTATTCCATCATTCTCCCGGTCATGATCTGCAATACCATCGCTTACCTGATCTCGTTGAAGTACCAGCGCGTGCCCCTGTTCGATATGTTTTCCCGCCAGGACGGCACCGACCTGCCTTCGATGGAAGAGCAGCGCGAGCGCTCGGCGCTGCTGGTTGAGGACGCTATGCGTCCACCCGCGGAAATCGTCCTGCACGCGGAGGACACCGTGGCGGATGCCTCAAGGCGCATCAGTGCTACGCTTTTGGAGTTTTTCCTGGTCAACCATCGGAATGGCGACTGGACCAGCGTGACCAAAGAGGAGCTGCGCCAGTTGGCAAAGGAAGGCAAGGGATCAATGCCCTTGGCCAGGGTATTGTCCAGCCCCTTACTTCCCTGGCTGCACCCGGACCAGCCTCTCGATGTCGCCTTGGGGCAGATCGGAGAGTGGCCGCTTCTGCCGGTCATTCACAGGGCCGACTTCAACAACCTTCAGGGGATTATTTCTATCGCTGATATTCTCGCTGCTTATGGAGCCGCCAGCGACGAGGGGGAGCACAGCAAACTGGCAGGAGATCCCACTGGCGCACACGCTATCCTTAGTCCTGAAAGCGATCAGAGCTGATACTTCCGGAAGGGTGGCATTGCTGCCCCTGCCGCGGCCCGGCCGGCAAGGCTGCCGGCAGTGTGCAACTTTAGGAGGATTGTAGCGCGTGGCGGAATCAACCGCCCGGCCCGTCGTTGGAAAAATATTGATCGAGCGAGTGGAGTTCGCGTTGCAGGTCCTCGACCAGATATTCGAGCAGGTTGCGAATGGACAGCATCCCGAGAAGGTCGCCGTTTTTTGAGACAATGGCCAAATGGCGCATGTGCCGGTCGACCATCTTGTTGAAAGCTTCTTCAGCAGTCATGTCTTCGGGTATGGTCTTGACGGGGGCGGTCATGACGCTTCGGACCTCTGTTTTTTCGGGGTCCAGGTTTTGAAGCACCACGCGCAGCATCAGGTCGCGCTCGGTAAAAACTCCGCAGAGGTCCGCCTTCTCACCCTTTTCAATCACCGCGACGGCCCCGACGCCTTCTTTGGCCATCATCCGGACCGCTTCCAGAACTGTCTGCCCGGTGTCAACCTTGGCAGGGGGAACATGTGCAATTTTAAGGATGCTCATCGTGCTTTCAGGAGCTGGCGCTCCCGCCTTTCCAGTTGAATTGACTTCCCGTAGATGGGGAAATCGTATGCTGGCAGGGCCCTGAAGTCAAGCGTCATAAAATCTCCAGGGCTGCAAGGCAAGCGGCCTACGCGGAAGTGATTTCCTGGCGGAAAAAGGCGAGACTGGCTGCGCCATCCTGGGCAAGCGATCCCCTACCCTCGATGGAGATTCCACCATGAAAGTGGATCCTCTTTACCTGTTTGAAAAACTCGGCATACATGGGGTCTTCAGCCGGGCTCTTCGGCCACAGCCTCCCGTGAGGATTGGCAAAGTGGAAATGAACGATTTTTTGGCGTGCAGTCCAGACGATTTCCGGGTTCTCGTGTTCAATGCGCATATGATAATAGTCAATAATCATTTTGATGTTCGGATGATTAACCTCATGGACCAGTTGCAGAGCTTCCGCACCCGTATTGATAATATTGCTCTCCTGGTGCCGCAAAGGTTCAATGGCAATAATGATCTGGTGACGACGGGCAATATCGCCCGCCTGTCCCAGAAACTCTCTGATCTGGCCCCAGGCTTTTTCGCGCGAAAAGCCGGGGGGCACGTTTCTTGATCCTGCACTGCCCCAGACCACAATCGATCCGCCCAGGTCACGGCAGCGCGCCAGCGTCGGGTCAATATATCCCATCAGGGCGTTCATGTTCACGCTGTCACCCACCACGCGCAGGTCCTTCCGGCGGATAAAACTGTTAAAGCACTCGCATCGAATGGGTGAGGCCATCACTTTTGTTTTAAAGGCCTGGAACCCGGCATCGCTCATGCCTGCGACGGAAGCTGCAGGAGGCTCAATGTAATCAAACCCGTATTGGGCCACTACCTCGAGTTCACTCGTAGAAGCGCAGACTCCTAACTGAATACCATCGACAGACGCCAGTGCGGGGATTGCTATTCCAGCCACGCCGGCTGCCAGCAAAAAGTCCCGGCGAGTAATAAACACTTCACCCTCCTCTCAAAACCGCGGGATCGAGAGAGCCTCCGCAATATTCACTCTATGATTTTCAAACGCCCCAAAATTACTTTCGGGAGGGGCAGGAACCGGTCCCCCACGGTGCAACTTCACCGCAGGAAACAGCCCTTGCCCTCTGAATTCCCGACAACACAATTACAGGAGCTGCCCTTCTGCGCTTACACATTCTCTGGAATAAAGAACGGTTTCCTGTAGCCTCGATCCGCGCTTCGCAGAAGGCGGGTGGCTTCTTCGTCGTTCACAACCTGCACGGCATCAGGATCAAATTCGATGGTTTTGCCCAGGCGATACGACGCGTTGGCCAGGTAGATGAGCGTCGAGGAAATATAACCTTCTTCAATCGGCGCATTCAGCGACGCTTTGTTCCTCAAGCGCACGGCTTCAATGAAATTCAGGAAATGATCACCGCCGCCGGAACCATGCGGGCCGGGTTCCGCTGATTCTCCGAGCCACGTCTTGTAACCTTCACTCCCATCGATCGCCATGTAGCCTTTCGAACCGTAGAAAATATTCCCGATGGTATTACTGGATGATGATATGGCCCCCAGTTTGTGCTGCTGGGTTTGCAGCCCGGCCGCCGGAATGCCGTGAGATCCCTTCCCCACGCCGATACCTGCTTCGTGGTTCGTCATCCAACCCCGCACCTCGAATTCAATCATCTTGCGGCTTCCGTCTGGCATGTCGAACTGGAACGAACAGTTCAGGACGTTCGGGGTTTGCTGGTCGTCATTAAACATGAATTTGCCGCCTACGGCGGAGACCCTGTTGGGGAATTTGACGCCCAGCCCCCATCTTGCGATGTCGAGCTGGTGAATGCCCTGGTTGCCCAGGTCGCCACTTCCGTAGTTCCAAAACCAGTGCCAGTTGTAGTGAAAGTGGTTTTTCGTGAAGGGCTGCAAGGGAGCGGGTCCCTGCCACAGATCGTAATGGACGCCTGAAGGCACCGGGGCGTTCGGCGTGTGACCGATCGACGGCCGCCATTTATAGCACAGTCCGCGGGCCAGGTAAACATCCCCTAGCAAACCGTCCCGAAGTTTCTGGACTGCGTCAATAATCCCTTGCTCGGAGCGACTCTGCGTTCCGTGCTGCACGATCCGGTTGTAACGGTTCGCCGCCGCCACCAGTTGCTTGCCCTCCCACCAGTTGTGGCAGCAAGGCTTCTCGCAATAAACATCCTTGCCGGCTTCGCATCCCCAAACTCCGATCAACGAATGCCAGTGGTCCGGAGTAGCGATTGAGATGGCGTCAATCGACTTGTCCTCAAGCAGCTTTCGGACGTCACAGTAATATTCCGGCTTGGCAAGTCCCATTTTCTCCATGTCCGCAATCCGCTTGCGTCCCACGTTCTCGTCCACGTCGCAAATTGCCGTAATCTGCACGTTAGGTAGCTTCGAGTATCCCTTCACGTGGTCCCATCCTCGTCCGCGGACGCCGCAGATGGCAACCCGGACACGGTCATTCGCTCCCAGAACTTTCCCGGTTGCGCCAACCAGACCCAGCCCTCCCACGGCCGCAAAGCCCGCACCGGTCCTGGCGCTTGACCTTAAGAATTCCCGACGGCTGATCTCGGAATCCTGACTCATAATTTCCCCCTTTTAAAAATAAGGATAAAATTGTGTAAGGCGGTCTCAATATATCACAGGATAAGCTGCATGGCCCCAGGCGACCGACTCTCTTCTCCTGATGCTGGTGCAGTCAGGACATGCATGCGCTCATTTCATCTCGATCTACTTTCTGAGGGAACTAGTTTCAATCTGCACCTGTCAACCCGGAAAGCGTGCATTCCAGTTTCCACTTGCCAGCAATGTCTTTCGGCTTGTACTCTGAAGAGTTAGAAGTCCACTCATGTTGGAGGCATAGTATGGCAACGACAGAAGCCCTTCCCCGTGTGGGACGGCAGAATCAAAGCGGCCGGATGACGGATCGCGTCCGGGAAATTTTGAGCTGGTACGAAAGCGATTCTCCCGGCACCAAAACCAACATTGCGCGGCTGTTAAACAGTGGCCGCCTGGCGGGAACAGGGAAGCTGGTCATCCTGCCCGTAGACCAGGGTTTTGAGCACGGACCGGCGCGGAGTTTTGCCGTGAATCCCTCCGCCTACGATCCCAATTATCACTTTGAGCTGGCGCTGGAGGCGGGATGCAACGCTTATGCTGCGCCGCTGGGATTTCTGGAATCAGCCGCCAGTCGGCACGCAGGAGAAATCCCGCTGATCCTGAAGCTCAACAATCACGACACGCTGCACGATGAAAAGGATCCCCTTTCTTCTGTAACGGGCAGCGTGGATGATGCGCTGCGCCTGGGCTGCGTAGCCATCGGATTCACGATCTATCCCGGATCGTCGGCCTCCAGAATTATGTATGAAGAGTTGCGGGAGCTTGCCAGGGAAGCCAAAAGCAAGGGCCTGGCGGTGGTGGTGTGGTCTTACCCGCGAGGGTCGGACATCAGCAAGGCTGGCGAAACCGGAATTGATGTCGTCGCTTATGCGGCACAGATTGCCGCGCAACTTGGCGCGCACTTCATCAAGGTTAAGCTGCCCAGCGACCATATCGAGCAGGACGCGGCGCGCAAGGTCTATGAGAGCGCGAAGGTGCCCATCAGCACGATGGCGGACCGCGTCCGGCACGTGATTCAGAGTTCCTTTGACGGCCATCGCATCGTCATCTTCTCCGG
>DASSJE010000190.1:0-7668 GCA_035691365.1 Terriglobia bacterium
CTTGCGGATTCTATCAGCCCGTTCTGTCATGGCATGCCGTCTGCCTGCTTGCCGGCAGGTGTTCCCCAGCCCACAGGATGTAACCTTACGTTTTCAGTATGTCTTTCGGCTGTTTTTTTCAATTTGTTTACATGAACTTCCGATTAAGGAACATGGAAGGAAGAGAAATACGGGGATGGTGAGGGGAGTGCTAGGTGAAAGAATTGACAGTGCTGCGGCTGAGAAATATGATGAAAGACAACCCAGGAGGGGTTGTAGCGGGAAAGACTGGATTGATGGGCTCATTTGGCGAGAACCTACGGCGTGAGCGGGAAATGCGCGGTGTAACGCTGGAGGAGATTTCTGCGGCTACCAAGATCAGTATCCGCTTCCTCAAATCCATTGAAAATGAAGAGTTCGCGAGGCTGCCGGGGGGCATTTTCAGCCGCAGTTTTGTGCGGGCCTACGCGCGCTATCTGGGCCTGGACGAGGACCCGCTGATAGAAGAATACCAGCAGGCCGCCAGGGCGAGGACAGACATCGACCTCAGCCACTTTACGCCGCCCAGGGCCAATTCCCGTCCGGAACGGCATTCCTGGCACGGCCTGTGGGCGGTAGCAATTGCTGCCGGCCTGCTGGTGCTCGGGCTCATCCTCTGGCGGCACTCGCACCGGCCGCTGCAGGCGCCTGCGGTTGCAAACGTCGCTCGTGCCAGCGCTCCGGCTACCAAAACTCCCGCCGGCCCAACAGGCGCCGCGACTGCCAATACCACCCCGCCTACGGCCAAAGTGCCAGCCCAGGGAGGCGTGCTGGCGGCGACCCCTTCGGTGGCGGCCGCGCCCCAGTTGCCGCCTGTCACAAGCACGGATGGCAAGCTGGTCCTGCAAATCGCTGCCACGGAACGCTCCTGGGTGGCCATTGACGTCGATGGCAATTCTGTGATGCAGGGCGTGATGGACCCCAATACGGTGAAAACCTTCAAGGCTGACGCCAGTTTTGACGTACTGACCGGAAACGCCCAGGGAGTGATCCTCACCTTAAACGGCCAGACCATGAAGCCGCTGGGGCGCGAGGGCGAGGTGAAGCAGGTCCACCTGACCTGGGACAGCCTGAAGAAACAGAATTCTGATTGAGGCAAAGCCCATTCCTGACCGGCTTGTGGAAATCCTGCGCGCGGGCCAAGCACCCCCTCTTATCCGCCGGAAAGCAGCAGCAGGCGCCCTGCCGGTTTCACTGGCAGAGAAGATTGAAATCCTGGTGGCCCTCTGCCACGACTCCGATGTAACTATCCGCTCGACTGCCCTCGAAACCCTCAACCACTGGGACTCCGCAGAGCTGGCGCAAGTATTCCGCAACCCGGAAACACCGGCGGAGGTGCTGGAGTTCGCCTTTCACCACCTCGCGCCTGAAAGGCCGGATCTGGCTGAAGCGCTGTCCGCCAATCCATCCCTTGGGGAGACGCTTAGAAGAATGCTGCGCGGCGGCGAGGGCGGTCCCGGCCCGCACGGAACAACGGAAGAGAAAGACGCGGCCCACGCCGCTCCGGAACGCATAACCCTGCTGCAGAAAATCGCCCGCATGAACGTGGCGGAAAAAATCAATGCCGCTCTCATGGGCAACCAAGAAGAGAGGACCGTCCTGGTGCGCGACTCAAACAAAATTGTGGCCCGCGCGGTGCTGCAGTCGCCCAAGCTGAGCGACCAGGAAGTGGAAAACATTGCCACGATGAAGAACGTGTCAGAAGAAGTCCTTCGCCTGGTGGCCATGAACCGCAAATTCATTCGGAGCTACGCCGTCGCGCGTAACCTCATCAACAATCCCCGCACTCCCATTGACACGGGCCTTCCTCTGATCCATCGCCTGAACGACCGCGACCTGAAGGAACTCTCACGCAACAAGAACGTCGCCGAAGCCATTCGAAGCCTGGCCCAAAAGCTGGTGAAGCAGAAAGAACAGGCCAGCAAACCGAAACTTCCCGGGAAGCATTAAGCCGGCAAGGCCAGGCATGCTGCGGCCGGGCAGGCGTGGGATCGCCTCAATGGATGAACAAACCGACGATGGCGGCGGAAAGATAGTTTGCCAGAGTGCCGCCCAGCAACGCCCAGAAACCCAGCTTTGCGAGGTCCTGCCGGCGTTCCGGAATGAGCGCGCCGATGCCGCCGATCTGAATTCCGATGGAAGCGAAATTTGCAAAACCGCAAAGCGCAAACGTGGCGATGGTGAACGAGCGGGTTGCGATATGCCCTTTCAGCGGGCCCAATAACGAGAATGCGACAAACTCGTTCAACACGATTTTGGTTGCCAGCAGGTTTCCCACCGCCATGGCGTCGTGCCACGGAACGCCCAGGAGCCAGGCCACGGGCGCCAGCAGGTAGCCGAACACGGAGCTGAGGCTGGTGTGGGCGAAACCCAGAAACCCGTTGGCCAGAGCAATGAGCGCGATAAAGGCTATGAGCATCGCGCCGACGTTGAGGGCGATGAAAAGGCCGTCGAGGACGCCGTGCGTAACCGCGTCGAGAACGTTGACGTACTTCCTTTCGATCTTCAGGCTGACCTCGCCCGCGGTTTTTGGCTGGCCCGTTTCCGGCATGAGCATCTTGGAGACCAGCATGGTCCCCGGCGCTGTCATCACCACGGCGGTCAGCAGATCGCGCGCCTGCGCGCCGAACAGGATGTAGGCCCCCAGCACGGACCCTGCGATGTGGGCCATGCCAGCGGTCATCACCGTCATCAATTCCGATTCGGTCATGCTGTCGAGGTAAGGGCGGATGACCAGCGGGGCTTCCACCTGGCCGAAAACGACACTGGAAGCCACCTCCAGCGACTCGGCGCCGCTGGTTCGCATCAGTTTGAACATGCCCTTCGCCGCCAGAGACACCAGCGCGGGTAGAATGCGGAGGTAGTAAAGGATCGCCATGAAGGCGGCGACGTAGATAATGAGCGGCAGCACCTGGAAAGCAAACACCAGGCCGAGGCTGCCCTTGGGGTCCCCCAGCGGGCCAAAGACAAATTTGGACCCCGCGAAGGAGAAATCAAGGAACCACACCACGGCAATGGAAGCCTTGTTCAGAAGCCAATAGCCCGGGCTCGTGCGCAGCACAAACAGGGCGATCAGAAATTGCAGGCCCAGCCCCCAGCCCACAATCCGCCAGCGAATGGCGGACCGGCGGCGCGAAAGAATATAACAGGTTGCCAGAATAACCAGAATGCCCAACAGTGAGGCGAGATGGTTCAGTTGATTCTCCAGAGCTCGAAGTCGGCCGAAAGAAGAACAATGGGCTCCAAGAGGATATAGCAGAACTCATGGAAAATTGGTAGAAAGTTCGGGTGAATGCCGTTGGCCACTGACGATGATGGAATGCCGCTTTGAGTAACATAGGGGTAGGAACGCCTGCCACTCTGTGAGATGATTTCTCTGGCGCAGCGGCCGGTGGGACGGAAAGCCAGAGCGAAACGGAGAAACGGGCAGAAACCATGAAGGCATTTTCAAAAGATTGCCTGAGCGGCAGAAAAATTCTGATTACGGGCGGGCTGGGGGCCATCGGCCGCGTGGCCGTCGAGCGGCTGCTGGACGTTTCTGCAACGGTCGCCGTGAATGACGTTGCAAAAGAAGAGAAGGCCGCTGAAATCATCCGTGAAGCCGGCTGGCCGCAAGACCGTTGCCTCTATTTCAGGGCGGATGTGACAAAACCCCACGAGGCGCGCGCGCTGGTCGAGCAGGCGGTGGCGGCCATGAGGAGGCTGGACGTGGCGATCTGCCACGCGGGTGTGGCGCAGACCCACACGATCCTTGATGTTACAAGCGACGACTGGGACAGGATTCAGAGCATCAACCTGAAGGGGGCGTTCCTGGTGGCGCAGGCGGCGGCGAAGGCCATGGTGGCGGCGGGCGCGGCAGGCAGGATCATCTTTACCTCGAGCTGGGTGCAGGACGTTCCCTGGCCAGAAATCACGCCTTATACCGTTTCAAAGAGCGGGATGAAGATGCTGATGCGCGGCATGGCAAGGGAACTCGCACCAAAGGGAATCCGGGTGAACTCTGTTGCGCCGGGCATCGTGGGAGTGGGCATGGCCAGACGCCAGTGGGACACCGAACCCGATTACCGCCGGCGCGCTGAGAAGGCGATTCCGTTGGGGGCCTTGCAGACGCCCGAATCGGTGGCGGACGCCATGATCTTTCTCTGTTCCGATGCTTCGAATTACATGACGGGAGCGACACTGCTGGTGGACGGCGGGTGCAGCCTCTACCCCATGGACTGAAACGATGAAAATCACTGCCATCAAGAGCGTGGTGGTCAACGCGGAAATGCGCAACTGGGTCTTCGTGAAGGTGGAGACCGACCAGGCGGGACTTTTCGGCTGGGGCGAGGCTTCGCTTGAATGGAAAACCCGCGCCGTGGTGGGCGCAATTGATGATCTCGCTCCCATGGCCATCGGCGAGGACCCCACGCGCATCGAGCACCTCTATCAGAAGCTCTACCGGCAGTCGTTCTGGCGGGTGGGCGTGATCGGCATGAGCGCCATCAGCGGCATCGAGCAGGCGTGCTGGGACATCCTGGGCAAATCGTTGAACGTTCCAGTCTACAAGCTGCTGGGCGGCGCGGTGCGTGACCGCGTGCGGATGTACACGCACCTGGGCGGCGGCAGCATGAAGGCGGTTTACGAGAGCTTCGATCTCGGGCCGGTGATCGACCTGGGACGCCAGGTGGTGGACCGTGGCTATACGGCCGTCAAGGTGGTCTGCGTGCCGTATTCCGAACCGCTGATGAACGTGGGCTACGTCAAAAAGTTTGCCGGCGTGATTGGAAAGCTGCGCGGGGCGCTGGGCGATTCCGTGGATATCATGATCGACTTCCACGGCCGCACCACGCCCGCCATGGCCGTCGAGTACATCAACGCCGTGGCGGAGTTCAGCCCGTTCTTCTGCGAGGAGCCCGTGCCGCCGGAAAATGTTGCGGCCCTGGCGGAAGTGAAGCGAGCTGTTTCCGTTCCCATTGCAACCGGGGAGCGGCTGGTGACCCGGCACCAGTTTCGCGAGATTTTCGAGCAGCAGGCCTGCCACGTGATCCAGCCGGACCTTTGCCACTGCGGCGGATTGCTGGAAGGAAAAAAGATTGCCGCCATGGCCGAGATTTACCTGATGGGCGTGGCGCCGCACAACCCGCTGGGACCGGTGGCCAACGCTGCGGCGCTGCACTTTGCGCTCTCCACGCCGAATTTCCTGATCCAGGAAGACATGCTCACCGACGTGCCCTGGCGGTGGGACGTCGTGCAGCATTCACTCGAAACCAACGAGGGCTACTGGCTGAAGACGGAAAGTCCTGGCCTCGGGATCAGCGTGAACGAGAAGGAAGCCGCCAAACATCCCTTCCAGCAGGAAGTAATCCACGCGGCGAACATCCGCGCCGCCGATGGCGCCATCCTGGACTGGTAAGGCGTCGCGCGAGCGAAATTCGGCGAGATTCGAGCCAGCAGCCTGCTCCTTATTGCTGAAAGAGAATAATTCACTTCGCTAAGAATGACGGAGCGCAGGCCCGCTAAACTGCCGCGGCGGCGGCTGAAACGCGGCTCTCCTTCCAGAGCTGGATGTAAGGTTTCAGTTCCCGCATCATGGCGGCAAACTGTTCAGTCCTAAGGGATTGCGCGCCATCGCTCATGGCTTTTTCGGGTCGGGGATGGACCTCCACAATCAGGCCGTCGGCCCCGATGGCCACCGCTGCGCGGCAGAGCGCAGGCACCAGGCTTCGCTTGCCGGTGGCGTGGCTGGGATCGAGAACCACGGGCAGGTGCGTCAACTCCCGAAGCACCGGGACGGCAGCGATGTCGCAGGTGTTGCGGGTGGCCGTCTCAAAGGTGCGGATGCCGCGCTCGCAGAGAATGACGTTGGGATTGCCGTGCGCCGTGATGTATTCGGCGGACATCAGCAGTTCCTTGATGGTGGAGCTCATCCCGCGCTTCAGCAGCACGGGCCGCGGGGACTTGCCCAGCGCTTTCAGCAGCGAGAAATTCTGCATGTTGCGCGCGCCCACCTGCATCACGTCAGCGTACTCGGCCACCTGGTCCACATCGCCTTCGCTCATCACTTCCGTCACGATGGCAAGTCCGGTGGCTTCGCGCGCCTTGGCCAGCAGCTTGAGCCCTTCGAGCGCCAGGCCCTGGAAATCATAAGGCGAGGTCCGGGGCTTGAAGGCGCCGCCGCGCAGCACCTTGGCTCCGGCGGCGGCAACGGCCTCGGCGGTTTCGAGGATCTGCTTCTCGTTTTCCACCGAGCAGGGTCCGGCCATCACTACAAACTCGTCGCCGCCAATCTCCGAACCGTTCACGCGAATCCGCGAGGGCTCCTGCCTGAATTCCTTGCTGACAAACTTGTAGGGGGCCGAAATCCTCATCGCCTTCTCGACGCCGGGTGTCGCCTCCAGCGATTCCAGGCACGCCGTCACATCGCCTACACCAATCACGCCAATCACCACCCTCTCTTCTCCTTCAATGGAATGCACCTTGTATCCGAAATCGCGTATCCGCTCGCAAACGTATTCAATTTCTTCTTTAGTGGCATGCGGCCGCATGGAAATGATCATGGTTTATCTCTCCCCGCCAACAAAAAAGCCCACTCGGTCTGAGTGGGCTGGCTGTTTTTCAGAACTCGTTATTTCCTGGTCAGGCCAACGTCACTCTACCGCATCGAGGCAAAAAAGCCCCAATACCAGTAGCTAAAGCTAAACGCGTTGGCAAAATTCACACTGACCATCGTCCAGACTATATCGTAAAACCCCATAGGTGGCAAGGAAAAATTGCGAAAACAGGATAGTTCCAGAGGGGCCAGGCACGAAACTGCTGGCAGGAAGCATGCCCGGGAGGGGCGCCTGTGAATTTTTATCAGCAAGGAGTTGGTGATTGGGTGTAGACTCACAGTGGGTTTATAGCCCTCACAATTCTCTACATATTCCGATCGAAACCCCAGGCATGCTCATCCTCGGGTTAGAAGGGGCCCTTTTGCCAAAAGTCATTCTGGTTAATCCTTCCATTTCAACCGTGGGGTACAGCTTTATTACGCCACGATGGCTTTTTGTTATTGCTCAGTCCACGCCTCTTGAATGGGTGAGCACTCCGACCCTGGTGGACGAATCCATCGAAAAGTTCAATCCCGGGATGGTGAACCCCGGAGACATCGTCGGGATTGGCATCACCACGGGCAACTGCATCCCGGGCTACCGGGTACTAAAGGAAGCGAAGGCGCGGGGGGCGACCGTGATTATGGGTGGAATACACGCGACAATTTTTCCCCAGGAACCCTTGCAGATGGGCGCCGACGCCGTGGTGACCGGCAGCGGGGAAGCGGTGTGGGGGCAGGCCGTCCAGGACGCACTGCAGAAGCGTCTAAAGCAGCGATATGCGGGCGGGCAAATTGCAGGCGAGGAAATGCGCAAAGCACGGTGGGACCTTCTGGACGCCACCAAATACGTTTTCCCCTCCGTTCAAACCGTTGCCGGCTGCCCGGAAAACTGCAGTTTCTGCTCCGTCTGGGTGACCGAAGGGCGGGTGCCGCGCCAGCGCCTGGGCGCGAAAGTCATCGAAGAAGTGAATGAGCTCCACGATCTGGGCTACCGATACATCGTGTTTGCAGACGATAATTTTAATCCGGCGACGCTGGGAAGGATCGCCCGGGAGACGGGTGCAAACAAGAAGCGG
>DASSJE010000191.1:0-9864 GCA_035691365.1 Terriglobia bacterium
GGAAGGTCATAATAGACCTGCGTGGGGCTCACGTAGAAGAGACCTGCCGGCACATCGCCGACCTCATAAAACTGGGTGAGGTCTTCGACGTTCGTATAGTAAATGCCATACGAGGCGCGGATGCTGGATTTCCCGGGACCGCCAAAAACAGTAGCCAACGGCCCGCTGCTGAACCCGGGCGAATATGCAACGCCGATACGGGGCGCAAAGTTTTTGTAGTCGTTGGGAGCCAACCCTTGTGCGACGCCCGGATCTCCAGGACACAGCCAGCCCTTGGGTGCGGTGGGATATATGGTTGACTGGATATTGTAGTTAATCGCCTGGATTCTGCAATTGCTTGGCGTCCTGTCAAGCTTGTCACGGAAGAAAGTGCTGGTTTCCCACCTCAACCCGTAATTGAGCGTCAGGTTCGATTTCAACTTATAGCTGTCTGCCACAAACAGCGCGCCGTATTCTGATCGCGAATCCAGAAACTGCCTACTGGATTGGATAAATCCCACGGGCGCCCCAATCAGAAAATCGGCAAAGTCACTGCCGGTTTCCGAACCATCGAAATCAAACACCCCGTTTTCTGCATAGGTGTTTCTTTCGTTGATCTGAAATCGCTGGTAGCTGCCTCCGAACTTAAGTGTGTGTTTGCCCCGAACTGTGGAGAAGTTATCCGTCAGCTGATAAGTATTGTTGAACTGTCCGGTTGTGCCATCCGGCAGGCCAAAACTGACGCCGGCGTTGTCCAGGGTGGTCAGAGGGACACCCTGAAGGCTTGGCACCACGGGAATGATCCCCAGGCCTCCCGTCACAAATCCAAGAGAGGACAGGTCCGACACCAGGCCGCCTTGGGGCTGGCGCTGGGTCATGGCAGTGCGAAAGAAGGCGGCGTGGGCCTCATTCACATTCGCCGATCCGAACGTGCGCGTATTGCTCAAAACGGTTTCCATTGCCTGCTGGGGTGTTGAAGCCGGGAAACCCGGCACGTTCGCCGCTGGGAAAGGATCGAGCAGATTGGTATTGTCCAGAGCGTAGTACAGAGACCAACGGCCTGTGCCCTGCGTGTCGAAGTCGCTCTTCACAGAGAATTTATCGTCACGGAGGTGCTGTTTTTGAGCAGTCGTTGAGAAGGTCGCGCCGCCCAAGCCGGCGCTTGGCTCGGGAATATATTGCTCGAGGGCAATGGACGGGGCCGACCACGCACTTTGAGGAATGATGCCGCCGGGAAAGACACAAGTGGCAGTACTCGTGCAGCCGGGGCTGAAATAGGGCTCGCCGTTATTGACGGTATAGCCCAGGCGGGCGCTCAAGACGTCGTTCAGACATCCGTTCCCGGGGGCGCACCCTTTCACCACCGCGGTGGGATCGAGCCCGCTCACGGGCAAACTGGTATCAGACAGATTGCCCGCCCTCTGATCGGCAGTGGGCACCGGGATCGAGCCGGTTGAAAGCCCGCGTGACTGCCGGGTTCCCTGATAATCACCAAAAATGAAGAGCTTGTTTTTGATGATTGGTCCGCCAATCGTCCCGCCGAACTGGTTCCTCTTGAATGCGCCACGATCCCCATCGAAGAAGTTACGGGAATCGAACTTTTCGTTGCGCACGAATTCAAATCCCGAACCATGCCATTCGTTCGTGCCGCCTTTGGTCACCACGTTGACAATCGCGCCGGAATACTGGCCGTACTCCGCCGACCCGGCGTTGGTGATCACCTTGAATTCCTGAATCGAATCCAGATTGGGCACGAGACCGGCGCCGTTATTTCTGCCTTCTTCCACGCTGCCGCCGTTCAGCATGAATCCGTTGGCAGCCTCTCTGCCCCCGTTGACTGAGAAGTTTCCGGTGTTGCCGGTGCCCGCCACCGGGCGGTCCCCCAATGATCCCTCCCTGGTTTCGGGTACAACTCCGGCCTGGAGTCCCAGCAAATCGATGTAGCTGCGTCCGTTGAGCGGCAGGGAGAGCATTTTGCGGCTCTCGATCACGTCGCCCATGGAAGTATTTTGTGTCGCCACCTGGACAGCCTGCGCGGAAACCTCTACCGATTGTTGCGCGCTGCCGATGGCAAGCCTGGCATCAACGCGCATATCCTGATTGATCAAAAGGGTGATACCACTCTGGACGTAAGTCTTGAAGCCCCTCGCCTCAACCGAAATGCTATAGTGCCCCACGGGCACAACAGGAAAGCCGTAGACACCGCTGGAGTTTGTTGACGTCTTTGAAACCGTTCCGGTGTCCTGGTTTGTCAACGTGATACTGGCTGTTGGTATGGCCGCTCCGGATGGGTCGGTTACGACCCCGGAAATGGATCCGCTCACTGTTTGCGCTTTAAGCCCTGGAACCACGACCGCCAAAACAAAGGCCATTAAGGCAAACACAAACAAATACAGTCGCCCCTGCCTCATATTGAGATCCCTCCTGCGTTAGTATCTGACCCAATGTCCTTTGCCATATATCCGCAATAGGATTCCGCAAGCTGCACCCAACGAAATAAAACTCACTTCATTGATAGTGATCCCGGACGGGCCGTCACCGGCCTGGCATCCCACTGCTCGGCCCCAAACTTGTCTGCTGTCCCCGCTCCCATTTTACGAATCTGGACTGCAAAAAACGTTGCACGGGATGTAAGACCCCGCCGCGCTAAGGCTTACTAAACATTCTTAAGTATTTCAGCGCCTTAATACTTTCCTGCCCCGTTAGCTCGTCCAACTCTGGTGAGGTCCCATGAGCCGATATCTTGCTTCTGGCGGCTGCCGTTTTCGATATTCCTGGCAACCTGATGGAACCTTCAAACATGGGCACCAGCAACCGCTCTAATCTGTACGCCCATTGTCCGACAGCAAGTGGGGCAGCTACATCCCGCAACAAAAGGCAGAAAGCCACCCGTCTTAGTGGTAAACAAGGAATTTGGCTGGGTAGTGCGCTAACCCCGCTCAGGTTCCCCACGGCCATCCTAATACGAGAACAACTCTCTCCTAGTATGGAAAATTGGAGTGGATAACCTTAACCCGCGCTACGCTTCGAGAGGTACCATGAGTAGCTTGGCGAAGTCAAGGAAAATTTACCCGGCTTTTTCTTGCCTTTTACTTCCTTCACCAGGTTCCTTCCGAATCGAGAAAATCCTGTAGCCGCCGCACGAATGGTCTAACATTAGGCCCATGGTGAGGCGCTGGACGGCTACAAAGAATCAAGTCCTGGTTATGTTTGCAGTAAGTTTCAGTGTTGCTTCATATTGCGCCGCGAAACAGAGCCCTGGCCGGCAATCTCAATCCGCAAGGGCCCTCACCGCCCAGGCTGGCAAGTATCTGGCGCAGAAGGATTTTGGCCGGGCAAGAGCAGAGCTCGCATCGGCCATCCGGATCGATCCAACCTACGGCGAAGCCTATGATGTGCTGGGGCAGGTCTACCTCCAGACCGGAAACATCGAAGGCGCAATCTCAGCCTTCAGCCAGGCCGCAAAGCTGCAGCCGAAATCTTTCAGTTCCCACTATGGGCTGGCCATGGCTTTCTTGCGAAACCACGACGTCCAGCAGGGGCTCCAGCAACTCAGGGTGGCCGTTTCTCTTCGCCCGGCCGACGTGGATGCCAATTACAACCTGGGAGTGTTGCTCATTGACGAGGGCCATCCGGAGGAAGCCATCGAGCATTTGCGGCGGGCCCAGGCGGCCGGCGGGAGCCGGCCTGACGTTGCTTTCCAATTAGTCCGCGCGGAATTGGCGGCTAACAGGCTTGACGAAGCCAGGAAGGATGGCAGCAAGGCATCACAGAACCTGGCATCGGATCCTGCCTGGCAGGCGGCCGTCGGTCAGCTTTTCCTCGAACATCACCAGCCCGGCGAGGCAATCGCGTACCTTTCAAGAGCGCACATGTTGCGGCCGGATTCAGCCGATCTCGGGCGGCAGCTTGCGGCTGCCTACCTGGAATCCAACCAGCCTGACAAGGCACTCGAGCTCGTCAAAGCGCCCCAGACCGCTGAAGACTATTATCTACTGGCCGGCGCAGACTATCTGCTGCGGCGTTACGAACCTGCCGCGAAAAGCGCTGCCACCGCGGTTAACATGGATTCCAGCCAACCCCGCTACCTGCTGCTTGAAGCCCGGATCGATCAGCATCTCGGCCGGCACGATTCCGCCCTCTCACTGCTGGAAAACGCCATCAAGCTGGCGCCGAAGTGGGCCGAACCGTACTACAGCGCCGGCGTGAGCTTTTATTGCGAAAAGCGATATACGGAAGCGCAGAAATACCTCCAGGAGTCGCTGGAACTTCAGCCCGATTCATCCCGGGCGTTTTTTCTCTACGCAGTCAGTCTTGTCAGCGAAGGCAAAGAGCAGGCGGGGGAAACTTATCTCCGGAAGGCCGTGGCGATCAACCCGGGCAACGCCCACTTTCGGTACTATCTGGGAGAAATTTTGATTCGCCAAAACAGGCTGCCTGATGCCGAAGCGGTCGCCAGCCAGGCCGTCCAGGTGGACCCGAATTATGCCCCCCTGCATTACCAGCTTGGGAAGGTTTTGCTGCGGCGCAATCACCCCGATGGGGCAGCGCGGGAGACCGAAAAGGCGATCAGCCTTGACCCGAACTTGGCAGAGGCCTATTACCAGCTCATGCAGGCCTATAACCGGCTGGGAGAAAAAGAAAAGTCCGCGCGTGCGGCGGCTATCTTCGCCCGGCTCAAGAAGGGACCCGCCAGCGACAAGGAGAAATTTTACGAGGATGTAAAGAAAGAGCTGGGGCTGCCGTAATTAATTCTGGCGCCTGAGTCGCGCCTCCTGCGCCGCTATACCTTCCCGGCCTCAAGCTTGCCGCGAAGCACGGTAATCGAGGCTTTCGGCAGCGTATACCGGGCGTTCGGGCCGCCTTGAACGGTTTGGCGCCGGGGCGGATCATCAGGATCGGCGTGGGAGCCGGGCCCCGTCGAATGCCACGCGTATTGCTCGCTGCCGAACGTCACCTGCTGGACCTGGCCCGCAAAATGGCCCGCCTGTCCGCTTTCTGAGTCCTCGAAAGCGATCTGGACCGTTCGCGCATTATTCTGGTCTTTGTTGATCAGCAGGACCGACCAATCGCCGTCCGGCCGTTTCAGCGCATAGCTCGTAATCAGGGCGTTTCCCGCGGCGTCCTTCACGGTCCCCAAAACTCGAAACAGGTGATGAACGCCCGAGTGGTGCGACGCCCATTCACGGTTGATCAGATGGCTGGCATAGTACTCCGCCGTGTATCCGCTGACCTTGAAATTGGAGTCGCAGATAAAGTTGCTCCAGGTGCCCCACCCGTGGCACCCGCTGTTGGGCGCCTGGGGCTGGATGGGCGAATGGAAATATGCGCCGCCGCCTTCCAGAAAGAAACTTCCAACGCTGTCGGCCAGCCAGAGTCCTGAGAAAATGTCCGACATATAGGGCGTCATCTCCCAGGAAACATTACTCTCCGTATTCATCAGTGGAACGCCCTCCGGCAGGCCATCATCACGCAGCGCCTGGAGGCAGCTTTGCGTCAGTTCCGGCTCACGATAGAGGTCGGCCCAATTCACCGCGCAGGGATCAAAGGGATAGTGCTCAAAGGAGACAAAAGCGAGGTCCTGTATTCGCCCGCGCGCTTTCAGGTAGTCCAGAAAGCGCCCGAACCAGGAGGTCCTTCCCTGCGCATCCGGCCACACTGAAATGTCCTGATTGATGCCCTGAAACACCGGCCCGCCCAGCTTGATGCCTGGATCAACCTTGTGGATGGCATCGGCGAATTGCAGATAGAGCGCGGCGTAATCTTCCGGCATATAGTATTGCCCGTCGCATTCCTCTCCCATTTCAATCCGCGCTATGGGATAACCTCGTTTCTTAAGATAAGCCACCTGCGCGGCCGCGTCCTCCGGAATGCTGTAAAGGATGGCAACAGGAATTGTGGCCGGCAGCTTGTTGGTGATCCCGCAGGTGAAAAACAGGTCGAATCCGGTCTGGGAACCGTGCGAATTCAGGTCGGAAGCAGAATGCCAGGGGTCCGTTGAAGAACAATACGTCGGCGTCTGGCTGGGGTCGGGAGCATGTTTCACCAGGTCGAGGAAAGTCCCATCATCCTGAAGGGTGCCTGCATACACCTGGCGGATGGCATAGCCAACCCGGTCGCGCGGATCGCTCGAGGCGGGCGCTGCGGGGCTATGGGCGGACTTCGTCATCACAACGCGGATCCAGCGCGTGGACACCGGAGAGCGGGAAAGCTTCAGCGTCACCTGTCCTCCGCTTCCATTGCGGACGCTTCCTTGCGCGAAGAGGTTCCAGCGCCCCGAGGCTTGCTGTGCCACGCCCCCGCCGCCCGCGGAATACTGGCCTTCCCAGCTCATGGGGTCGTCACCGGTCCAGTATTGGACTTCGTAATCGCTTGCGTACGGGTCGCCCCAGTCGATGCGAAGGGCGTTGATTTTCTGCACCGCGCGCAGGTCGATGATGATCCACTGGGGGTGCAGGCCGTCATCCTCTCCGGTAAAAGCCTTTGTCAGGTAAGGATTACTTTTCCAGAAGGTGGCTGGGTCGCCGTCCGTCAAGCGCGAATAGCCGCGCGCGGCCCCTCCGTTGCTGGTGGTCCCGCGGCGAGGAAGCGGATAGCCAAACGAATTCCTCAGAAACGCTTTGGGCTCCGCGCTGCCGGTAAAATATCCCTCGCGCCTGGCCGGGTCGCTCCACGCGCCGTCGGAATTCCAATGCCACGCTTCGATCGCCAGTTCGGTGTGCAGGCGATAGGTAATGGGTCCCCAGCCGGCAGAAAGGCACTCACGGATAATCTCGGGCGTATAGATCTTTTCGATGATCGACGGGGACAACTCGTCCATCGAACTCCCCAGGCTTTCGTCAGGATCGAAAGAGTTCACCACATGGCCGGGGGTCGCATCAATGCGGAGCAGCGCTGCGGGTGAACTTCCTCCACTTCCATCGCCCTCGCCGCGTGGCCTTTCACCTGAAAGCCCCACAGGCAATGCCGAAAGCGCCGCAGCGCCTCCCACGCCGGCCAGGAACCGGCGCCGCGACACCGGGGACTTGAGCGCATCGTCGTCAGCATTCCTCATCTCGGAATAACTCCACTCAAGGTTATGGCTAAGCTATTTTTAAATGGACCGCGGCAGGATCACCTGCCGCCTTGGATTGCGGCAGGGTCACCTGCCGCCTTTTCCTTCTTCCATGGCGGCAGCTCTGCTGCCGCACTCCACGAGCTTCGCCAAAAATTGCATCAAAGTGTTTGACACGCCACACTAGTCTGGAAGCTTTCTCCGCAGCTTTGATCCCTTCGAGGCCGCGAAGGCATTGAATTCTTCCGTCATTTGCCGCGTCCACTGGCCGTCGATCTGCCCGGGGCTGTATTTCTTCTCCCGCAGCATCATAAACCCCCACTCATCAACCAGGTGGTCCATCTCCGCGTGGTCCGCCACTTTTCCCGCCATTTGCGGCGGAATAAAGGTGATCCCTTCCGGATCGCTCACCGCAATGTCACCCGGCATCACCGTCGCCTGGCCCATCCGGATGGGCACGTTGATCCCCATCAGCGTCACGTTTCTTAACGCCGAGGGGTCGGTTCCCCGGCAAAAAATCTCGAAGTCTTTCATCTCCTCGATCTCCGCCGTATCGCGGACCGATCCGTTCACGATGAGCCCGTTATGGGTTTTTGTAAAAACCGAAGTGGCCAGATTCCCGCCGATGATCGTCCCGTCTTTGATCTTCCCGAACAGGTCCACGACCATCACGTCCCCCGGCTGCAGGCGGTTGATGATCCAGGAATTTTCGCCCTGGACGGTTTCCCCTTCCTTTTTCGCATTGGCCCGGATCACCGAATCCAGGTCCGGCCGATAGGGCATGAACACTGCCGTCACCACTCGCCCCACCAGCCTCTGCTTCAGCGGGTTGATCACCGTCCACCCGGACTCAAACTGGTTGTGATATCCCGCCCGCTGCAGCACTTCCCAGGCTTGTTCCGCCGTCACGTCACTCAGGCGCTGCAGCATGGAATCGGGCACGTCCGGGCGCCCGTCGGCAAACCGCGCCCCGTGCCAGTCCGGCGTGAACTCGATGAGTTGCTGCTTTGAAAACATTCCCAGCTGGCCATAGGCGGGAATAGCAATCGTGGAACCCAGTACGATGGCGATGACGAAAAGAATCATTTTGTGAATGCGTTGAATCATGGTCTTCCGTTCTCCCTTCCCTCGGGCAATTCGATGGCCTGTCACCCTGAGCGAACTGCCGTGATCCTTCACTTCGCTCAGGATGACAGGCGAACGGGCTCAGCATGACGGCAGGCCTTTTATGCCTTTCACCAATTTGACGAACACGACACTAGCGGGGCTTGACGGCGATGGCGGAGATTTCAATTTTTGCGCCATTCACCAGCTTGGCCACCTGCACGGTTGTGCGCGTGGGCTTGGGATCCGGGAAAAAAGTCTTGTAGACACCGTTCATCTTCCCGAAGTCGTTGACGTCCGACAGATAGACATTCACGGCCACCACGTTGCCCATGGTCATCCCGCCGCCCTCGACGATCTTCTGGATCAACTGCAGGGCTGCGCGGGTCTGGCTCTCGATGTCAGGCTCGAGTTTTCCGTTGGCGTCGGTGCCCTGGGTGCCCGCCACATAAAGGGTGTTACCCACCAGAATCCCATTGCTGAAGGGCAACCCTTCCGGAGTTCCGGGGGGGTTGACGGCCCTCACCTGTTCAGCGGGTTGCTGGGCCTGGGGCTGGGACTGGGACTGCGGCGCCTGCCCCGAGCATCCGGCCATGATGGCTGCCACCGAAGCAATCGCTAGGACAACTGTCACTTTCTTCATCGCTGGTTTTCTCCTTGGGCCGGCGTGATGGAGCCTGCAAGCGCAGTTGGCGCGCCGCGGAATCATCCGCTTTCAACTCACCAGTCACACCGGAAAATTTGGGATCGATCAGACCACTCCGACCGACCACCACTATATACGCGAGAAGCCGTCTTGTTGCAATTATTTTATGTGAATCCTCAAGGTGATTATGTTACCGTCTACTTCACTCATCCGTGCCCTCAACCGAACCGGGTACCTTGAAGAAAGGAGCAATCAGATAACTCCAACCGGAGACCTTGCCATGGCTGAAAAGCAGTCATCCCGGGTGCGCTGGCTGCTGGTGATCTGGATGTTCGTCGTCAGCGCTATTGCCTACCTTGACCGGGTCAACATCTCCATTGCCGGCCACACCATCATGGAGCAGTACCACCTCAGCAACGTGGAACTGGGCTGGATCTTCAGCGCGTTTGTGGTGGGCTACGCGATTTTTCAGACCCCTGGCGGCAGCCTGGCCGATCACATGGGACCGCGCTGGGTGCTGGCGGCGGGTGTCCTCTGGTGGGGCGTGTTCACTTCGCTGACGGCCATGGTTCCGACGGGCATCGCCTCCGCCCTGTTCATTTTTATCGCATTACGGTTCATGCTGGGCGCGGGTGAAGCAGTTGTCTATCCTGCTTCCAACAACGTGGTGGCCAACTGGGTGCCCACCCAGGAGCGCGGCATCGCCAACGGGCTCATCTTTGCCGGCGTGGGCGTAGGAGCAGGCATCACCCCGCCGTTCATCACCTATATCCTCACGCATTTTGGCTGGCGCTGGAGCTTCTGGGGCAGCGCATTGCTGGGCATCGCAGCCGGCATCGTGTGGTTCCTGATCGCCCGCGATTCGCCCGAGCGCCATCCCTGGGTGTCGAAGTCGGAACGCGAACTCATTCGTGCCGGAGTTGACGTCAAGCACGAGCAGCACGTGGCCTCAACGCCCTGGCGCAAGATCGTCCGCAGCAAGGAAATTCTCGCCATCACCTTCAGCTACTTCTGCTACGGATATGTTGCCTACATCTTCTTTACCTGGTTCTTTATCTATCTCACCACGGTGCGCGGCCTC
>DASSJE010000192.1:0-3569 GCA_035691365.1 Terriglobia bacterium
TTACACCACCGCCAAAGGCATGCCGTTCAGTTGGCAGGGGCGCATGCGGGTGACCGGAGGCCGCACGAACGTCTGGGGCCGGCAGAGTTACCGGTTGAGCGATCTTGATTTCAAGGCCGCCTCGCATGACGGCTACGGCGACGACTGGCCGCTCAGCTACAACGACCTCGCTCCGTATTACGACATCGTTGAAGAGTACGTCGGCATCACGGGCATTCCGGAGGGTGTCTACGAACTGCCCGACGGAAAATTCCAGCCGCCCATGGGGCTGACCTGTGCCGAAACGCTGCTGCGGGAGCAAGTAAAAAAGAAGCTGGGCCGGACGATCACGCTGGGACGCTCGGCCAACCTGACGACACCGATCAACGGGCGTGCCGCCTGCCACTACTGCGGCCCCTGCGAGCGCGGATGCGCTACGCATTCATATTTCAATAGCTTCTTCACGACGGTGGCGGACGCCTTAAAGACGGGCAACTGCACGCACATTCCCGATGCCATGGTTTATAAGGTGTTGATGGACGGGGACGGCAAACGTGCGAAAGGGCTGCTTTACATTGACCGCAACACGCGGCAGCCGAAGGAAATTTATGGGCGAGTGGTGGCCCTGTGCGCGCAGTCCCTCGAATCGGTGCGTATCCTTTTTAACTCGGCCAACCGGCAGTACCCGAACGGCCTGGGCAACTCCAGCGGCGTGCTGGGGCACTATCTGATGGACCACATCTCCGGCGGGGGCGCTTCGGGCGAACTGCCGCAGCTTACCGGGAAGCCGTCTATAAATGGACCCAACCGGCCTGACGGAATCTATGTGATCCGTTTTCGCAACACGCATGACGGCCCCCGGTCGAAAAAGTTCCTGCGAGGCTTTGGATTCCAGGGCGGCGGTGGAGCGGATTTCAACTTGAATGCCCACGGTTTCGGCGAGGCGTTCAAGAAGGCCGTTCAGGACCCTGTTGTTTCAATCAGCCTTGGAGGCTTTGGCGAGTGCCTGGCCCGCTGGGAAAACTACGTGGAAATCAATCCGACCGTCGTGGATACCTATGGTATTCCTGTTTTGAATTTCCACATGAATTACAGCGAGAACGAATACGCCATGCTGAATGACATGGCGGAATCCGCGGCCGAAATGCTTGAATCCGCGGGCGCAAAGAACATCCGGACCGTCACCCGCGCCGACGGTCCCGGCTGGGCCATCCACGAAGTTGGCGTCGCCCGCATGGGTGGCAATCCCAAGGCGTCGGTCCTCAACCAGTTCCAGCAGAGCCATGATGTCAAGAACCTCTTTGTTTTGGACGGAGCGGGCTTTACTTCCACGGCCTGTCAGAACCCTACCCTCACCATCATGGCCTTGTGCGTCCGTTCCTGCGACCACATGATGCGGGAATTAAAGCGCGGAAATCTCTCGTAACAGAAACACGAACGCATGGAATCAGGCCGGCGGGGAAGCCTTGCATCGCTGTGCGATGTAACTGCATGCGCAGCGCAGGCGTCTAAGGAAATGCTACTCAGCCGCTTTCGCGCGAGGGGCGCCGCGGAGCGGTTTCCACACGAAAGGGGCAAACATGGTCCAGAGATGGAGAACTGCGGCTGCGGCCTGCATAGGTCTTTCATTGGGCTTTTTAATGTTGATGTGCGCAGCGCGAGGGCCTAGAAGCCTGGCGCAACCTGCGCCAAAGCAAGTGGGGCAACCCGCTCAACCCCAGGCAGCCAAAACGGCAGCGGAGGCTTTCAAGAACATCAAGGTCCTCAAGAATATTCCCTCCTATGAGTTGATTCCCACCATGCAGTTCATCTCAGCATCACTAGGTGTCCATTGCGAGTACTGCCACGTAGAGCATCATTTTGATGAAGACACCAAAAAGCCCAAGCAACGCGCGCGGGAAATGATGCAGATGATGCTCGCAATTGACAAAGACAACTTCCACGGACATCTGGCGGTGACGTGCAACACCTGTCATAACGGCTCGCCCCATCCGATGGGAATGCCGGCGGTTGCCGAAGTAGGGGAAGTCCAGGCGCACACTGATCACATGGAAGAGCATGGCAAGCCTGCGAGCCTTGCTTCACTGCCCCAGCCGGACACTATTGTGGCCAAGTACGTCGAAGCACTGGGGGGAGCGGATGCCCTGAGGAAGGTTAAGAGCCGGGTGATGACAGGCACCATGACAGCTTTTGGGCACATGATGCCTGTCGAGATCTATGCGAAGGCCCCGGATGAGCGGGCCAGCGTGATGAAATTAGAGCGAGGCCAAAGCCTGACAGTTTATAACGGGCAGGAAGGCTGGGCATCTATGATGCCCCGGCCGCCGCACCCGCTGGAAGGCAGTGAACTGGACCGGGCGCGCCTTGACGCTGATTTGTATTTCCCGCTCGACATCCAGAAAATCTTCCCTTCGCTGCGCGAGAGGCCGGAGCAAAAAGTTGGTGACGAGGAGGCTTATGTCGTGCTGGGGATCCGGCCTGCCAAGCCGCCCGTGCAACTCTTCTTCAGCAAGCAATCGGGATTGCTGCTGCGGATGGTCTATTTCACCCAGACGGCGCTCGGCCGCTTGCCGCATCAGACTGACTATTCCGACTATCGCGACGTTGACGGCGTGAAAGTGCCCTTCCGATGGACCGTTTCGCAGCCGCAGGGCCAGTCCACGGTGCAGGTGGCTCAGGTGCAGCAGAACGTTCCCATCGACGCTTCGAAATTCTCCGTACCGGCAGGGCACGGGCCGGCTGGCCAATAGATGGAGGGAATTGCCGGCACACACGGGGTACGGTTTCAGAACCCGCGGCCCTTGTTAGTGGTGAGTTCAGTTAGCGTTTGAAGATTAAAGCGCTGCAGCCCAGGTGGCAACCATAGTCGGGACGCCGATCCTGCCGTCCCATCAGTTTCCTTAGTACTTGCGAAGAACGCCAATCACGCGTCCCTGAATCCTCACATTCGAGGCAGGCACGATGATGGGATCCATCTGGGCGTTGGCGGGCTGGAGGCGGACTTTTTCCGCCCCTTCCAGGAAGAACCGCTTCAGGGTGGCGTCTGTTTCACCAACCAATGCCACCACGATCTCGCCGTTTTGCGCGGTCACTGCATTCTCCACCAGGATGTAATCGCCGTCGCAGATGTGGTCATCCACCATGGAATCGCCTTTCACGCGCAGAACATAAATCTTGCCTTTGTGGCTGGTGAAGTCACCCAACGAAAAATTCTCCGGCTGCGGAATCGCTTCCACAGGCTGGCCAGCGGCGATATATCCGAGCAGCGGGAATTCAAGGTTCGGAAGAGGTTGAAAGTGAAGCGAATTCCCAGGCATGGCAGAAGATGGCGTGTTTCCGGATGCCGGTTGTACTGCTCCGGCGCGCGAGGACTCATTCCCATAAGGCACAGACCCGGGAATAGCTATCACTTCCACTGAGCGGCTCTGGTTATAACGCCGGCGGATGAATCCCTTTCTTTCAAGAACCTGCAGGTGCTTGTGCACAGTGGCTAACGAGGACAGGTGGAGGCCGGTTGCCATCTCTTCAAAGCTCGGCGAGTAACCGTGCCGGTTGATGAAGTGGACCAGAAAATCCAGGACCTGTTTTTG
>DASSJE010000193.1:0-5696 GCA_035691365.1 Terriglobia bacterium
CAACGGATTGGCATCCAGTGACCCTGAATGTTTCAACGGGCGCAAACACCCGACAGTTGCAGATATCGATCTGGCGGCCCCGCTGCCTGTCGTTTCCTTCTGACATTAGCGGAAGGTTCTGGGTGGATGCCGTCGATTTAAGAGAAGGCACCGCGCCGGCGCCGCCGGCCTTGAAAGCTTCAGCGCCTTCATCATGAGCGCCTCAACCAGCAGCGCAGAATTCCTGCCCATTTCGATCAGAAGGGAAGAAGCGGCAACCCTTGCGGGGAGCCGTTGGTTCTCACGCGCGCGGGTTCTGCTGTTTGCAATCCTCCTGGCATCACCCTTTGCCTTCGGCGCTGTGGAGCCCTGGGCGTGGGCGGCGATTTACGTCCTGGCCTTTGCGGGGCTGGCATTCTGGGCCGTGGGGAGCGTCAGGCGGCAGGCCGTCAAAATTATCTGGACACCGCTTTATGTGCCTGTCGCGCTGTTTCTCGCGCTGGGAGCGGTGCAATACCTTGGCCATCTCACCCTCGACAGTTTTGAAACACGCGAAGCTCTGGTCAAGCTGATCACCGACGCGGTCGTCTTCTTCCTGGCGGGCCAGCTTTTTGGTGAAGCTTCCAGCCGGGTGTGGCGGAGGTTCGGATTCGCTGTCACGGCCTACGCCTTCCTGATGGGGCTCTTCGCCATCCTGCAATATTTCTCGAGCCAGGGAATGATCTTCTGGTTGATCAAGTCCCGGGGCCGCATCTTCGGCCCTTACGTCAACCACAATGACTTCGCCGGGCTGATGGAGATGCTGGTCCCGATCGCGGCCGCCTACGTTCTTTCCCGGCCTGAGGATGACCAGCACCGGGTGTTTCTGGCTTTTGGAGTTTGCGTTGGCGTCTGTTCGCTTCTGTTGTCAGCCTCGCGCGGAGGGTTTGTTGCGTTCCTCGGAGAAATCGTGATTTTCGCCTGGATCCTCTGGAGGCGATTGCAGGAAGGCAACTCGCGCCGGCATCTGCTGGTGGGCGCGCTGGGCCTGGTGGCGGCCACGGCCTTCTTCTTCTGGATTGCGCCCCAAAACGTGACCAACCGGCTGAGTAGCGTTGGCAAGGTTGTGAACGCTCCGGAGGCGACTTATGGCGACCGCATGCACGTGGCGTATGATTCCTTGCTGATCTTTCATGATCATCCGCTGCTGGGAACGGGGCTCGGCAGTTTCGGTTCGATTTTTCCGGCCTATCAAACTTTTCCCACGAACGAGCTTTATCCGTATGCTCACAACGACTACGCGCAGGCCCTGGCGGAAACCGGCGTGCTCGGCGCGCTGATCATCGCGGCATCGCTCATTCTTTTCTTTCGACTGGCGTTCGGCAACCTGCGCCGGCGTCTGGACCAGGACACGGGCTGGATTCGCCTGGGAGCGGCGCTGGCCGTGTGCGGCTTGCTGATCCACAGTTTTGTTGATTTCAATCTTCACATTCCGGCCAACGCGGCCTGGTTTGCGGTGTGCGTGGCGTTGTCAACCATTCCCGGCACCGCCGGCCGAATGAAAGAGAGACCGGCAGGGGACTTCCAATGAGCCCATCAGGCCGCGTTTGCAGAAGCGCGCACGGATCCCGCAGAACTTTTGGCCGGAGGCGTCGCCCGCAACCCAATTTCATTACAGGAGGCGCACTTTGAAGGGGATTGTTCTGGCCGGAGGGACGGGCTCGCGTCTTTTTCCGCTGACCAAAATTACCAACAAGCACCTGCTCCCGGTCTACAAAGAGCCCATGATCTATTACCCCATCCGGACCCTGATCAATGCCGGTATCAAAGACATTCTGATCGTCACGGGCGGGCACAACTCCGGCGATTTTCTCCGGCTGCTGAGCAACGGCAAGGAGTTTGGCCTTCGCCACATTAATTACACATATCAGGAAGGCGAAGGCGGAATTGCCGCCGCGCTGAAGCTGGCGGAGTACTTTGCCGGCGGCGAAAAAATCTGCGTGGTGCTGGGCGACAACGTCATCGAGGGCAACATCGTGCAGGCCGCCGAACTTTTCAGGCGCCAGCCGCGCGGCGCGCACATCATCCTCAAGGAAGTGCCTTATCCCCAACGCTTCGGGGTGCCCGTTTTCGACGGCGACCGGATCATTCGCATCGAGGAGAAACCGCAAAACCCTCCCAGCCCCTACGCCGTCACCGGGATTTATTTTTACGACGCGAGCGTGTTCGAGAGGACCAGGAAGTTGCAGCCATCACGGCGCGGCGAGCTTGAAATCACCGACGTCAATAATTCCTACCTGAGCGAAGGCAGCCTGACCTACAGCATTCTGGACGGCTGGTGGACTGACGCCGGAACGTTCGAGTCGTTGCGAAGCGCCACCAATCTGGTGGCCGAAACGGGCGCGAATAAACTCGATTTGGAATCCACCGCCCGGATCGCCGTTGCCGCGGAGACGCAGGAGTAAATGCAAACCATGAAGCTGGCCATCACCGGAGGCGCGGGATTTATCGGCTCGAATTTCGTCCGCTACATGCTGCGCGAGCATCCGACTTATTCCATTCTGAATCTGGACAGCCTCACCTACTCGGGGAATCTTAAAAATCTCTCGAACGTGCTGGCGAACCCTCGGCATGAATTTCTGAAAGCGGATATTTGCGACCGCGATGTAGTTGCGCGCGCGCTCGCGCAGGGCGTGGATGCGGTCGTTCATTTCGCGGCGGAATCCCACGTTGACCGCAGCATCCTGGATGGCTCCGTATTTGTGCAGACGAACGTGCTGGGCACGCAGTGCCTGCTCGAGGCCGCGCGACAGGCCGGCATCGGGCGTTTTGTTCACGTCAGCACCGATGAAGTTTACGGCAGCGCGCCCGGCGCTCAGAAATTTCGCGAAGATTCGCCGCTGAATCCCAGCAGCCCTTACGCGGCCAGCAAAGCGGCGTCGGACCTTGTGGCGCGGGCTTATTTCCAGACCTATCACTTTCCGGTGATCGTGACCCGCTGCTCCAACAATTTTGGCCCTTACCAGTTTCCCGAAAAATTCATCCCGCTCCTCATCAGCCGGGCAATCGAAGACCAGAGCATTCCGATCTACGGCGACGGCCTCCAGGTGCGCGACTGGATTTTTGTCCAGGACCACTGCCGGGCGCTGGACGCTGTCCTGCACCGCGGCCGCGAGGGAGAGATTTACAACATCGGCGGAGGAAACGAATGGCCCAACGTTGACATCGCCCGCCACATCCTCGACCTGCTTCGCAAGCCGCATGCCCTGATGAAGTATGTTCAGGACCGGCCCGGCCATGACCGGCGCTATTCGGTGGATTCGGCCAAAATCGAAACCGAACTGGGGTGGAAGCCGGAGATGGCGTTTGCCCAGGGTCTGGCGGGAACGATTGACTGGTATGTAAACAACGCGGTGTGGCGAAAACGGGTCCAGAACCAGGCCTATCGATCCTATTACGCGGAGCAGTACGAACAGCGCGACGAGACATTGAAGAAGATACAGAACCCCGGAGGAGTCGCCAGGTGCGTATCCTCGTAACCGGGGCGGCCGGAATGCTCGGGCGCGCGCTCGCGCCTCTCCTCGAAGAGGAGCATGAAGTCATCGGACTGACCCGAAATGAGTGCGAACTCAGCGATGAAAGCGCCGTGCAGAAAGCCTTTCGGATTTACAAGCCCGGCATCGTGGTCCACCTTGCCGCCTTGACGAATGTGGACGGCTGCGAGCTTGATCCGCAAAAGGCCGAAGCCTGGAACGCGCTCGCCACGTTGAATGTGGCGAAGGCCGCGAAAAGAATTGATGCCGCGGTTTTATATACCAGCACCGACTACGTCTTTGACGGCCGAACAAACACTCCTTACACCGAGGACGCGCCAACCCGTCCCCTCAACGTTTACGGAAAAACCAAGTTGGCCGGGGAAAGGCATGTGCGAGAGATCCTCGACCGCTATTTCATCGTCAGGACGTCATGGCTTTTCGGGCCGCACGGGAAAAACTTTGTATCCACCGTCCTGCGGCTCGCATCCGGGCAGCCCGAGCTGCGAATTGTGAACGACCAGCGAGGTTCGCCCACCTACACGCGCCACCTGGCGGAGAAGCTTGCTGAGCTGGCGGCGACGCAGGCTTACGGCGTATACCATGTGGCGGCGGAAGGGAACTGCACCTGGTTTGAGTTTGCCCAAAAAATCCTCGAGCTCAGCGGCGTTAAGGATGTCGAGGTGGCGCCCATTTCCACTTCAGAGTGCGGCCGCGCTGCCGCCAGGCCCGCTTACTCTGTTCTTTCCCACGAGCGTTTCAATCGCCTGGGCATCGGGCCTCTGCCCCACTGGCAGGCAGGGCTACAAAGCTATCTTGCAGAAATTCGCGAGGGAGGGAACGATGCTGACGAAGTCAGCAGCAAACGGCCAGCTTATTCAAAATCTGCGTGAGGGACGATTGATCGCCGAGCACGGCGGAATGCGTCTCGTGCTGCCGCAACACGAAGAACGCGGGATTGGCGATGTGATTACCAGCCCTCAATCTCCGCGGCTGATCGCCGGCGTTGAAATCGAGCCAGGCGTCCAGTGGCCGGATGACCGCGGTTGCTTCGCGGAGATTTTTCGTTTCGGCGCTTCCGGCATCGCGCGCAATTTCGATGGCGGCCATCAGATCCAGGTTTCATTCACCGTTTCGTATCCGGGCGTGATCAAAGCTATCCATTACCATTTTGAGCAAACTGACCTGTGGGCGCCGCTGGCCGGTATGTTCCAGGTTTTCCTCTGTGACTTCCGGCAGGATTCGCCCAGTTGGGGCCGCCTGAACACTCTGTTTATCGGCGCGCAGCGCGGGTGGAAGGTGAGAATTCCTCCCGGGGTCGGCCATGGATACAAAGTGATCGGGACGGAGGCCGCCCAGCTTCTCTACGCGACCAACCATTTCTACGATCCGCAGGATGAAGGCCGCATCGCCTTCGATGACCCTGAAATCAATTACGACTGGGAGTGCCGGCCTCGATGAGCTCGCGCAGAGCAGGCGGCGCGCGCGGCACCGGCGGAGGAAGCAAGTGAAAGACATTCTTATTGTGGGCGGCGGGCCGGCAGGGCTCCATGCCGCTTACCGTCTGGCCTCGGCGGGGCTCGACGTCAGCCTTTTTGACGCGCAGGCGCACATCGGGGAGCGGGCTGTCTGTTCGGGGGTCATTGGAATCGAGGCCTTTTCCCGCTTCGATCTTCCCGAAACGTCTGTGCTGAATACGATCAGGAAAGTCGAGGCGGTTTCTCCAGCGGGCAGGAAGATCCAGCACAACGGTAATGAGCCTCTGGCCCATGTGGTGAACAAGGCCGACTTCAACCGCGACCTGGCCAGTCGCGCGGTTTCTGCAGGCGCTGAAATCCAGCTCGGCAGGTTTGTGGAATCTATCGAGCAAAAAAAGCAGGGCGTGGTGGTCCGATACCGGCCCAAGGGAGGCCGGCAGCAGGAGCATGAAAAAGCCCGCGCGGTGATCATCGCCTCGGGCGTCAACCGCCTGCTCAATGAGAAGCTGGGGCTTGTCCGGCCGCGCGATTACCTGCGCGGCATTCAGGCTGATATCCCTCTGGGAAAAGACGGCATGTGGCGCGCCACCAGGATTTATGTGGGGCAGGCTGTGGCGCCGGGGGCGTTCGGGTGGAAGATTCCACTGGGCCACGGACGCGTCCGGGTGGGCCTGATGAGCAACGAGGACCCGCGGCCCTATTTCAAAACGCTGCTGGGAAAAATTGC
>DASSJE010000194.1:0-20086 GCA_035691365.1 Terriglobia bacterium
ATCTGGACGGGTTTGAGCTCGAGGTGCTGGAATCCAGTGAAAGCCTTTCACGCTTTTGCAGGCGATGCACCGACACCACGATGTGGAAAAAATCGTATGAGCCGCTTCCCGCCCCCCAACCGGAAATTGAAGCCGCTCCCATAAACGGCCAGGAGCGCCGCCGCGAGCTGCGCCGCGAAGTGCGGACGGTCGCCTGCATCCGCAGCCGTGAGTTTGGAGAAGAACTGGTCAAGGTCCGCAACGTCTCCCGCAGCGGGCTCTGTTTTGAAGGCCGCCGGACCTATGTCAAGGATTGGAAAATCGAGGTGGCCATCCCTTTTTCATCTGGCGGCGGCAACATCTTCCTCCCGGCGCGCATCGCCCGCGTCCAGGACGTGCCTTCAGGCTCCATCACCCTCTTCGGCGTCGAATACGTCCGCCGGTAACCCCAACTACGCCTGATCGCCCCCAGGGCAGAATGTGCCCCGCAGCGCTCCCTATTAGTCCTTAGCCCTCTACCTTGGCGAGAATGTGCCCCGCAGCGCCGGGGCGGGTGAGGGGTCGTTTGAAAATTGGTGATTGGTGATTGGCGGTTGGTGATTTGTGATTGAAAGGCAGCGCCACGCACGTCATTCTAAGGCCGGTTTTTGGCCGAAGAATCTGCTTCTCTTTCCTGGCGGGAAAAGCAGATTCCTGGTCGCCTTTGGGCTCCTCGGAATGAAGAACATGAGGGGTTTTTGCGATTGGATTTCCTCCTCTGCCTTCCCCCGACTCCCGACTGCCGACTGCCGGCTCTCTACTCCCGCCTGGGTTCTCCCCATTTCCTACTTCCTATTTCCTACTTCCTTTTCCATCCTTCATCCTTCTTCGTGTTCCCCTTCGCTGGCCGCAGACGTTAAACATCAATTTCTGCGCCGCCTGTAAAGTCATATCACTTCAATCCGCGCCCTGGCGCGGGCTGAAGCCAGCGCGCTGTCACGGGTCACGAGCGGCGCATCCAGCGCTTCAGCCAGAGCCAGATAGGCCGCGTCGTAGGCCGTTACGTTGTGACGGAATTGCCAGATGCGCGGCAGAAGAACGAGATGCGGGTAGCGGTTGAGCGGCAGATCAGCCAGGTCCATAAGGGCCTCGGCGCCCCGTCTGGCCGAAATGACGCCGGAGCGGGCGTAGCGGCGCAAAACCTGGGCAACTTCCAGATCGAGCAGGTGAGGTGCGTGGAGCGTCTCACCCCGGGCAAAGACCCTGCTGCTCACCTTCATGGCGGCGGGAGTCTGCAGCAGCACCTCCAGCACTGCAGAGGCGTCCACAACAATCAACGGCTGTTCCTTTCGGCCCGGACGGCGGCGGCGGGAGAAGGGCGCGGCTGCACCGGCCGCCGGCCCGCAAGGCGCCGCTGCAGTTCCTCCAGCCTGGGACGCTCCAGGATGTGGCGGATCTCCCGCAGCAGGTAGTCTGAAAGTGACATGCCTTCAAGCGCCGCGCGCGCCTTCAGTTCACGGTGAAGGTCCGACGGCACATTACGAATTTGTACCATGCTTTCCATGTGGACAGCATACTTACATGCAAAACACATGTCAAACTCAGCGGCAAAGCGAGTGAGGCGGCCGTCTGGAAATTGGCAGTTGCCCGGCGCTTTCGGTCTTTTAGAGCGCGCCGTCAGCGGGGCTGAATCGGGTTAATGATTCGGAGTCCCGGGAAGCGGGTGAAATCTTTGTCGGTCGTGGCGAGTGTCGCGCCGTGCTCGATCGCCAGGGCCGCGAGGTGCGCATCCATCACCAGCGGCCCTTGTGCCTGGCCTTCCGCCAGTAGACGGCGAAGGATTCCCCAATGCCGCTCGCCGGGCGTAAGAAGTGTGACCGTGGGCCTGGCCAGCCACGCCGAGACAAGAGACGCTGCTTCTGCGATCGAAAGCGGATGATCCAGAGGGCGTGGGCTTGTGCTGATCCGCATGAAGGCCAGGACCGTCATCCACGCGAGCCCGACTTGTTCGGAACTGGAGAGGCTGGCTTCGAACCATTCCCGGGCCGGCTGGTGGTGGGGCGACGTGCGATCATAAGCGTAGAGCAGCACGTTGGCATCGATGAGCGTCATCGGTGGAATGGGCCTTCAATCTGCTCGATGAGCTGCCACACGTTGTCAAAGCTGAAACCAGGACGCAGACCCAGAGACCGTGCCTTCACTTTAAAGGGCGGAGCCGCAGGACCGTGCGATTTAACGCTCAGGCCGGCGCGGAGGTATTCGTTGACAAGCTGCTTGAACGCGCGGCCGGAGCGGCGCGCTTCAGCACGCAGTTTGGCGGCAATGTCGTCATCCAGGGTCAGGGTGGTTCGCACATCATGATGCTATTAGCATAACATCATGATGTCAAGCGGCCTGATCCGAGGTGGCCAGGATGGCAAATTACGAATTCCGGGCTACGGCGGCCATCGCCTGCCATTCCCGGACCCTGTTCAACCGAGATCCAGGAACGGTGACTGGCGATGTCACGAGAAGGGTGACTAAAACTGCTGGCCGAAGGTTGCCGCGAATTCTTCCGCGGGTTCAGGCTTTGCCCGGAGCCCGGCACTTTCCACGCCGAAGTTGCGGATTTTATATTGCAGCGCCCTGACGCTGATGTGGAGCAGGCGCGCTGCCTCTGTGCGGTTTCCGCCGGTCAGGGAAAGCGCCCGGGTGATGGCCATTTTTTCCGCGCCCTCTTTCAGCCGCCGCACTTCTTCCTTCAGGTCGCCCGGGCCCGCTTTAGGAGCGGATGCAGCGGGGCTGGCCGCCGGCACGGGGCTGCTGGCGTAGGCGGTCACATCCTGCTGCAACTGCCCCAGCGCCTGGTTCTCGTCACCGATAATCAGGTAGCGGCGTACAAAATTCTCGAGCTCGCGGATGTTGCCCGGCCACGGGTATTCCATGCAGGCGCCGAGCAGCGTGCGAGAGACCGGCAGTGGCGGACGGTCAATCTGTTCAGACCAGTGGTCAATAAAGTGTTCCAGCAGCGCCGGGATATCTTCCCGCCTTTCGCGCAGGGGCGGCAGGCAGATGGTATAGACGTTGAGCCGGTAGTAAAGGTCGCGGCGGAAGGTGCCCGCGGCGATTGCCTGGGAAATGCGAGTGTTGGTGGCGGCGATCACCCGAACGTCCACCTGGCTGGGCGTATAGCTGCCCAGCCGTGAAAACTCACCATCCTGAAGAACGTGCAGAAGCTTGGCCTGCAGGCCGATCGGCATCTCGGCAATTTCGTCCAGGAAAATCGTTCCGCGATGGCAGGCCTCAAACTTGCCGGCCTTGGCCTTGGCCGCCCCCGTGAAAGCGCCGGCTTCATAGCCGAAAAGTTCGCTTTCCAGAAGCTCCGACGGCAAAGCCGCGCAGTTGATCTTCATAAAGCGTTCCGGGGCCCGGCAGGACAACTCGTGAATCATGTTGGCGACGATGCCCTTGCCGGTCCCGCTTTCGCCCAGCAGCAGCACGGGAATGTCGAATTCAGCGATCTGGCGAATCTGATTGAGAATGTCCCTCATCACCGGGCTGGCGGCGACGAAACCTGGCACGACCCCGCCCGTACCGCCGGTGCGCTTCTGCGGTTCGTGCTCCTTTGCCCGAAATGCCAAACCATCAATGGATCGTACGACGTTGGTCACAGTTCCCCTCCTCTTCGTTACCTTCAACTCTGGGCCAACTGAATTTGAGCTTCGAATCACTCCCCAAAAGTCCAGGGCAGGAAACTTAAGAAAACCTTATTTCATCGCCATGAAAGCATCATATGTGCAGGCAAGTACATCTGCAATTGGGCGATCACAGGAATTGGTGGGGGGAAAGACTCGAAAGAACTCGGGGAAAGACCCTTATATATAGGTGGTTAATACCTACGTACTAAGGCTGAACCAGCCCACGCCGGATGGCATAGCGGACCAAGTCCGCCACAGTGTGCAGGTTGAGCTTGTGCATGATGTTGCTGCGGTGAGAATCGGCCGTCTTGACGCTGACCCCAAGTGACGTGGCAACCTCCTTGGTGGTCTTTCCTTCCGCCACCAATTGCAGCACCTGCTGCTCGCGGCGCGTCAGAGTTTCGTTCTCGGAGGTATTCTGCTGAAGGTAGGCCTCCACAACGGTCTGGGAAATTCCGGGGCTGAGGTAAATCCTGCCGTTGAGGATTTCATGGATCGCATCAATCAATTCGCTCGCCGCCCGGGATTTGAGAACGTAGCCACGGATTCCGGATTTCAGCGCCTCCAGGACATACCTGTTTTCCGTGTGGACGGTCAGCAGCAGCAGCTTCGCGGAAGGAAAGGCCCTGCGAATCTGCGCGGCCGCCTCGATGCCGGTCATGACCGGCATGCTGATGTCCATCACAACCAGGTCGGGGTGCAGTTCCAGCGCCCGCGACACGGCTTGCGCGCCGTCGCCGGCTTCCCCGACAACTTCAAACCCTTCGCGGTCCAGAATGCTCTTCAGCCCTTGCAGCACAATCGGATGGTCGTCAGCTACCAGAACACGGACGGGTTGTCCGAGCGCCTTTGGGCTTTGAGACGCAAACTCACTTTGTTGGGTGGCGCCAATCACTATGGCCTCCGATCGAGGGACGGTACGGTTTTCCCGGCAGCGTGAGCGCAGACTCGGCAGGAGAATCCGATAGTTGTCCCTGAAAAACGCTTACAGGCTAACCTTAAAGCAAACTCCGCACAATCCATGAAAATCCCGAAAGTTCTGCAGGTGAATTACTGGGTGATTATCAGCAGGTTATGAAGAGCGCGTCGGCAGGCAATGGCTTAGAACTTTGGTTCTAGTGCAACAAATTGCAAACATGCCTCATGTCAAATGCTCTCGCCAGGCGGGAAGGGGGGCGGGATTAGGCCCCCCAGTGGTTGGAGGGAAAGCAGTGTGGAAGCTCAGAATACGGCTGATTTTTTGCTAAAAGTCTCAGGCGAGTCCGCGTAAATCGCCGATGCGGCCATCCTGGAATAAACCGGATACCCGCAGCCTCAAAGCCAGCGTTCCAGCCGGCACGCTTTTTAATGCAAGGCATCTGCCAAAAACTTGAAGCTCTAATTGCTTGGTTTGTTGAATCTTAGATTCCGCGGTCGCCGGAAATATGCCGAAAGAATTACTCCCACTAGCGCGGTTTTTCACGTTTCCACCTGTTGAGAGTGGCGTGCCGATTCCAGGCGAATTCCAGGGAGAAAGCAGGCCGGATTGGGTTTTCAGCTTTCGCTTGACTTTCGCTTTTTATTCGCCTAATATCGCCTTGTAGAAAGCCAAAAAGGCGAAAGTTAAAATGAAGCCCACACCATTGAAAATCAAGCAAGATGCTTTTTATAAACAACTTATGCTCGATAATGCGCCGGATGGCCGAAAAGAAGATGTATCCAGATATGACACAGTTGATCCGACTTCGACCGTGGCCCCGCCTCCATCTCCCAGGCCGCCGCGCCGCGCCACGCCCTGGGCCTTCCCTGAGCGGGGCATCGCAGTCTTTTATGGCCCCGGCAACGTGCCCAAGCTGAGCCACTACTTTCTGCCCAGGCTCCTGCTCCAGGGTAAGCGCGTGCTCTTCCTGGACGGCGCCAACTCCGCCAACCCGCGATTACTGGCCCGGCTGGCGCGCGAGCGCCGCGTTCCTTTTGAGCAGTTCAACCGGCAGGTCCAGATTGCCCGCGCCTTCACCTGCTTCCAGCTCACGGAACTGATCGTGCGCGTGCCTCGCTTTCTTGGCGACTTCCCTGCGGACATTCTGGTGGTGACGGCGCTGCCGGACCTTTATTTTGACGAAGACGTTCGCGACTGGGACGCGCGCGTGGCGCTGGAGCAGGCGCTCGGCAATCTCGACCGCCTGGCGCGGCAACCGCTGGTCGTCGCCATCTTTTCCGCCGCAACAACCTTTATGCCTTCCGCGGCCCGCAAGCATTTCTTTGCCCGGGCCTGCCGCTCGGCCGGCGAGGTGTGGCGCTTCAGCGCGGATGAAGACGGCCGGCCGAATCTGATTTGCGAACGCGGCCCGGCAAACGCCCGGCTGGGTCCGGCTGCAGCGATGGCGAGATGAGGTGACCCATGGGGCGAACACTTGCAACCTTCCGTGACCTGATTGAACAGGAAATGCTGAACTGGGAGCGCGTTTTCGGGCGCGCGCTGCGGCGGGAAGAACGCGCGCACTTCGAGGCCATGTTCAACCGCGTGCGGCTTTACATTCAGGCCTGCACGTATGAGTTTCCGGTGCACGCAATGGACGCCATCAACGTGGCCGTGGGCCTCGATCATGAAATCCGACTGCGCTCGATTGAAGCGCGACTGGGGATCAACCTTGAAAATCAGTGGATGGATTCTCGATCTCTACCCTTCCCCGGCGGGGATGACGCTGTGGCTGGCCCGGACAAATCGGAAACGCCTTCGACTGATTGACCCGTCGTTCCATCCCGGTTTTTACGTCCAGGGAGCGGAGCCCCGCCTGCGCCAGTTGGGCCGGGTGTTGGCGGCGCGCGTCCGCGTCCGCGTCCGCTGCGCCTTCACGGAAAAATTCAGCATCTGGGACGGGCGGCCCATCCAGGTGCTCGAAGTCACGGTGCATCATCCCGCGCAGTTCGCGGCCGCTGCGCGTTTTGTCCGCCGCTATGACACCCGGCTCACGCTTTACAACTCTGACCTGATGCTCGCGCCGCTCTACTGCTGGCAGAAGAACGTGTTCCCACTGGCCTGCGTTGACATTGAAATCTCAAGCCAGTCCGCCGCAATTATTCACTCCATTGAATGCCGCGATGACGAATGGGCGCTCGATTACGAACTGCCGCCGATCCGCACGCTGCAACTGCGCCTCGAAGGCCTGGGGCAGGTGGACCCGCAGCACGGCCGGCGCGGCGCGCTCGAGGCGGAAATCGACGGCGAGCAGCAAATCCTCGAAGATTCCGACGAACCCGTGGCCCGCGGCGTTGAGCGGCTTCTGCGCGCGAACGATCCCGACCTGATCGTCACCGAGTGGGGCGATTCCACGCTGCTCCCCGCCCTGATACGGCAGGCGCAGCGGCTGGGTTTTGAGCTCAGCCTCAACCGCGACCAGGCGCCGGTGGCGCGCAGCCGCTCGCGCAGTTATATGAGCTACGGGCGCATCCTTTACAAAGGAAGCGCCACCACGCTGGCAGGCCGCCTTCACGTCGATCTCCGCAACTCTTTCATCGCCCACCAGTGCGAGCTGGACGGATTGTGGGAACTGGTCCGCATCACCCGGCTGCCCGTGCAGTACGCGGCCCGCACCACCACCGGCACCGGCATCTCCTACATGCAGATGGAGACGGCCTACCGCGACGGCACGCTGATTCCCGCCCAGAAAGCCGAGCCTGAAATGCCCAAGCATCCCGACGAACTGCTGCTGGCCGACCGCGGCGGGCTGGTGTTTCCGCCGCGCCTGGGATTTTTTGAGAACGCCGCCGAACTCGATTTTTCGAGCGAGTATCCCAACATCATGGCGCGTTTCAACGTCTCGCCGGAGACCGTCAATTGCCACTGCTGCCCGGATGCGCCGCGGGTCCCGGAACTCGGCTATCGCGTGTGCCAGAAGCGGCGCGGCATCACCAGCCGCGTGGTGGAACGGCTGATCGCCAAGCGGCAGGAATACAAGCTGCGGATGAAGGCCACCGGGGCCATCCCCGAAACGCCGGGGCGGCTTCCAGCCCCGGCGGACCATTCTGAAAGCTACAGTCTGCGGAGATCGTCGCTCAAGTGGCTGCTGGTCTGTTGCTTTGGTTACACAGGATACAAGAACGCGCGCTTCGGCAAAATCGAAGCGCATGAAGCCATCAACGCGCTGGCGCGGGAAAAACTTCTGGTGGCGAAAGAAGCCGCGGAAATCAAGGGCTTCCGCGTTCTGCACGCTCTGGTTGATTCGCTTTACGTTGAGCGCAAAGGCGCCACCCGCCGCGACTACGAGCAACTGGCGCAGGAAATCGAACGGCTCACCGGCCTGCCGCTGGCGCTGGAGGCGGTTTATCGCTATGTGGTCTTTCTGCCCTCGCGGCAGAACGCCGAAATCCCGGTGCCCAACCGCTTTTTCGCCGTGGCGGAAAACGGCGAGCTGAAGATTCGCGGGCTCGAATGCCGCCGGCACGACACGCCGCCCGTGGTTTCGCGCCTGCAGCACCAGGTGCTGGAGATTCTGGCCGAGGCGCGCAATTTTGAAAGTTACTGCCGCAAACTGGAAGAAGCCCGCCGCACTCTCGACCGCACTCTCGACCGGCTGGCGGACGGCAGCATGGATGTGGAAGAGCTCATCATCAGCAAGCGCCTGACGCGCGCGCCCGAAGCCTATCGCAAAGACACGGCCACGGCCGTCGTCGCCCGGCAACTGGACCGCTCCGGCGTCAAGCTGCGCCCGGGAGAAATCATCGGCTACATCGTCACCGACGCCGGCGCAAAATTCCCCGATGACCGCTTCCGCGCCTTCACGCTGTGGGAAGGCTGGCACGGCTACGACGTCCTGCACTACCAGCAGGCCCTGCTCGACGCCTTCAAGCCGTTCGAGCATTATGCGCCCGCGCAGGCAGCCCTGACACCGGGATATTAATGCGTGGCGCACACCGTCTTACGTGCGGTCCGCTGGCCTTGTTCCCGGCAACATCAGGGCCGCGGACCGCAAGCGCCGCGGCGGTTGCGGTCCGCTGTTTTGAAAAAAACTCTATTTGCTTGATTTTATGCATCTTGTGCGCTAGCCTAAGCCTATTAAATTGTAGAGCGGGCTTTTTATCCACTCCGCAATATTGCGCATGGCACCAGTTCGCGCGGGAAAAGGATTGCGGAGGGATCCGGAGAGGATCGCATGAAATCGAAATCTCGATCGTCTTCGACCGCCAAACGTCTTAATAAAAAAGATAAGTCCAAGAAAAATAATCAGCACTCAAATAATGCCCCGCTTATTGTAGGCGTGGGCGCATCGGCCGGCGGCCTGCAGGCCTTCACGCAGTTGCTGCGCCACCTGAAGCACAATGCCGGCGTGGCGCTGGTGCTGGTGCAGCATCTGGCGCCCGGGCATGAAAGCGCTCTCACAGAGTTGTTGGGCCGCAGCACGGAGATGCCGGTCGCGGAAGCCACTGAGGGCACCCGTGTGCAATCCGATCACGTTTATGTGATTCCGCCTGACCGCGATATGGAAGTGCGCGATGGAGTGCTGCGCCTCGTCCCGCGCGTGAAAACGCGGCCTCACCTGCCCATTGACCATTTCCTGGCTTCTCTGGCGGAAGATCAGGGAAACAAAGCCATCGGCGTAATTTTTTCCGGGACAGCTTCTGACGGCACCCTGGGGCTGAAGGCCATCAAGGCGGCGGGAGGCATCACCTTCGCGCAGGACCCAGCAAAGGCGAACCACGGTGAAATGCCCCGCAACGCGATTGCAGCCGGCTGGGTGGATTCCGTTCTCCCCATCGAAGGTATTGCCCATGAACTCATGAGGCTGGCCGGGCATCCTTACCTGCGCATGCCCCCGCAGGAAGAAGTCGCGGAAGTTGCGCCGAAAGGCGAGAACGATCTGCACAAAGTCTACCGGGCCCTGCGCACTGTGTCGGGAGTGGACTTCACGAATTACAAGTCCAACACCATCCGGCGGCGCATCATGCGGCGGATGATGCTGCTGAAGATTGATGCGCTTAAACGTTACGCGCAATACGTCAACGAAAATCACGGTGAAGCTGAAGTGCTTTTCCGCGATGTTCTCATCCACGTCACCAGCTTTTTCCGCGATTCCGAAGTCTTCGACGCTCTGAAGGCCCACGTCTTCCCGGTCCTGGTGAAGGACCGGTCTCCAGGGACGCCCATTCGGATCTGGGTGGCAGGGTGTTCGACGGGTGAGGAAGTTTATTCTCTCGCCATCTGCCTCCTGGAATTTCTGTCTAACGCTTCTTCCGCGCAGGACGTGCAGATTTTTGCAACCGACGTCAACAACGATGCCCTCGATAAAGCGCGCCAGGGCGAGTACCCGGACAGCATTGGAGCCGACGTTTCTCAGGAACGGCTCAGGCGTTTCTTCGTCAGATTGCCGCATGGATACCGGGTGAACAAAGCTCTTCGCGACATCTGCATCTTTGCACGGCACGACATTGCCAAAGATCCTCCTTTCTCACACCTCGATCTGATTACCTGCCGCAACCTGCTCATCTATCTCGGCGCCGTCCTGCAAAAGAGGATCCTGCCCGTTTTCCATTACGCATTGAAGCCCTCGGGCTACCTTCTGCTGGGGAGTTCAGAAACCATCGGTTCTTTTGCTGAATATTTCAATCTGCTGGACAAAAAGCACAAGATATTTGTCCCCAGGCCTAACTCCCGGCCGCCCCTGCTCGAGTTTGGCGGCCGGCCTCACTTTAATGGAGGGCTGCCCGCCCAAAGCAGGCAGGTGGAAGCGTCTGCCGGGTTCGACTTGCAGAAAGAAGCGGACCGCATCGTGCTGAATCGGTTTGCCCCGCCCGGCGTGATCATCAACGACGACTTCCAGATCATGCACTTTCGCGGAAGGACGGGCCGCTTTCTGGAACCCGCCCCCGGCCAGGCCACTCTGAACCTGACGAAAATGGTGCGGGAAGGACTGGCGGTGGATTTGCGGGCCGCCGTTCATGAGGCCAGGAAGCACGGCCATATTGTACGGAAGACTCGCGTGCCGGTGAAGAACAACGGCCACACCATTGAAGTGGACCTGAACGTCGTTCCCATCAAACATTCCGCTCGTTCCGCGGTGCACTATCTGGTGCTCTTTCGCGATTCGGCGCCTGTGGTGCAACTAACCGGGAAAGCCGCAAAAAGCCACGCCCGCGCCGAGGGCTCACGCACCGTCAAGCGCGAGATTACGAGGCTGCGGGATGAACTTGCGGAAAACAAGAACACCCTGCAATCCACCATCGAAGAACTTGAGGCCACGAATGAAGAGCTGCGGTCCGCAAACGAAGAGATACTGTCTTCCAATGAGGAGTTGCAAAGCACCAATGAAGAGCTGGAAACCGCCAAGGAGGAATTGCAGTCTGCCAACGAAGAGCTCACCACGCTGAATGAAGAGCTGCAAAACCGCAACAACGAGCTGAACCTGGTGAACAACGACCTGGTTAACCTCCTGGGATCGGTTGAAATTCCGATCCTGATGCTGGGCAACGACCTGCGCGTCCGGCGTTTCACGCCCACCACTCAGAAGCTGCTGAACCTGATTTCCACCGACACCGGCCGGCCCATCAATGGCGTTAAGCTCAACTTCGAGTGTCCCGGCTTCGATAAGCTCGTGGAAGACGCCATCGATCAGGTAACCGGCAAAGAGATGCAGGTCCAGGACCGCATGGGCCGCTGGTATTCAATGCGTGTCCGGCCCTACAAGACCATGGATAACAAGATCGACGGGGCGGTTGTGAGTTGGATTGAAGTGACCAGAATGAAAGAAGCGCTGGATGTAACCAAGGAGCGCTACCGGTTTCTTTTCGAAAGGAACCTGGCGGGAGTTTTTTATGCGCGAGACGGCCGCATCCTGGATTGCAACGATGCTTTTGCCCACATCCTGGGTTACTCCTCCCGCGAAGAGGCTTTAAAGGAAAAGAACGTGGACGCGCACCTCGCTCCGGAAGACCAGAAGGCGCTGTACGATCGTCTGGAAAAATTGAAGAGCCTGGATAACGAGCAGATGGCCATCCGGCGGAAAGATGGAAGCAAGGCCTGGGTTGTGACAAGCGCCAACCTTCTGGAAGACGGCGGCGCGGGAGGAATCGTGATTGATGTCACGCGCCAGGTAGAGGCAGAAGACCAGTTGAGCGGGCTTACGAAGTATCTGATGAAAGAATCGGACGACAGGCGCCGCGAGCTGGCGCGCGAACTGCACGACCACGTCGGCTCAAGACTGGCAGGATTAGCCGCCACCCTGGCAGCCCTGCGGCGCATCAAGGGCTCCGGAGAGAAAGTCCGCAATGGGCTGGCAGAATGCCAGGAGATCGTGCGCGACTGCAGCTCTGAGATCCGTACCGTATCCTACCTGCAGCATCCGCTGGTGATTGAAGAAATGGGGCTCGCCGCCGCCGTGCAGTGGTATGCCGAAGAATTTTCCACGCGTTCAGGAATTACAGTAAGCACACAAGTCCCGGATTCGCTGGAACGCCTGGGCAAGGAAGCCGAAATTGCACTCTATCGCATTATTCAGGAATGCCTCACAAACGTTCAGCAGCATTCCGGAGCCAAGAAGGCGCAGATCAGCATCACAGCAGACAAGGGGCAAATCGTGACTGAGGTCCGAGACTTTGGCAACGGACTTGCTTTAGCTAAAGAGGGGATGGGGATTATCGGCATGCGCGAGCGAATCAAAGAGCTCGGCGGCCGACTGGAAATCGAGAGCGGGAATAAAGGCACGACAGTTAAAGCGATAATGCCACTGCCGGGCCCAAAAGCCTGAACTCGAATGATTTACCGGATATCGCGCAATTTTGGCGGCGACGGGTTTAGGTGGTCTTGATTACCAAGCAACGCGTAATTTTTTCCACATGGGCAACATCAAGAATTAAAGAAAAGTTTATGGAAGTTTGATATTATGGCCACCGTTTTAGGAACTCGTTCGTCGCCAGCAAGATGGTGCAAACCCATGGCGTTGAAGACGACAAAGCTGCTGATAGCGGACGACCATCCGCTGGTGCGCAGGGGTTTGCGGTCGCTGCTGGCCACGCATGATGGGTGGGAAGTGTGCGGCGAAGCATGCACCGGCACCGAGACGGTGCAGATGGTGAAGGATCTGAAGCCCGACATTTTGATCAGTGATATTTCCATGCCCGGAATGAACGGCTTCGACGCCATCCGCCAGATCCACGCATTTGACCCGAACATTGGCATTCTGATGCTCACGATGCACGACTCCGAGAGAATGCTCCGCGGCGCCATGGAAGCGGGCGCCCACGCCTATGTTCTGAAGTCCGATCTGGACAAACGGCTGATCGAGGCAGTGGAAGCATTGTGCGAGGGCCGGGCGTTCTTCAGTCCCGGCATCTCCAGGACCGTCATCTCAAACTTCCTTCGCGGCGATCAGCCCGGCTCACAGGACCCCAGCGTATTAACGGACCGCCAACGCGAAGTGCTGAAGCTTCTTGCCTTGGGCAAGAGCAACAAAGAAGTTGCGAACGAACTTGGAATCAGTACGCGAACTGCCGAGACGCACCGGTTTCAGATCATGAACCGGCTGAAGGTCCGCACGCTGAGCGAACTGGTCCTCTTCGCCGTACGAAACCACCTGATCGACGTTTAATAGCCTCCGCCATTATTCGCTTTTTCCCAGACAATCTGCGGATTCATCGCTGACCGGCCTGCAGGCGAGCCCTCGTTTTCACCGGATTTTCCAATCGCAACGCCAACCACAGCCAGGATGCAATGCGGGGCTGGCTGTGGTCTGCGCAATTTTTACGTAGAAATACGCAAAACCAAAGTACGTAATATAGCGACTTGTAGAGGGCAATATTTTTCAATAAATTAGAGGTTGTCTGCGGGACGGAACAAAATAAATACTTGAGGGCGGGTTGGCCGGGGACGGGCGAACTGGGGCGTTCGCCTGTCCCAAGAGGGAGGATGCGTGCTGCCCAAAAAATTATTTGCACTTCTTGTCGCTCCTGAGCCGGATGATTGTATTCAGGAATTGAAAGCGGTACTGAAACAACAGCAAATTGAAATCTATAGCGCAGAGAGCTGTGAAGAAGTGGAGCGTCTGCTAGACCAGACCCATCCGGAGCTGGTTTTCACGTCCAAGCTTCTTAGCGACGGGACCTGGCGGGACGTTATCCACATGGCAGAGAACATTTCCGTCCCCACCAACGTTATTGTGGTGAGCAAACACAATGACATTCGTTTTTACACAGCGGCCATGGATTATGGCGCGTTTGATTTTATCCTTCCTCCATTTGAGACTGATGCAATCACTCATGCAGTTTGCATGGCTTCCGAAAGCGTCCGCCGCAAAAGGGTATCTCAAGCCATGAAAGCTGTAGCGTAGCCTGTTCGTTTTTCGATCACGGGCCCCTTTCTCGATGCTGATCCTGTCACGAAAAGATGCTCAAGATGGAGGTAGCTATGAACTCCAGTTTATTCGACGATGCGGAAATCGCAGAATTCAAAGGGTCCGCAGTTCTGATTTACAGCGGCGATCGGACGTTTCTCGACTACTACCGTTCGATGTTTCTGTCTCTGGGTCTTACGCCTGTAACGGCAACGACCTCCGAGGCAGCCGTGGCCATTCTTCGCCTGGTGATCGTTGCCTATGTGGTGGTGGACGCGGAAGATGGACTCGAACAATGCCGGCAAGTGATGCGTCGTGCCCGCGAAACGCAACATCACGCCCCGGTCCTTGCTATCAGCCAAAAGGATGACTCCGAGTTTCGACATAAGGCAATGACGATGGGTGCTGCCGATTGCCTTGAACACCCTGCACCGCCCGATCACATGCTGCATTCGCTCCTTTCAGGCCACGCATTGGCCAAAACAACACTTCATTGATCATCTGCCAAACGGAAGCGGACAGGGTAGTCTAAGCGGCGCGCTCATGCGGGGTCGGGGCGCGGCGCATGAATTAGTGGAGCAACGAGGGCGAAGGAAAATCCTGGCGTGATTTTTTGTGTGGCCGAGCGAACGGTCCGCTGATGCGCGAGGACGATCACGCTTCGGGCGCCATGCCTCGGGCGCCGTTGCATCGGCTGAACCGACTACGAGTTCGGGCCACGATTCCACAAAGGGGGGCCTGCTATGACAGAAATCCGAGGACAAGATTACACCTGGAGCAAGCCGTGGATTGAGTATATAGCTCCCAATTCCCAGGGCGTCTACTGCATTCGAGATAAGGAAGGCAAAGTCCTTTTCATCGGCAAAGGCAAGGTTCGCGAGCGTCTCCTGAGCCACTGGAACCGGCAAAATTCCACCGACACGGCGATCTGGAACCATTCTCCCGCCATATTTCGCTTCGAGCTGACCGCCCATCCCGACGACCGTGAAGCCGACCTTATTCGGGAGCTGAAACCTTCCTGCAATCCTTTGGTTCGCCCCAGATTTTCGAAATTCTGGTGAGCCCTGGAAAGTTCCATCCCTGGCGGGCAGCGCGTCCATGAAAATGCCGGCGGAGGTGGGCCGAAGCGTTTGCGGCCAGATCGAAAACCGAGGAAAAGGGCCGTCAATTTGGTTCACCGGGCGCCCCGTCTGTGGAAAATTGGCTTTGACCCGGTCCTCCCTGAATCGCGCGCCATAGGATTCCACGCTGCCCGCTTCCCGATCTGTTAACCGCCAGCCGGGCGTAACTGATCGTGCCCTATACATTCTGGTAAACTATCGCTTGCGGGCCGGTTGGAATTATGATAAAAGCCTAATGAGTGGGGGGAACGGGACGAGGGGCGCCACGGGATTATGAAAAGGCAGCGAGGACTACGCAATTGGGAGTCAGACTGGCGCTGAATAAGTCCCTTAACCCGGACAGTTTTTCTGCCAATTACTACAACCCGCACAATGACGGCGATGGCCGTGACGATCAGGGTGAGGATGCGTCGGGCTTTCCACGATTTGCCCTGCTGGGCCCTTCTGAAGAAGAGCGCAAGCGCAGACGCTTCGTCCTGAGCGTTACACCCTTCGTCGAAGCTTTGGCCATTGCCATCGTATTCTGGGCCCTGGCGAGTTTGCCGCCCAGCCCGGTGCTGAGCAAGGTGAAGCAGGAAGTGCTGTATTTTCATCCTGTTGCGCCTGAAGTGGTAAAACACATCCCCGTAATGATCAGGCGCCCCGTTCTGCCCAAACAACAGATGGCGGTCCAGCCCGTAACACCCAGATTGCAGCAACACCAGATTCAAAAACCGGCCGAGATGGCACGAATGAAAGCTCCTGAAATCTCCCAGCCGAAGATTGAGCTTCCTCACACGCCACCTGCGCCGAAACCCGCGGAACATTTCAACTCTGTAGAGGCCCAGCACCCAATCCCAAGACGGCAGGTCGCGATGTTGCATACGGGGGCATTCAATCCCGGCAGCATGGCCAAAGCAACTGTCAGGCGCCCTCTGCGCGAGGTCCAGACGGGAGGCTTTGGAGTGCAAAACGGCATTCCCAACGATCCCACGGGCAACAGTCCCCAGCACGTTGCGCAACTTGGATCGTTTGACCTGCCTTCCGGCCCCGGCCAGGGTAACGGAACCGGCGGCGCGAACGGCGTTCGAGGCACGGTGGCCAGCGCGGGATTTGGCAATGGCATCGGAACAGGCACAGGGGCCAGGCCGGGCGGCGGGGCCTCGCAAACCGTGCAACAAGGCGGCTTTGGCAGCGTGGTTGCCGGCACGGCGCCCAGAACCCATACGGCAGCGCAGGTCGCTGCGTTTAAGCCTGTGGTGATTCTTTCAAAGCCTGACCCGGATTATCCGGCTGAAGCACGACGGCTGCACATTGAAGGTCAGGTCACATTGAGTGTTCTTTTCGGGTCCACCGGGAATTTGCGCGTGCTGAGAGTTGTTCAGGGCCTCGGCCACGGCATGGACCAGGCGGCGGCGGCGGCGGCGGAGCGCATCAGGTTCAAGCCTGCTGAACGCGACGGCCATCCGGTCGATTCCACAGCTCTGGTCCACATCATCTTTCAGCTCGCTTATTAAAAGAGGGGAAAAGCATGAAGGCATTAAAGCATGTCTCGCTGGCCGTCCTGGTGGCGGCGCTGGCAGGATTGTTGCCACTGTCCGCGCAACAGCCCGAACAGCAATCGAGTGTCGTCCGGCAGGCGCTCGAAAAGATCATCAAACAGGAAAACGATCTGGTCAAAAACTACGGCACTTATAGCCCGCGCGTTGAAACCTACCTCCAGGAAATCCACACCGACAAAGACAGCTCGAAGCGTATCGTGGGCGATGACTATTTCCTGGGCCGGCTTGAAGTGAAAAATGGCGTGATTGAGAAATCATTTCTGCCGTCCCCGGGCATAACGCTGAAGGGCGTGATGAGCAAGGTACTGCTTTATGGACCTTTCCTTCGCCTCTTTTCCTTCCAGTTCGAGCCAGGCTCCTTTGCCTATCCCATGTTTCTGGATCCCCAGAATTTTGACCTGGCGCACTACCAGTTCGAATTTGCGGGGCGGGAATTTCTGGGCCAGGTCCGTTGCCTGGTGTTCAACGTCAGGCCGCGACTCCACGCCGGCAAGGGACTGTTTGAAGGCCGCATCTGGGTGGAAGATCAGGATTACCACATTGTCCGCTTCAACGGCGCCTACGAGAAAGCCAACAAGTTTTCATTTCATTTTGACAGTTGGAGAGAGAACCTCCGGCCCGGGCTGTGGGTTCCGGTCTACGTTTACAGTGAGGAAGACGACCTTTCCAGCTATGGCGTTCCTCGCCTGGGCTTCCGGTCACAGACACGCCTGTGGGGTTATGAGCTGAAGGCCACCACGCCGGACCAGGAACTGACGCAGATCCTGGTGGATTCCAATTCCGACGTCAAGGACACCAGCACGGAGTCGCATGATAATTCCCCGCTGCAGAGCGTGCGCGACTGGCGGCGCCAGGCGGAAGATAACATTCTGAATCGCCTGCAGAAGGGCGGCTTGGTTGCTCCGCCCGGACCCGTGGACAAGGTGCTGGAAACAGTAGTGAACAACCTGATCGTAACCAACCACCTGGACAAGCTGCCTGCGGTGCAATGCCGCGTCCTGCTGACCTATCCACTCGAATCCTTTACCATCGGTGACACCATCGTTCTGAGCCGCGGCCTGATTGATGTGCTGCCGGACGAAGCCAGCCTGGCCATGGTCTTGGCCCACGAACTGGCACACATCGCGCTGGGCGACAATGTCAACACCAAATATGCGTTCTACGACCGCATGATGATTTCCGACAAAGAGTTGCTGAAGAAGTTCGATTTTGCCCATACCGAAGACAAAGAAGAAGCCGCTGACAAGGAAGCCATCACGCTGTTGAGAAATTCTCCCTACAACGACAAGCTGGGAAAGGCGGGCCTGTTCCTGAAAGCTCTGGCGGAGGTTGCTCCGGATACGCCCAACCTGTTTGGCGCCCACATGGGCAACCGCCTGATCGACAAACACAACCAGCTCAGGATGGCCGGACTGCTGCAGGGCGCGCCAAAACTCGAGCCCAATTCCATTGACCAGATCGCCGCCTTGCCGCTCGGCGCGCGGATCACAGTGGACGCCTGGAATGACAGCATCCGCCTCGTGAAATCCAAGCCGGTCGACCTGGTCTCGGCCAAAGATAAAATGCCTTTCGAGGTGACGCCGCTCATCCCTTACCTTACGCGGTATCACGACGACGCATCACAGACCCAGGCGCAGCGGTAGTGCCACTGTCTTTGCCCAGTCTTCAGAACGAGATTCACCGCCGGCGGTTGTAACCCAGCCGCCGGATTTCCCAATCGCTGCAGTAGCTTCGGAACCTACGGCGCCAGCCTGAACAGGAAGCTGTTACTTGCTCTGCCCGCTGCCTCGCTGGCCGGCAATAGGCTGGCTGCCCGCGACTTCGGAATACGGAACGAGTTTTGGAGGATGGCTGTCGGCATCCACCAGCCACACATGGCGGCTTTTGTAGTAGTCGATCAGTTCCTGGTTTTTTTCGCGCCCCATGTCGTGCGCCCAGATGATTTTCGCGGAATTCAGGTCAGCGCGATTGTAGACCCACCCGTCAAAACCCATATCAGTGCTTGGATTGTGGCGAACGATTGCAAGTTGTTGTCCCGGGTATCTTCTGAGCTTCCATTGAACGTCTGCGCGCCCATAATCGGAAGCTGTCAGGTAGCACCAGCTGGGAATTTTATTGGTGGCCAAACCGGGAACAGCCATTCGCAGGAGCAGCAACAGGACGCAGATCGAGGGAACAGCCCTTATGATGAATTGTCCCGAGGGCTTCCCACGCCAGTTAAACGATTGGACTCTGCGCATGGCAATTAACACCAGGGCGAGAATGGCGCAGGTGGCGGGCGATGTGTAATGAGGCATATACCAGATGGGAAGCAGATTTGCAAATATGACGGCCGCCGAAACAATCATCAGGAAACGCGTATTGGGGCTGAGCTTCTTCCACGAAAATCCATCAGGGACGAGTCCAAGTGCAAGTAATAGCGGAAGGATGAAAATAGGCCCGAGGTAAAAGCTCCCCATGATGCCGAACCTGGTCAGTGTCCCTACAAAAAGTCCGCCAGGAGTTTGCGTATGGTTGTAAAACCCATCCAGAATCAACATGAACGCAGGCCGGATGTGCGGATAGTTATGGGCAGGAAAAGGCTTGAGGGGTTGCCAGGGTAAAACGGGCGCCGGATCGTAGGTATGCTCGAAGATTGTGCACGGTGTGTTGAAGGGACTCCCTGTTGTCCGCCAGAAGTAGTAGCCCATACCCGCCACTGTTAAGGCTAATACAGCCAGCAACGGGACCATGGCGGTCCTGAGTGCAGCCCCTAGTTCCGGCCGCTTCAATTTCCACAGCCAGACCAGAAGTGCAACAGCCACAGGAATACTTAAGAACAGCCCTTCGTAGGGGCGACTGTTGGCCAGAACGGCAAAACCAAGCCCCATCAGCAGGGCGTTCCGCAAACGATGCTCCTGTTGCTTCAGGCGCGGCAGCGCGCCCAGCACCAGCGCCCCTCCCATCGCTGTTACCGTTCCGCCCCAGTAGCTGTTGGCCCAGTAGTTGAAAGTCCCAAAGCGAATCAAGGCCAGGAAACCGCCCAGCAGCGCCCATCGCTCGCCAACCCAGGCTTGCAACATCCAGGTGATGGCGGCGCACATCAGCCCGATGCTGAGCCACACGCCCCAGAAAGGGTGCCCCATCAACACCTGCCCCACCGCCATCATCATGCCCTGGGCAGGCCAATATTTGGACGTATAAGTCGGATGCCAGAGGATGTTGGAGTTTTCGAAATGCACCCACATCGGGCTGGTGGGGTTGGTCAGCCGCCAATGCGCAAAGGTATCCGAAAGCAGCAGGTATCCGAACTCATCACCAATGCCCGGCACCGGCAAAGGCAAAATGGGCAGCAACGCCGCCCGCATCGTCAATGCCGTGAGTCCGACGGTCAGAACCGAAAGCTTCTTCTGCCGCGCCAGGTTGCCAAAGGCCCATTCCAGACGCCCAAACCAGCGCGAACCCACATCGGGAACTATGAAGGCCAGCGCCAGCGCAACAACTACCAG
>DASSJE010000195.1:0-27825 GCA_035691365.1 Terriglobia bacterium
GAATCCCGCCTGCTCGAACGCTTCCAGGAAAAGATCTTCCCGAAAGGCCCCGGATATGCAGCCGCTCCAAAGGTCCGGGTCCGCCTTCAGGTGTTCCGGAACATCTTCATCGCTGACGATATCCGATATCACAGCACGCCCGCCGCGTCGCAACACGCGGTACAGTTCTGAAAACAATTTCTGCTTGTCGTCAGGTTTCACCAGGTTCAAGACGCAATTTGAAATCACGACATCAACGGAGCCCTCAGGTATCAAAGGTTCCACGGCTCTGAGGTGTTTCATGGCGGACTCAAGCCGTCCAATATCTGCGGCTGTTCGCACTGGATTTTGTGCCAGCCAAGCCTCCAATTTTTCCAGATTCAGTGCCAGGTCCTGAATTTTGCCCTTGAGAAACACCACGTTGGAATATCCAAGCCGGCTTGCAACTTCCGGCGCGTTTCTGCGAGCCACACGGAGCATTTCATAATTCATGTCCACGCCGATGATGCGCCCTCCGGGCCCAACCACCTGGCTTGCCAAAAAGCACGCTTTCCCGGCGCCGGATCCGAGGTCCAATACGGTCTGCCCCGTTTGAAGAAAGCGGGTCGGGTCGCCGCACCCATAGTCCCGATCGAGGACCTCCTGGGGGATAAGTTCCAGCAGTTTGGGATCGTAGTTTGTGGGGCAACAAAGGTTGGATTCAACCGTGACAGCACCCCGTGAGTAACGGTCCCGGACGGCCTTCTCAACTTGCGACATCCTGATGCCCGGTTGTTCCGACATTTCAACCTCCGAATGGGTCATTCGAGATGAATCCCCGAGAGAGCGGCGCCCCTGGCGCTTGCCAAACAAGCCCCGGAATTAGTTGGCCGGGTCGTTCTCAACGTATGAAGCAACTTTTTGATCGTACTACAGGCAGGAGGGTTTGGCTGATGGAAAAGCGGAGTATGCAGAACGGTTGCGCGCAGCGGTATCGTCGGTTGAATGGCCTGAAAATAAAAAGCTGAGGGAAGCCCCGTCAGAACAGGCGAAAGCTCACTTCCACCATCACCTTCACGGGTACTGGCGCGCCGTTGCGCATGGCGGGTTTGAACTTCCAGGTTTTCACTGTGGTCATGGCGTTCTGGTCAAGTCCCATGCCGAGTGGTTTAACCACCTGCGCATCGGTCACGTTGCCTTGAGCATCCACCACAATCCACAGCACCACCGTGCCCTGGTATTTGGCTTTCCGCGCCTGCTCGGAGTAAGGAGGTTCCGGCTTGTAGATCGGGATGGGCGCACTGACGTTGCCACCGACACTGTAAACGCCGCCGCCTGTGCCAGCGCCCTGCCCGGGACCCAAACCGCCTCCGGTGCCGGAGCCCACTCCAGTCCCCTGGCCGGTGCCGATTCCTCCGCCGAAGCCCGGCCCGGCTGAAGGCGGCCCTGGAACGCCGTTCATCGGATCGCCGAAATTGTTGTTCGCCATCTGGGGAAGTTTCATCTGCGGCGGGCCCAGAATAGAAGGCTGCACGGGCAGGAGAGGCTGGATCTTCGGGACAGTCACTTCAGGCGGCGCCATTTGGACAGTCTTAAACTCCGGCGCCTTGCCTTTGGAAGGAGGCGTCGGCGTGCGCGCGCCGCCACCACCGCCACCGCCTGCCTTGTTGGCCGAGGGCGGCAGTTCCATCAGCAGGGGCGATATGTCCGTCACCACTTCCTTCTTTGGTTGGACAGGGTTCATCCACGCGGAAATGTAATAGGGCAGGACCAGCGCCAGGATGACAACCGCGTGAACCATAACGGAGTTGACCCATGAACCCCTCTGCTGCTGATAATCCTGCCAGATGTCGGGCGGGTATTCGCGCTTCTTGAAAGCGAAGATGCCGGCTGTTTCTCCGACAACGTACCCGGCGATCACTCCGAGGATGATCATCCCGGGGGTTGGGCCGCCAAACCGCCAGACGCCGAGCCACCAGGCGATTCCGCCCCCTGCTATGGCGACCAGCACTCCACACAAAGCGCGTTTCTTTGCCTGTGCGCGGTTGAAGATTCCTATGGGTTCGGTTGGCTTCTCAAAGTACGACCTGACCTGCTTCGTGAAATCCTTGTACCACGGCCGCATTTCCGTGACGGGGAGCACGGTTTCGCCGCGGGCATACTCGGGCACGCGCATCTTGCGGGTCTGCCGCCATTCGCGAAGGCCGTGGCGAAGAGACGAGAACAGGCCGGGAGTTTCCTGGATGGTGAAAGAAAACCCTTCAGGCTTTGACCGAGAACGCACTCTGTCCGTTTGACTCCTGCCAGGACTAACGTCGGTGTCAGTGATTGGCATCAATTACCTTTGTGCGGGGCTCCCCTCGTTTGCCCCCTGACGTTCTCGTAAGAATAGATGTGACAGCGAAGCCCGGAGTTGTACCGCCCAATCTGAATCTACCCGACGCACGACAGCAATAGCACTAATGCAATTCTACCACAGCCAGGCTATTGCAAATCTCTTGTGACTCGCCACCCCCACACCGCACCATATCTTATTTTATCTCACTTTCCTCCGATGATTGCGTTGGAAATTTGTTTTCTTTTAGTCAAAAATTCGTATGGACTTGCCGCTGGGGAAGCTTCCAATCGACTGTGCTAACATGATGGAATCAGGGCGAAACCGCCAGGGATGCGGCAACATGGCCAACAAAAGCAACGAAGCTCGAATGAAGAATTTTGCCCTCAACCGGCAGGCGTCACACTATTATCACTTCCTCGAAAAATTTGAAGCCGGGATGGAACTTCGCGGCACTGAGGTGAAATCCATTCGCGAGGGGAAGGTCAATCTGAAGGACGCTTACGCCACGGTGAAGAGGGGCGAGGTCTGGCTGGTGAACTGCCACATCAGCACCTACAGCTCGGGCAGTTATTTGAACCACGATCCCCTCCGCGAGCGGCGCCTGCTGCTGCACCAGCAGGAGATCAAAAAGCTGACGGCCAAAACTCAGGAAAAAGGGCTCACACTTGTTCCCACGCGGCTTTACCTGAAGGGGAACAAAGTTAAATGTGAAATCGCCCTTGCCAAAGGGAAAAAAGTTTACGATCAGCGCGAGACCTTGAGACGCCGCACCATCCAGCGCGAAACCGAAAAGGCCATCCACGACTATCGCCGCCGCTCGGGTTGAAAGTTTCCACCTGAGTGGCAGTGGATAAGGTACGGCAACAGCAGCACCAGCACGTCACAGATTAATTCTGAAATTAGTTTTGATAAAATGGCCCGCGGGAAATCCACCCCGGAGGGAGCACTGGACATGCGGAAAATTCTCTTGATTGCTTTAATTTCCCTGATGGTCATCATGCCGCCGGCATGTTCCCAGGCAAACGCGCCATCCACATCCGGCCAGCGAACGGCGGCTGCACGGCGGGGACCGAGCGTAGCCACGGGCGGCCAGGGCGTGGTGGTTTCGGGCAGACCGGCTGCAACGGCGGCAGGCATCGAGATCCTGAAAAAGGGCGGGAACGCCGCCGATGCCGGCGCCGCTACGCTACTGGCATTGTCAGTCACCTATGTGGGCGCATTCTGTGTTGGAGGCGAGGTCCCCATCCTTGTCTATAGCGCCGGCAAGAAGAACGTCAAGCTGCTGGAGGGGCAGGGAGAGGCTCCGCGCGATCCAAAGGCAATAGCCTGGTACATGAAGCACGGAATCCCTGACGACGGCGATGTCAAAGCGGCGGCCGTTCCCGGTATGCTGGACGCTGTGGTGACCCTTCTCAAGCTCTACGGGACAATGAGCTTTGAGCAAATAGTCCAGCCCACGCTGGCCATCCTGGATAAGGGCGGCCCCACCTGGTACCGGGATACCGGCAGCGGTCAGAGGATCGAAACAGGTGTGCTTTGGCAGGCTGACCTGGCCGTGACTTTCCGCAAACTGGTGGCGTCGGAGAGGGCGGCCAAGGGCACGCGCGAGCAGAAGCTGCAGGCTGTTTCAGACCGGTTCTATCGCGGTGACATCGCAGACGCTCTGGTAGCCTGGTATATCGAGAAGGGCGGCTTCCTGCGCAAGGTGGATCTGGCGGAACACAAGACTCCCGTTGTGGACCCGCTCGAAACCACTTACCGCGGATATACGGTTTATAAGCCCGGACCGTTGACGCAGGGTCCTGTTCTCTTGCAGATGTTACGTTTGCTCGAAGGCTTCAATCTGAAGAAGATGGGCTTTCTTTCGGCGGATTACATCCACACCGTGGTCGAGGCGGAGAAACTGGCCTTCGCGGACCGTGATGAGTATTATGGCGATCCGAATTTCGTGAAGGTGCCGATGAAACTCCTGCTCTCTGACCCATACACCAGGATGCGGCGGGCGCTGATCGATCCAAAGAAGGCCTCGTTGGAGCTGCGGCCGGGTGATCCCTACCATATGAAGCCCACAAAGCCGCCAACCATCACCGGCCCCTGGCACGGCGGGACGACGGTGATGTGCGTGACCGACAAGTGGGGCAACGTGATTGCGGCGACTCCAAGCGGGCTATCGAGCACGGCGGGAGTTGCCGGGCGTACGGGCATCATTCACGGCGCCCGGCTCACCAGCCTGAACACCTTCGCCGGCACTCCCAACGTGATCGAGCCGGGCAAGCGGCCGAGAATCACCCTGAGCCCCACGCTGCTCTTCCACAACGGCCGGCCGGTGATGGCAATCTCCGTGGCAGGCGGTGACCAGCAGGACCAGGCGGCCCTGCAGGTGATCCTCGCGTATGTCGATTTCGGCATGACGCCTGAGCAGGCTTTCAGCGCGCCACGTTTCTCCACCTCGCACTTCGTCGGCTCGTTCAGCCAGGACAAGCCCCGGCTGGGAAGCCTTACGGTGCCCGGATCTGTGGGCGAAGCCGTGGAGGCGGACCTCAAGGCCCGCGGGCATGTCGTGAAGCTCGGCAGCGGCCGGGTAGGCGGCGTAGCGCTGATTGGAATCGACCCCGGAACCAGGGAAGCTACTGCGGTGGGGCCTGCTGCCGGGAAGATGTAAATGGTTCTGACCATCCGAAGGAGGCCGGCTGTGTGACCACAGGAGCGGCAGAGGCCCTGCGGAGGGCAAGAGCGCTCCGCTTTCAACACATTGTCATACGTGCTCCAGGAACGGCACAAACTCTCAGCGGGAAAAACTCTGTCTGCGGCATAATGGTTCGGGGCTCCGTGACGTGTACGCTGGGTATGGACGAAACGCAGAGGAAGCTGGTTCCCGTCAATACACCCTCAGCACAACTTAATTTCAGCTTCAGAAAATCTCGGACTAAGGAGCAGAGAAACATTGAAAATCGAATTGAGGCGCGGGCCTGCTTCCGCACTGGCCTTGCCTGCTGTCACCGCTTATTGCTTTGAAGATGACCCTGTTTCGAGCGGCAGCGCGGCGTCATTGCCCGACGAAACGCGCAAGCTGCTGGGCGAATTGAAGGAGAGCGGGGAATTGAAGGGCAAGGCATTTGAGAAGACGCTCATCCACCATCCTGCCGGGCTTGCTGCTCAGAAACTGTTAGTGGTGGGTGCGGGGAAAAAAGAGAAGTTCACGGCATTCCTGCTCGGGCGGTTGACCGGCGCCGCCGTGCGGCATCTGAGGGCGCGCGGTATGCGCGAGATGGCCTGGCTGGCGGGCGAAGAGTGTGGGCCGGAGCAGATCCAGGCCGTGGTTGAAGGGGCTGTCCTGGCAGATTACGATTCCGATCCCTACCGCACCGAGCGCAACGGCGAGTTCGGCGTTGATTCACTCGTGATCACCGGCGAAAATCTCGCGGCTTCAGACGAACTGAAAGCTGCTGCGGACCGCGGCCGAGCGATCGGCGAGGCAGCGAACTTTACCCGCACGCTGGTAAATGAGCCCGCCAACCGCATGACGCCTTCCATTCTGGCGCAGCAGGCGCGCGAGATGGCAACCCGCTCGGGCCTGGAATTTCAGGAACTCGGCGAGGAAGAAATTCGCAACCTCAAGATGGGGGCCTTTCTGGCCGTGGCCCAGGGCAGCGACCAGCCGCCCCGCCTGCTGGTGCTGCGTTATTCTCCGCCGGACGCTCCGGAATCGCCGGTGATCGGCCTCATAGGGAAAGGAATCACCTTCGATTCGGGCGGCATTTCGCTCAAGCCCAGCCAGAACATGCACGAGATGAAAACCGACATGGCCGGCGGCGCCACCATGCTGGGAGTGATGCAGGCCATCGCCCAGATCAAGCCTAAGGTCCGCGTGATTGCCATCATCCCGGCCGCAGAAAACATGCCCAGCGGCAAAGCCTGCCGGCCCGGCGACGTGGTCACGACCATGAGCGGCAAGACGGTTGAGATTCTTAACACAGACGCGGAGGGCCGCCTCGCGCTCGCCGATTCGCTGACCTATGCGCGCCAGCTTGGCTGCAACGTGCTGATCGATGCTGCCACGCTCACTGGCGCCGTCACCGTGGCCCTCGGCAAAATCACCACTGGGGTGTTCGGCAGCGATCAGCAGTGGATCGACCGCGTTGTTTCCAGCGGAAACGAAATGGGCGAAAAAATGTGGCAGTTGCCCGTGGACGACGATTACAAGGAGCTCTATAAGAGTTCCATCGCCGACCTGGCCAACACCGGCGGCCGCTATGGCGGGGCCATTACGGCTGCCATGTTTGTGGGCGAGTTCGCGGAAGAGACGCCCTGGGTCCACCTGGATATTGCCGGCACTGGCTGGTCGGATGAGGAGAAATCCTGGCTCGCCAAAGGCCCCACGGGCGTTCCCGTGCGTACTCTGGTTCACCTGCTGACCCACCTGGGCGGATGAGGCCAGTGGCAGAAGGCAGAAAGCAGAAGGTAGACGGAGAAAGCGGGCGGAAGACTTCAGCCCATGGCCCGAGCCACCGGAAAAGCGCCCTCAAACGCCCCCATCCGGCGCCGGATGGGCGAAAGACCTCCTCGCCAGACGTGCCGATTGTTGCCCACTGGCCCAACGAAGCACCCACGGCAAGAGACGTGAGTGGCCGTGGTTACCATCTTCTGATCGGGAATCTTGAATCTTGAATTTTAAATTCTGTGGAGTGATCAGAGTAATGCCGCACCGTGGCGTCACAGCCTGGCATTCTGTCTGCCCGCGCCTGCTTGTGCCACGAGGCAGCAAGCCCTATGATAGGAAATGGACCCAATCTCGATAATGGAAATGCCGTTCAGGTGCTCTTTTGCGACCGAGTGGTTCAAAATGCTGCCTTATCTTATTGGCGTTCTTTGTAGTGCTCTTTTGCTGCAAGTGTAGCGTCTCTTTCCTGCCGACCCCGAGGAGATCAGGGGATGTCCCCACGCCGGTCCAGGGCCTCGAAAAGATCCAGCACTTTGTTTTCATGGTGAAGGAGAACCGCACCTTCGACAATTACTTTGGCACTTATCCAGGAGCCGATGGGGCGACCACAGGAAGGATCTCAACCGGCCAGACCATTCCCCTGGGGAAAACGCCGGACAGGACCTCACAAGATCTCTGCCATACCTGGCAGTGCGCGCTCACGGCGATGGACGGCGGCAAAATGGATGGCTTCAATAAAATACCGGGAGCTATCCAGAACGGCGTGGACATTTCTTACACCGAAATGACCGAAGCGGACATCCCCAATTATTTTGACTATGCCGCGAACTTCACTCTGGCCGACCACATGTTTTCTTCACTCCACGGACCGAGTTTCCCGAATCACCTTTACACGGTGGCGGCGGATTCCGCAGGCGCGATCGACAACCCGCCTCCAGGCGAGTGGGGCTGCGATGCGCCAAGCGGCACTACGGTTCCCATCTTGAATCGTGATGGTTCCATTGGCAAAAGTTTCCCATGTTTTGACATTCCGACGCTGGCCGACAGGCTGGAGAATGCCAGCATCTCATGGCGGTATTATGCTCCATCGCGCGGCCAGCCCGGTTACGTCTGGTCGGCATTTGATGCCATCAATCACATCCGGATGACCAATTTATGGTCCAAACATGTAGTTCCGTACACCCAATTCGTGACCGACGCAGCATGGGGAAGGTTACCGGCGGTGAGCTGGATAGTACAGCCCAAGAACGTCAGCGAACACCCTCCTGACAGCACCTGCCAGGGAGAAAACTGGACCGTTCAACAGATCAATGCCGTGATGCAAGGGCCCGAGTGGCAGAGCACTGCCATCTTCCTTGCGTGGGACGACTTTGGGGGATTTTACGATCACGTTCCTCCGCCCAAAGTCGATGGGTTTGGGCTGGGGCCGCGTGTGCCATTGTTGATCATTTCTCCCTACGCCCGGAGCGGATTCATCTCTCACACTCAATACGAGTTCTCATCCTTCTTGAAAATCGTCGAGGAACGTTTTGGCCTGCAGACGCTCACCGCCCGTGACAAGGCAGCCAACGACATGACGGACAGTTTTGACTTTACCCAAACTCCTTCGTCCCCGCTCGTCTTGACTCCGCGCACTTGCCCTTAACAGGCCGTTGAAGAAAACTTTCGCGATTGGCGCCTCTCTCTCTTCCGGCAATGGGCGCGTCACGGGGCTGGGCACACGGTGCTCACCGCTCGCTACGGCTCATTTCATCCTTCATAATTCAGATTGCATAATATGTTTTCCTATTGGGTGTGAATCGTTCCCGTTTCAACCACTTCAAAGGCGCTGCCGGGAACGCTCTTGAGTTCCTCGAGTTCAGTATCGTTCCATCCGGGGTCGGGCGCGCCGGTAATGAACCAACTGCTGCCGTTATCCGCCACGATCATGCCGTACTTCTTGAGGGCTTTCAGGATGACGAGGGCTTGGCCGGTGTAAGTGGAGATGTTGTAGCTGGCCTTCAACCGCAGGCGCAGGCCCATGGGCGGCAAGGCAGGATTGCTGGAACTGCTCGCGTAGTGGGTGGCCGGGTGAATATAACCGGTCTGAGTTTGGGCCACGGTGAAGCGCAGCGCGTGCCTGATTTCACCCGCCGCAACTTCGTCGTAGCGCACCAGGCCCGGCAGGATGGGCAGCCCGGCGGCGTCGGCGGAAGTCCAGCCGTCAGGACGCAGCTTGTCGGAATAGAGGTCGAACACAGCGCCATTTGCGGCAGTCCAATTGTTGTCAGTAGCGTCCTTATAGGCTTCCCACACTTCGTAGAGCGTGCAGTTGTGGTTTGTGGGGTCGGCCAGCAGCGCCAGCACGTGCCGGTCGCCGGTGGAAAGGTTTCCGCCCTCCACGGGGGCGTCCGGAGGGAACGGATAGCAGCCCGCGCCCGTCAGCATGCAGCCAGGGCCAGGATCGCTCTCAGCGGGGTATTGATTGAACGTGACGGTCACCAGCGGCTGCGAGCCCGGCACCACCACGAAAGGAATTCCATAGGTGGGATCGGTGCCAAAGTCGGGATGAAGGTACTGCCTGTCCTGATTGATGCTGGCAATGTACTGGGACGAGTTGGGGTCCACGCAATAATTGGAAACATCTGCGTTCCAGGCGTTATCCGTCGGAAACACCGGACAACTGGAAACCATCGGGCTGGTGCTGTAATCGCTGGAACTGCCGGCCGCAGCGTTGCTGCAATTTACCTGAGGCGGCGGCGTTGGCGTGATCTGGCTGGTGGCGGAGCCGCCACAGGAAAGCAGTAAAATCGAATACACCATGACGACAGCGAAGCCAACACCAGTACCAAGGTTGGAATTCCTTGCCACTTTCTCTCCGGGCAGGATAGGCGTGCCTGGAAGCTATCCAGTATGCAGGGTCGATTATATCTGAAATTCACGCGAGTCCGCGACGCGGCAAGTGCCCGCCGGCCGGCGCAGAGCGCTGTTCTTTGCGCTCTGCGTGGCCCGAAAGGGCCGCGTGCCGGTCATCGAGCGGTTAAGGGTTCCAGGGCGCGGCGCACGGCATCATACATTGCGGGCGTAGGTTCGGCGTCGGCCCCTTCGAGGGTGTTCGCCAAACCGGCCAATGAACCGTTGATGCCCGCAAATTTCTTTTCAGCGGTGGTGTCACCCTTTTCTTTGGCCTTCTGCCAGGCCTGATAACTCTCCCTCATTCCGGCCATCAGTTTCTGCTCCAGCGCCAACTGGGCAGCAAAATCGGCCGCCGTTGCTGTCACGCGCGGGTCGCGTTTGACCGTCAGAATCTGTGTATAAGTTTCAGCGCCGACACTCAGCTTCACGGTATATTTTCCGGGCACGGCGAGCGGGCCTTGCGGCGCGGCGGGAGTCTTGTCAACGATTGCCGACATGGGATAGTCGTACTTTAAGGCCGGCGGAGTCGGGTAGCGCAGGTCCCACACAAAGCGGTTCATTCCCGCCTGGGCGGGCAAGGGTTCCGGATTCGCCATCCAATAGTCTGCGACGGTGGGCCACTCGACCGGCCGCTTCACGCTTTCGGGCAGGGGCGCGCTGCTATACTGGCGCACCAGGTTGCCGCCGGCATCATAAATGGCCAGCTTGATCACCTTTGACGGCGCGGCGCGCAGCGTGTAGTCCAGAATCGCGCCTGCGGGCGGGTTGCTCCCGGCGGGCTCTTCTGGTGGCAATGCAGTATCTGAGTTGGTGTCCCTGCGCACGCGAAATGCCTCCGCCGGCTTGAAGAGGTGGGCAGGCGCGGCCACCACCTGTGCGGTGAGCTGCCGCAGAGGGCTCAAATCATCCAGGACCCAGAACGCCCGGCCAAACGTCGCGGCCACCAAGTCGCCGTCGTGGATGGCCAGATCGCGCACGGAAGCGGTGGGCAGATTGAGTTGCAGCGACTGCCACTCCTTGCCGTCATCGAATGATACGAAAACACCGTTTTCCGTGCCGGCATAAAGCAGCCCCTGCCGTTTAGGATCGGCGCGAACCACTCGCACGAAGTCGCCGTCCGGAATGCTGGAAGTGATCCCGGTCCATGTGCGCCCGTAGTCTTCGGTCCGGTAGATGTAAGGACGGAAATTGCCCCAATCGTGCCGGTCCATCACGGCGTAAGCCTCACCGGCGTTGAAAGGCGAAGGTTCAATAGTGGTGATGGTATCGAGCGGCTTCAATCCCGGGATCATTGACCGCTGCCAGGTTTTGCCTCCGGTGCGTGTCACCTGCACCAGGCCGTCGTCGGTGCCCACCCAGATCACGCCGGCATCGAGCGGCGAGGGGCCAAGCGCCGAAATGGCGGCCCAGTCGCGGCTGGTCTTGCCGTCCGGCATGGGGTGCGCGGGCAGATCGTCACGGTGCGTCAGGTCGGGACTGATGCGCCGCCAATGCCTGCCGCCGTCGGAAGTTTCGAGCAGGTATTGCGCGCCGTAATACAGAAGGTTGCCATCATGCGGCGAGAAGACGAACGGCGGCTCCCAGGCGCTCCACCACGGGCCGAACGCATAACGGTAAGGCCCGTCGTCGCCGAGATAGGGCGTGACGTCGAGGGTTTGCCAGGTTCCTCGAACTCTGCGGTTAATGCCAGGCCCGCATTGGCTCGAGAAGATCCACTGCGGATGCGCCGGGTCCGTTATAACGCGGCCGTATTCGCAGGCGCCCATCGAGAGGCGCCAGTCCATAAAGTTGACGTCGCCGAAGGCGCCCTGGCTGCTCACTGCCGCCGAGCCGTTGTCCTGCTGCGGCCCGTAAATCCAGTAGGGAAACTGGTTGTCCGTTGACACATGGTACATCTGGCCGATCGGCTGGTTGTACCAACTGCTCCAGGTCCTGCCGCCATTCAGGCTGACGCTTGCTCCCTGGTCAGCGCCCAGGATCATTCGAGTGCTCAGGCAGCCCTTGCCTTCACCGAGGGGCAGGCACGGGCTCTGGGGATTGATCCACAGGTTGTGATAGTCGTCGCCGCCCGGCGAACTTTTTAATACATCGAAAGTTTTTCCGCCGTCGATCGAGCGGTAAAATCCGGTGTGGACCACATAAACAACATCGCGATTCTGAGGGTCCAAAATGACCTGGTCGAAATAGCCGGAGCGGCCGCCGGGTTCGAGCCGTGGGTCGTTGGTGATGCGCCGCCAGGTGGCTCCGCCGTCGTCGGAGCGGAACAAGCCGCCCTCCAGGTGGTCAATGTGTCCCTGGGCCCTGGCAATAATTGCGAAGACGCGCCCGCCATCGGCCGCGAGGCCAATGCGCCCCATGGGCCAGGTGGGAAGTCCGTGGCCGGATATTTCCTGCCAGGTGCGTCCTCCGTCGGTGGATTTGTAGATGGCTCCTCCCGCCTGGTCGTTATCGGCGGGCGCAGGCGGCAGAGCGGCCTGATGGTGCCACAGCGACGCATACACCACTCCGGGGCGGGCGGCATCGTAAGCCAGCCCCATAGCGCCGGTCGTGTCATCCTTGTAAAGGGTTTTGGTCCAGGTCTGGCCGCCGTCTGTGGTGAGATAAACGCCGCGATGCGGATCAGGCCCATAGGCAAACCCCACCGCCGCCACCAGCGCTACATCGGGATTTTTCGGGTCCACCAGGATGGCCCCGATGTGCTCCGTATCGGCGAGGCCGATATGCCGCCAGGTGCGCCCGCCGTCATCCGAGCGCCACATTCCGTTGCCCCGGTTCGCCGCCCCCCAGGCGGTGCTGGCGATGCCAAAATCGCCGGTCCCGACGTAAATGATGTTGCCGTTCGAGGGCGCGACCGCCAGCGCGCCAACAGAGGCCACATGCGCCTGGTCGAAGATCGGCTTCCAGGTAATCCCCGCGTCCGTGGTTTTCCAGACGCCGCCTCCAGGACTCGCCATGTAGTAAACATTCGGCTCGCCAATCACGCCCGCCACGCCTGAAACACGGCCCGCGCGAAATGGGCCCACCAGCCGCCATTGCATCCCGGCGTACATCTCCGGGTTAATCTGGCTGGCTCTTAGAGGAATTACGGCAACCAGTCCGGTGGTAAAAACGAGGAAACCAATGATGAGCGCTTCAACAAAGTGAGTTTTTCTTTCGAACATTTGATCCCCTGTCAGGTGCTGAGTCAGATTTGGACGTCAGAAAGTATCAAAAGTTTAGCCGCTTGTGAAGGCTTTGGATCCGCCTTTCCCCTGGAACGTCGATGCTTCGAATGATTGGGCCCAACTTCCCCCAACAGCAATGAAAGAGTATTACGCGTACCATGACGGCCCTCCCGGCGTCAAGTCCGCACCGTGGCCCAATCGCAGGCGCTCCACGTATTGCCTCGCGTATTGGGCTTTATTCCGAAGCGGTTGTGGTGGCCGGTAGATTCGGGGAAGGTTTGTAGGGCTTGAGGCCCGCGCGCGCCATTCCGCGCCTGGCTTCCGGATTTTTCATAAAAGTTTCCCAGACAAATCCTGTGCGCAGATTCTCTGCCATCAGCAGCGTAATGCCGGTGTCGATTCCAATCACGTCCTTGTCGTACCATTTTTTCAGCGGGTTGAAAGCATTAACGAAGCCGTATTTGCTCCAGGCGTCATTTCCGTATTTGGCCCTGATATTTTTCAGGACCTGCAACGTTGGCCCCGGCAGAAAGGCCAAGGACCCGCCGGTCGCGCTTGGGACGACGGTGCCATCGATAGGCCCGATTTCGGGTGGTCCTCCCCAAACCTCGTAATTGCCGGACGGCGAGTCCGACGCCGTAATTCCCCAGAGGTCGTCACTGTAGTCGGGAAACCGCGGAGTGAGCGCCAGGCAGAAAAGCCGGTGGGCCTCCGTTGCGATTTTCGAATTCTGAAAATAATCGGCGTATTGGTCGCGCCTGTTGCGGAAGTCAAACCACGCCTGGGAGTACTGGTGGACGAACAATGGAGCAAATGAACCAATGTACTTGAGGTCGCGATATTCGAAAGTGAGTCGCTTCCACGAGGTCCAGGTTTGCGGCGATAACGGGCGGGTGTAGGCGCCCATGCCCAGCAGGTACATCATCATCAGTTCGCTGTAGTCATCCCACCGGTAGGGAAGAAATCCGATTTCGGGCATCCATCCCATGGACAAAAGTGGAGTATCCTCCGCCAGCCACGACCAGTCCGCGCGATTGAAGATATCGAACGCCAAAGGCTCGATTTCTTCATCCCCGCGAAAATATACCCGGCACATCAGCACGCCGCAAAGCAGGATGGCGGTGTCAATGGAAGAGACCTCTGAATCCCACAGGCGTTCGCCCGTGTTCAGGTTGGCGAAGTGAAAGAAAAAGCCCCGATGGCAAGCCAGCTTCTTCCACAGGAACCGCAGCGTGGCCAGCGCGCGCTTGCGGGCCTGCGCACGGTTGATGTACCCGCGCTTGTGGCCAATGCACAACGCCGTCAATCCAAAACCGGTTGCGGCAATGCTGGCCACCAGCGAATTGTCAGGGCCGCGCACATTGCAGCGGTCTTTCACCAGCCCCGTTTGCGGGTTGGCCTGCTCCCAGAAAAAGTTGAAGCTGGCTCTTTCCAGATCTTCCAGGAATTGGTCATCGTCTTTGGAAATGGTCTCCCCGGTTGATGTTTTGACCTCCTGCGGCTGCGGCTGAATATCTGTCTGGCTGGGCGGAATCCCCAGGGCGGCAAGCGGCAGACCGATGCCCCCCGCCAGCAGTTGCCGCAGCATCACGCGGCGTGAAATTGCTTGCTGAATCTTTTCCCAATCAGGCATAAGTCCCGGCCGTGTGGTTTTTCAGGATGCTGTGGTTTTGCACTTCTTGTCCGCCCTTGCCGTCATTTTTGGTTGAAGCGATAACCTTCCTTCAGCTCACAGCGATACGCTTTAGTCCTGTTCTGGCCATCCGTCATGCTGCAACTGGCCCACGATAAATCGGGATCGGGGCCCAGCGGATAGATGATGTGCTCTCCGTGCAAGTCAGCCTCGATGCACACTCCTTCCGCGGAGGCCGGCAGCGTGAAGTCCAGAACGCGGCCGAAAATGACGGGATAGGACCTGTGTACCCCGGCATTTTGCAAGGGATGATAAACTTCGGCCTCCACCAGGAAGGTTGCAGTTTCGGACCAGTCATAGGCCGTAATCTTGAGGACTCGCTCCTGATTTGGAATTTTTTCCGGAGCGACCGCGGTAAATGGGCAGGGCCCTGCGATGCAGGATACGCGGGCATTTCGGAAAACGTTTCCTTGCCCCGCGTCCAGCGAAATTGTGGCTTCCGCCGCTTTCCATTTTCCATCCGGCGAACAGGGCCGCCGGTGGTTGCAGGGTTCGCCGCCCTCATTCTCCACTTGAAAAGTTTTGACCGTGCTGCCGACGTTCACCGCCGATGAGGTCTTTGCAGAATATCGCACCGAAATGTTGGAAACGGCTACGGGCGGGCCGCTCGAAAGCCGGGCGGGCTGGGGCGCCGTTGGAACCATTCGGATAACGTACGGGCCGGCCCCGCCAACCACCGGGAGGACCATCGGCTGGTATCCGGTGCGCAGGAACCTGAGTGTGATCGGGACTCCGGGCTCCCTGTAAGGCGGCAGCACAAGCTTGAAGAAGCCTGAGGCGTCGGATTTGCACGACGCGCTCAACATGCCGATGCGGCCTGTGATGTCGGCGCCCGCAATGGGCGACTCCTTTTCCGCCTGGGGGGACTGGCTGATCACCGCACCCACAATGGTGATGGGCCGCTGGCGTCCCGTATGGCGAAGCATGAGCGCCGCTGTCACGCCGCCCGCCGCAACCGCTGCTGCAGCAATACAGATTGCGATTTTCGTGCCAGGTTTCAGTCGCATGCCCCGAAAACATTCTACGACATTCACCGCGGAAATGTTTGAATGCCCTTGGCGCAGGCGTGCCGCACTTTGGCCCCTGTGTAATTACAGGGTTGGGTCCACGGGGGCGGGAACAGGCATTCAGAGAACGAGATGTGCCGCTGATCATGACGCCGGCATTCGCGTCATCGATTGGCTGATCGAGGGAGTGCCGTTGCCGTTGAATTCCTGTTTCACCGCGTCCCATCTTCCATTCCGCTGTCAAGGAGAGCGGAAAAAACCTTGACGGCCTTGTTCAGGTCGTCCGGCTCTTGAAACCAGTATTCCTGCGACGTGCCGTCCAGTTTTTCAATCCGCAGGCGGCCAACATTTTTTCCGTGGGAAGGGAACCATTTCTTTTGCGGAAGGAATCTTGCCTGTTTGATCTCCGCAGGAAGCAGCTTGAAATTGTGCGGGTGGATGGTAAGCAACTCTTCCGGGTTTTTTCGCGGATCTCGCGCGATGAGCTGCGCTTCCTGGTGCTTGTGGCCCAGGGCCACGCTGGTGCCTGCCATCAATGCGACGCCCAGCAATCCTGCATTAGCCGGGGCGGAGCCCGCTCGGTCGAGATCAAACTGGCCGCCGACGCGCAGGAAATAGAGGCAGCCATTTCGCGACTCCACCCGGTAGTATCGGTCTTGTTCAATGGTAAAAACAGCACGGGCCGTAAAGCTATTGGGGTCCGTCATTGGAAGCCCTCCTCGGCCCCAAAAGGCAGGGGCCGCAAAATCTCCGCAATTATCGCACGAGCAAAGCTGCTGTCAAGCCCAACGAATGTACTGCCAGCATGTGCAATGCGGATCGGCGTCAACTACAATATTGGGCAAGGGCAGGAAGCGTTGTGAAATGAGGCGCGCGCTGTGCTGATCGCCGCTGGCGGCTGATATGAATTTCGATCTGGAACGATTCGTTGAAGCCCAGAACCCTGTATACGCGCAGGTGTGCCGCGAGCTGCGCCAGGGGCGGAAGCAAGGGCATTGGATGTGGTTCGTCTTCCCGCAGCTTCGAGGCCTGGGGCAGAGTTCCATGGCCGACAGGTTCGGAATTGCCGGGGCTGCCGAAGCCCGGGCATACCTGGCGCATCCGGTCCTTGGGCCCCGGCTGGAAGAATGTACTTCGCTGGTAAACGCTGCGGAGGGCGTTTCTATCGGCGAAATATTCGGCTACCCCGACGATTTGAAATTCCGCTCCTCGATGACCCTCTTCGCCCGCGTTTCATCCGGCAGCAACGTTTTTGACGATGCCCTGGAAAAGTATTATGCCGGCCACCCCGACCCCTTGACCGTCGAAATGCTGGGCCAGTAGCGCAGTCGCCGCACGCGCCGTAGCGCCGGCATCTTGCCGGCCGTGAAAAATGCCGCCGGGACGGCGGCGCTACAAAAGAGAAATCCCGCGGACCTCAGCCCCGGAGGTTCTTGCTACCTGCTTGACAACAGGGATAACCGGACACAAAATGGGGGTAACCGAAGTCAAAACGGAGATTTCGGTCCAAGCCTTCCTGCCCTGCGGAGCCAACGCCGTTATGGAATCACGAAACCAGAGGTCACAGCTATTTCTTTCGGAAGGCACAGCAGCGAAACATTTCCGGATCGGATTCAAGAGCATCATACCCGAGGGTCAAACCTTCGAGTGGTTTAGACCTCGCGCATCGCTCTGGGGATGGCTCTGCAGTGTTGCGGTTGTAGCAGGCCTGGCAGCTCTTCTTGCGGTCGCTATCCGCCACGGCACCCCTGCTGACTGGATAGTATCCGTTTTAATTATTGCCTTGATAATTCCGGCTACATTCTTCCTCTGTATATACCCGACTATGAAATACTCAGTTGGTGCCGGCACGGTTGTGCTTTCGTGCGGTCCTTTTAAGTGGCTCATCCCGGTCAGCAGCATCTGCTCCATCAAGGAAGATGAGCTGGAATACCTCCCCAAGTCACAAGGCTGGAAACTGCCAGGCTACGCCCTGTTCAGGATTGAATTCGCTCACATCGGAATTGTGGGGATGTGCGCCACGTCCCTTACCAAACGCATTCTGCTCATCTCGACGGATACGGAAAAATGGGGAATAACGCCAGCCGACGTTGATTCATTCAGGGCTGCAGTCGCGCGCAGCCGGAGATGATGGAGTGGGAAAATTTATCCTAGCTGGCGCAGGCGGTAGCCTTGTAGCGTTTGCGATTCCTCAATTGCCACTGCCCATTTCCTTCATAATTCAGAATTCATAATTCACTTCGCCCCGTGATTTTAATCCCAATCTGCTTTGCTGATTGAAGAGCACAAACGCCCTCTCCGCCAGCTCCGTGCGCCATCAATAACTACGGATTGGATCAGGCGAATTTGCTGATGTGTCAGTAGTAATGCGGGTTGACAAAACAAGTCCGAGTGTCACAATAGATTGTTGAAGGGTTGTTCATTGCCGTGTATTCGTCCGTACAGCCGACACCACAGAAACAATCCATTGCTTGCTCTGAGGCGCGCCGTGGGAAAGAAGAAGAGATACTCCCTTGCGGGTTCGATGGTGGACACGCCTTGCTGTTATCTGCGCGTGTCTGGCTTGCCGCGCCGCAAGCGCGCGCGCATCTTCATTGTCGATGACCAAGCCCCGATACGAAAAGTACTCCGAAAGTTTTTGAATGGGGAAAAGGGATGGGAGGTCTGCGGAGAGGCTGAGAACGGGCGGGAGGCTATCGACAAGTCACTTCAACTCAAGCCCGACCTGGTCACCCTCGATCTTTCGATGCCGGTGATGAATGGACTGGAGGCCGCACGTGAGCTGAGACGAGCATTGCCTGCCGTCCTCCTGGTTATGGTTACGCTCCATCTAACCCCTCACCTCGAGCAGCAGGCCTACGGGGCCGGCGTAGACGCTGTGGTAGGCAAGGGGGATCCTGACGCGCTCATCGCCTGCCTTAGCCGCCTGCTGCAATCCCGTTCTTGATTAGCCTGCGAGCAATCTTTCGCGCAAGGCTTGCAGCCTCTCCCTTGCTTTGCGCAGATCCTCGTGCTCATCGGCGTATTTCGCTGTGCCGGTTTCGAGTTCCCGAAGGCGGGCGTCGATGGCACTCTGCGCATCCTCGATGCGCGATTTCAGCCTGCTGCGGTCGGTTTCAAGAACCGCAGCTTCATAAAGTTCCTGCCATTTTGGTAAGCTACCCATGCGGTGCCTTTCAAGGGCCGGTTGCCCGGCGGGAGCGGGTCGTGCGTACCAACTCAACTTTTCCTGTCTCCCTCTCCTTGTGATCACCCTCTCTTCCAGGATCATCGCCCAAGCTCCTTTATGCACCGTTCCCGCAACACCCCAAAAAATTGCAAGGACCACGCCAATTCGCGGACCACGCGCTAAGCCGAAGGAACCACAGGAAGACATCGGCAGCGGCGAATTCCACCTGTGTATATATTTCGACCCGGCATGTAAACATTGCCCGCAAAAATCCGTTAGATGCTGTCTTGGATAAATTTCGAAATCAACGTCTGGTCCGTTCACGTACGCAGCTGCGATCAGCACCTGGCATGAAGCCGATAAATATGCCTCATGCTTGCCCGAAATTTCCGAAGAAGAGCAGATGATGGAGGCTCATGTGGTGTTGCCGACTGGCGCAGATCCGCGCTTTGTCGAGTCTGCGATCCCGCGAAGCGGGACGTTTCTGCCCGGCTTCATGGTAACCAGTCCATAGGGAGCGCTTGTCATTCATGGCTCGCCGTTGCTTTTTTCATCCTTCATCTTTCACACTTCGTCCTTCAAATCTTGCCCTTCATAATTCAGAATTAACAATTCTCTTTGTGCCCGCTCAGCTTCGCTGAACGCAGAGGTAGAAAGCGCCTCCTCGCCAGCCCCGTATGGGCGACCCGCTGTTTCTAATGTCCGGTAGCGGCAAACCAGGCCCCTGACGGTGCGGTTACAAAGACAATCGGCGCGACGCACGGGTGCGGCAGCTCCACCCTCGTATTGATGCTCGTGTTGCCCATGGAATCAGCCGGGAAGGCGTCCGTCAGCAGGTTGACGGTGTCCGCCTGTCCGCTTCCATTGATACTCAGGCAACTGACTTCTGCCCGGAAGAAGGGCACGGTATTCGTTCCCGTATTCGGTCCTTCCGCGAACACCAGCCCCCTGGTGCGAACTTTCAAAACTCCGTTGCTCAGCAGTGATCCGCTGGCCCCGGAAATCATCCATGCCAGGCCTCCGCCCGGGATGCCTCGAATCGGATTGCTTGTGCCCACGTAGGGTCCCGTTACAGTCGCCATCGTCGTCCATGTCAGGATAGGCGTAGCTCCTTCGTCTGGCGTCTGCGCGCCCGCCAACCCGATATATAAGGCGCTCAAAAACAGCAGCGTGCCGGCAACAAAAATCTTTCGCACCGTTCCCTCCAAAATTCCCAAGCGTATGACTTCCGTGTGTTTGAACAAAAACGCGTAGCACACCGACTTTATCTGCTTGAATGAATCAAAGTTGTCAGGGAGCTACACCTGATCTGCAAAAGATTTGTCACACGCGGCTCGCCCGGCCCCTGGACCCTCGGAATGACAGGCGCATCGCGAGACTTTGTAGTTCGCAGGCGGGAACTGCTGGTCAGCCTATGCCTTTTTGCCGGTTGATTCTGGCGTGTATTCTCTGTCGCCGGTCGAGTAAGCGATGATGAGCTCGGCGTCATCATTACCAGGATTGTGGATTTGGTGCGACAAACCACCAGGAATTGCCAACGCGTCAGTGGCGTTGAGCGGAAATGTTTCGGCGCCCGCACGAACTTCCACTCTTCCCTTAATCAGGTAAATGACCTCGTCCGCATTGGGGTGACGATGCGCCTCGCCGGAATGTCCTGGAGTAACGATCATGCGCGTCAAGCTTAAGGAGCTTCCCGTTAATGCACGGTGGGCCAGCCAAACTTGAGATCCCCAAGGTCGCCTCGAGTCAGGCTGTTTTAACTTTTCCTCTCCCTTAATGTGAACTGCCGTCATTGCTTTTTCCCTTCAGAATTCAGGATTAACAATTCTCTCTGTGCCCGCTCAGCTTCGCTGAACGCAGAGACAGAAAACGCCTCTGCGCCAGCCCCGAAAACCCTCGGACCTCAACCCCGGAGGTCCTCGCTACTTGCTGCGCCAGCCCTGTAGTCAAGCGCACGGATCAAGCCTGAACATTCCGGCCGAGACGCGCAGAACTCTCCGGAGAGCCTTTGGGCTGACCTCAGGTTTCGACTCTGTGTCACTCCGGAAGACTACTATATTGATATTCAACCGATGGCCAAACGGCTTGCAGAGCACCTCAGACAAGGCGGAGACCATACTGAAAAGCGCAACTTCGGTCCTCAGTCCACCGTGTCCAGAGCCGATGACTGGCATGTGGATGTCGCTTAAGCGACGGTCAACCGCGACCGAAATCACCTCGCCAATTACCCGATATATGAAAGATATTTCGGCCTTCAATCCTGTACCTGTTCGCTTCTCTGTAACCGCCGCCAGTATTATGCGATGTGAAGAAGACAACGGCGCGTCTAGAAAGACGCACGTTCCGACGCCGTAGCTCTGCCTGAGGGCACCTTTCTCCTTCTCGACGGTTTTGCTCGGGAGATCTTCGAGTCGTGCTTTAACTAGGCGCTGGATATCTTCGATTTGGCCCGGGAAATGCTTCAGCATGTATGCTCCGAGGGCGCTCCGGCCATCCCGAATGCACTCGTCGTCAAAAAACTCGTTCGCTGGTAATACTACAGCGTTTGACGGACCTAACACCTCCGCGTCCTCAATCTTCCCGTAAGCGACATTCACTCGCGAAGGGCCTATCGGAACTTGATATCCACCGGCTGTCCTCTTGATCCTAACTGGATGCACCCACCCTCTCAGATCACTTTCCATCCAAACGCAGAGGAGAACGGAAAAAAGCATGAGAAACAGGCCAACACCTAGCAGACCGTATATTGGCGTGCTATAAGGCGAAAGTTGAAACCCAGTCGTGTCTGTGATTCTGAAGTAGGAGAGTAGTAGCAGGATCAAACCGGCGAAGAAAGTGCCAACGTAAAAAGGACGCGCAAGCAATGACTTCAGAATATCCACCACCATTTTGTCCTCCTCTCGCGCAGTTCGCGCGAAGCGAGACCTCCTTGTTGGGGTTCATCTCCACCGCCCCGCTTTGCGCACGCACAGTATAGCACCGGGAAATTAACTGACCTTCCATACGGCACGTATTCCAAAATACGGAGCGTATGGGCGACCACGCTAGCCTTCCACCGGTGCGGGCATGGTGCCGCCCCAGCGCTCGGAGACAATCATGCCTGCCAGAATGAGGGCGAAGCCGAGAATCTCTTTTCCGCCAAGGTGCTCACCGGTAACGATGATGGAAGTCAGCAGTGCGAAAACGGGTTCCAGCGCGAAGATCAGTGCCGTGTGGGCCGGCGGCGTGTACTGCTGCGCCCACACCTGGGCGCTGAAGGCAAAAGCGGTGGCGAAGATGGCGGTGACGAGAATCGCGAAGATCAGGCCTGCGGTCCAGTGCAGGGGCGCGGCGGGCGCAAAGGGCGCTGCCAGGATGGCGATGGCTCCGACCACCAGGATCTGTACCGGCGCAAGCTGCGTGAATGGAATGCGGCGCGAGTACGTGCCGAGCAGCACGATATGAAAAGCGAACGAAACCGCCGCAAGCAGGGTGAGCACATCGCCGCGATTCACCGCTCCAATGCCGGAAGGCAGAACCAGGAAGTAGAGTCCCGCCAGGCCCAGGGCCGCTGCCGCCGCGTTGCCCCGGGCAAGGCAGTATCCGAAAAATACTGAAACCAGGGGCACCAGAATGACACTGAATCCGGTGACGAAGGCGCTCCGCGAGGGCGTCGTGTAAAGCAACCCCCAGGTTTGAAAGGCGAAACCCGAAAAGAGCAGCGTCCCCAGCAGCAGGCTGGGCAGAATGGCCCGGCGCTCGATGCGCCCCCGAGCCATGATCAGCCACATCAGCAATCCCGCCAGCAGGAAACGCAGGGCGATGAACATCAGCGGCGAGGCGTCCGCCAGGGCGCCCTTGACGATCACGAAGGTTACGCCCCAGAAGAAGGTGGCCATCACCAGCAGAAGTTCCGCTTTTGTGCGCTTGCTCAAATCAGCTCATCCTTTAGGCCCCTCGGGGCGACAGACCTTCGACATGGCGCTAACCGCCGGAGAACGCGCCATCAGGCTGCGTCCGGCGCCGGAGGGCACTCTGTGCTTCCAATTTGCTGCTTCTCACCAGCGAGAATGACCACCCGCAAAATGTAGAGTAAAGTAATATAACTCTTTCTTCTGCAGGATTTTTGCGCAGGAAACAAGTCGATTTGAAATTTGTGACGGAGCAAGAAATTCAACATGAAGATTATTGTGATTGGTTACGGGCGGGTTGGGTCGCAATTCATTAGAAAAGTGGACACCTCGGCGAATGAGGTTGTAGTGGTGGACAAGGAACGCGCTGCGCTGGAACGCGCGAAGCCGCCGGAGAGAGTGCGCTTCATTTACGGAAACGCGATTGATGAAGACCTGCTGCGCGATGCGGGGGCCGAGAGTGCGGACATCCTGCTGGCGCTGACGCGCGATGAAAACACGAATCTGATGCTGGCGCAGATCGCGCGCGTAATTTTCAACGTTCCACGGGTGGTTGCGGTTGTTTACGATCCTGACCGTGAATCCTATTTCCATGAAGCGGGCATTGAAACGCTGGCTATCACGGCGGCGGGAGCGGAGATTTTGAGGGCTGGGCTGACGGGCGCCGCGGTGAAATCCGCCGTGCCCTCGGGAACGCTGCGGCCGGTCCCAACCACCAGCCCGCGCATGGCCCCGCGTCCGCTGGAAGCGCACGACGGATCATTCTACGTTCTGGTGGTGGGCGGAGGGCTGGTGGGTTATTACCTGGCGCGCTCGCTGCTGAAAAACGGCCACGAAGTGACCATCATCGAGAGGAGCCCTGCAACCTACAACCTGATTTCGCAGCAGGTCGATTGCCCGGTGGTGCTGGGCGAAGGGTCATCGGCAGCGGTGCTGGAACATGCCGGAGCCGCGCGGGCGGACATCCTCTGTTCCGTCACCAACCACGATGACGACAATCTGATTTCCTGCCAGGTGGCAAAGTGCCGCTTTGGCGTGCCTAAAACCATCGCGCGCGCAAAGAATCCCAAAAACGAGGTGATCATGCGTCGGCTCGGCGTGGACACAACGGTGAGCGCCACGGGAGCCATGCTTGCCGCCGTCAGAAACCTGGTGCCGCGCTCGCCCTTTGCTTCCGTGGGTAATCTCTCATCATGCGAGGCGGGCATTCTGGAATTTCGCGTCACCGCCGGCTCGAAGCTGGCAGGGAAGAAAATCAAGACCATCGGCCTACCGCCCGGATGCAGGATCATTGGCATCGTTCGGAGCGGTGAGGCGATGGTGCCGGCGGATTCAACCGTGGTCCAGAACGGCGACACGTTGCTGGGGTTCGTTCCTCAGGCGCAGGAAGCTGCCGCTCGCGAAGCGCTCTCGAAAAGCTGAAAGCCCGTTTATCTCCGCTGCGGCTGGCGCGGAAGGGTAACTTCTGACTTCAGGCGGTGGAGCTTTTGGCAAGGTGAAACGCTCGCGCGGCGGCGCAGCGCTATTCAATTCGCGCGGGCTGAACAAGCAGACGGAGACAATCGCCTCCGCCTTGTTCAATACGCTGCAACGTCTTGTAATTACATGCGTTCCGGCACTTCGATGCCCAGCAGATCGAGGGTCTGCGTGAGCGTCCGTTCGACTAGGTGGACGATGAATAGAAGCACGTTCTGTCTTGCGGGATCGGGCTCACGGAGGATGTGAAAGCGGTGGTAAAAGTTGTTGAACGCCTGCGCCAGCCGGAAGGCGTACTTTGAAACCACGGCCGGCTCCGTGGATGTAATGGCCTGGTCAGCCACCATTTCAAGTTGCGCCGCCAGGACCACCAGTTCCCAGAAAGCTGTTCCGTCATCGCCATCCAGAAACCGCTCCAGCGCCGGCGCGAGCAGTTTTTCCGCCAGCGAGCCGGGCGCGAAGCCAGCATGATCGGCCGCGTACTTCCGGAAAATGTTCCGCGCCCGGACAACAGTGTATTGCAGATAGGGTCCCGTTTCGCCCTCAAACGCCAGGGCTTCCTTGAAGTCGAAGGTGATGATGACGTGGCAGGAGAATTTCAACAGGAAATAGCGCAGCGCGCTGACGGCAATCATGCGGCCATAGGCGGCCTGTTCTTCGGGGTCCTGCGTCATCTCGCGTGAGCGGACCTCGCCCGTGGCTTTTTCCACGAGCATGTCGATCAGGTCATCGGCTTTCAGGCCCAGGCCCTTGCGCCCGGAAACCTCAACGTAACTACGCTCCAGGTCTTCCGCGCTCAGCGCGTAACCCATTTCCTGCGCGCAGGCGGGCGAGAGACTCACTACTTCGTAAGCGAAGTGGTGCAAGTGTTCCGCCTGGTCGCGGAATTCCAGCGCGCGGAAGGCGGCCGCGACAATGTTCTGGAGATACGCCTGGCGGGTATCGATCAGCGCATAAGCTTCGGAAGCGCCACCAAACTCGGGAGCGCCCGCCTGCGACTCAACACCTGTGTGCCACACGGTCTTCCCGTCGGCGTAGCGATAGAACGGCGCATAGGAAAAGTCTTTTCCCAGCAGGCCGAACTTCCACATGTGGTAGGCGATATCCTTGCCGACGTAGGTTACTGTCCCGTTTGAGCGCACAATGATCTTCACGTCTTCAGAGGCGGCGTTTTCGCCGGTCTTGTCAGCCTCTGGGTCGCCCAGGTCCATCACCCAGCAGCCTGCATTTTTTCCGGCGGTTTCATAGCGGATAGCGCCGATCTGCTTCATGCGCTCGAAGGCGTTCTTCCAGAATTCGAGGCGCAGAATCTCGCTTTCTTCCACCAGCAGGTCGTAGCGAACGTTGATGCGCTGCATGGTCTCGATGTGCAGCTTGACGATGGTGGTTGAAATGAGGCGGGCCATTTCCGCGGCCTCGCCTTCGGCTTCCTCGATCGCCTTCAGCGTTCGGGCGCGAAGTTCCTTGTCGCTGCTCTCGGCATAGTAACCGGCAACGCGCGCGTAAAGGTCCCAGCAGTAATAGTCGAAGCGCACATCTTTGTTCTCAATCAGTCTGCGAATGTCTTCAACGCTCTTCCGCTCAAGATGCTGGAAACCGACTACGACGTCGGCCACCTGCACACCGGTATTGTCAATGTAATTCTGGGTCTCAACCTTGTAGCCGCGAAAACGCAGCAAACGGACGAAGGCATCGCCCAGGGCAGCGTTGCGCAAGTGGCCGATATGCGCAGCCTTGTTGGGGTTGATGCTGGTGTGCTCCACGAGGACCTTGCCCGGATGCGCGGGCGCAGGCGGAGCAGGGAAGCTGCGCAAATGGAAAAGCGCCGACGCCAGGGCCGGCCGATCGAGTCGAAAATTCATATAGCCCGCGCCGGCAACACTGATCTGTTCCACGCCTTCGATAGGAAGCAGTGTCCCGGCTAGTTGCTCGGCAATCTTGCGCGGAGGCTGCCGGAGCTTTTTCGCCAGTTCAAAACAGGCGGCGATCGAAAGATCTCCCAGCTCCGGGCGCGGCGGAAAATCAAACACCGGCTCCCCGGGATTCAGGTCAAAAATGCGCTTGACCGTTTCCATATACTTCTGCCGAATTCTGCCCTGAATTTCCAGATACAAGGTGATTGTCCTGATTGGGAAGGACCTTGGAAGCGTCCGCTTGTTTTCCCCTACGCACCCACGGTGAACGATTCCGCCTGATGCGTAAGCTAGAGATTATAACAAAAACCTATTTTTGCGTGGTTAGTCCCTGGCTGGTTTTGGCCCAGAATCCCGCGCAATCAATCAAAACCTCGGCTCCATGGCCGAGCGGGAGCCGGCAGGGCGGATGGAGAATTTTTTACCCGGTACCGGTGACATTTTCTCACCTGGCAAAAACAGGCGGGGATGGAGAGGGTTGGAATGAGAAAGTACAACTTGTATTATCATGTGTTATCAATAGGATTAGAGCAAAAAAGCAAAAATATGGCTGTCTGATTGCTCGGTCTATCGTGCTGGGCTCCTCAAACGAACTCGTGCGTGGGGTAGTAGACCCTCTGTGAGGGGTTGGAGGTAATGCGGATTCGATACCCAGCCACAAATTCCAGCGCAAACAAGGCAACAGCCCGGAGCCTTCCTGCATCTGGGGATGGAAGGTGCGATTCGTTGAGGTCGACGAAAATGGAGGGAGAAATGAAGGCTCATGTCTTGAGGAGGTTAGAGCTTATGAAACGAGCAATTCTGTTATGCACCGCAGTTGCGGTTTTGCTTTGCTTAAGCGGGTTTCCCTTGATGGCCCAGGGTCGCGCCGGCGGCGGAATGGGCCAAGGCGGTATGGGTCAGGGCCCAGGCCAGGGTCCAGGCCAGGGACCGGGACAGGGCCCCGGCATGGATAACGGTCCAGGCAGCCGGCAGCCAAATTCGAATGACCCAGGGATGGGCCGCGAGACTACCAATCGGCCCATGGAACAGATGAAGACGCCCGCGCAGTTGCTTGCCCAGAACACCAAACTCTCCAGCAAGCTGCAGACGTTGCTGCCTGAAGGCACAAATGTTCAGGACGCTGCTTCCGGATTCAAGGACCTGGGAGACTTTGTCGCGGCCGTGCATATTTCAAAGAACCTCAACATTCCTTTTGATCAGATTAAGACCAAAGTGACCAGCGGAGACAGCCTGGGCAAGGCAATAAAGGATTTGAATCCCAACCTGGACCACAAGGCGGTCAAATCCGAACTGAAGAAAGGTAAGAAGGAAGCCAAAGAGGATATCAAGGCCTCGCATAAGTCCTGACGCCCAGCGGTAGTTTTGGGCGCGGTGCGGGCTTATCCTGGACGAAGACTGCCGGATTGTGGGTGTTGCACGCCATCATGTTCGCTATACCCCGACTGGCGCCGGTAGCTGTCTGCACGCCGGACGCCTGGTGATCAGCCGGGGCTTTGTTACTTGGCCAAATCCCTCAGATGTCTCCTCCGTCGCGTGGGAATCTTGCCTGGAGGACCTCACCCCAGCACTGGATTCAGGTGTATAATTCGGTCTGGTTCCAAAGACATCATTCTGCCGCAGCGAGTGGGTGCGAGGAATAAGATGCAAAGCGATGCGCGCCGGTATGCTGTTGTCCTGGCACTAGTCGTAGCCCTCGGTTTCGGTATTGCGATCGGCGCCTACTTTGCCCGCGGTAGCCGGGCGGTCCCCTCGGCCGGGACCTCGGCGGACCCTCACCCCCTGGCGGAACCCTCCCCCGCAGAACTGTCAACCAGTTTTGCCCGCATTGCAGAGCAGATGGAGCCCGCAGTAGTTAATATCAACACCGAAACGACGGTG
>DASSJE010000196.1:0-5558 GCA_035691365.1 Terriglobia bacterium
TTCTGCCCCGCCGCATCGCGCCACCACAGCACCGCCGCCTGCGGATCCTGCTTTACCCCCAGCCCTCGCGAATACATGAGTCCGAGGTCGGTCTGCGCAGCCGGATAGCCTTCCGAGGCTGCGCGCCGGAACCAGTTCAGTGCTTGCTGATAATTCTGCTTTACCCCCAGCCCCAGCGCGTACATGCGGCCTAATTCGGTGATGGCGCCCGGATCGCCTCGGTCGGCCGCCAGCGTATACCAGTTCAGCGCCTGCGCCATATCCTGCGGCTCCTGCAACCCCCGCGCGAAGGCATATCCCATCAGGAACTGGTCGTGGGTGGAGCCGGCCTCTGCCCGGGCCCGGACCTTAGCAAATTGCTGCGCGCTGCGCAGTTCTCGATCGGGCGCATCGGCTGCAGGAGCGGCAAAGCCGCTGACGGCCAGAAGCAGAACAAGGGGGAGGCAAAGAATTCCCGTAAAACGAAAATGCGATGCGCAGATGGCCGCACTTCCCACGTGCATGAGCGCTCCTCCCAATCGGACTGAGGAAGCTGAATTGATTGTGCGAATACAGACAAGAACCGCCGCAAGCACCCCAGGGCCTTACGGCGTGAAAGCTGGCTCGGGCGGGCGTTTTCGGGCGCCGGTATTCAGATGCAGGCGGCGTGCCGGCGACTGTCGCGCCCCTCGAGTGGGCCAGAACTATGCTCCCGCGCTGGGGAATTGTCAAGGAAGATGACGCCCGGTTTTGTGGCTGGCGGCCTTGTCACAAACGCGTTGTGACTGCGGTCACTGTGCCCATACCCATTTCGGGATAAGAAAGGACGATTACGGGCCCAATTCGAGAGTAAGGAGGCAGTATGTCAGCCGCAACCGGGGCGGAGGCTGACTTTGGAGCACCCGCCCGCGTCATTGCCTTTTCTTTCCTGATTGTTTGCGCATTTTTCTTGTTTCTGCTCCCCCTGCACGCGCAAAAAATTACTGGCACCATCAGCGGGGTCGTAAGCGACCCCACCGGCGCCGTGGTAGCCAATGCCACAGTGACCATAACCAATGTCGCGACCGGGTTGGCCCGCACGGCGACAAGCAGTGAGATAGGTGAATTCACCGCTCCGGACTTACCCAACGGCACCTACCGGATCGTGGTCAAGGCGCCGAACTTCATGGAAACGGTAGTGGACAAAGTGGAGTTGCACGTGGCCAGCACGGCGCTGGTGAACGTGCAGCTCAAGCTCGGCAGTACCAGCGAGCAAGTTACGGTCGAAGCCAATGCTATCCAGGTTCAGACCGATAGCGCTCAATTGGGCGAAGTCGTACTGGGCCAGCAGGTAAAGGATCTGCCGCTTAACGGGCGTAACTTCGTAGAGTTGACGCAGCTGCAGCCCGGCGTCTCTTCCGCCAGAACATTTGATGCTGTAGGCAAGGGATTGCGCGGAGGCGTGGACTTTGGCGTCAATGGCAACTCCATGGCCAACAACCTCTTCCTTGTGGACGGGGCCAACAACAACGACGTGGGCTCCAACCGCACCATCCTGATCTATCCCTCGCTGGAGTCCATCGCCGAATTCAAGATGCTGCGCAACGCCTACGGCCCGGAATACGGCCAGGCGTCGGGCTCGGTGATCAACATCGTGACCCGCAGTGGCAGCAATGACTTTCACGGCAGCGTTTTCTACTTTGGCCGCAACGACGCGCTCACCTCCTACGACTGGTTTTCAGCGCGCCAAGCCGCCCTCGACCGCGCCGCCAATACCTTCCATCAGAGCACCGGCAGCATTTTCTCCAACCCCAATGCCGACAAGCCGATTCTGCGGCGCAATGACTTCGGCTACTCCTTCGGCGGTCCCATTAAGAAGGACAAGCTGTTTTTCTTCTGGAGCCAGGAGTGGAACCGCGAAATCCGCGGCGTGCACCGTACCGGTTGCGTTCCCAGCGCGGGAGAGCGTACCGGAGATTTCTCCGGCGGGATCACCTGCGGCGATTTTTTGACCGGCATCCCCGCGCAATACCAAGCCGCAGGCAACCAGTGGAAAATTGCGCAGCCTCTACAGGGTGCTTTGGACGAGATGGGTAATTACCCGCTGCCCAATCTGCCTTGCCCCCTGACACCGGCGGGTGCGGGTGCGGCTATCACCGGCAGCTCCGGCTGCAACAACTGGCTGCAGAATCCCAGCACTAAGCTTAACTATCGCCAGGAGAACATCCGCGGCGATTACAATCTGACCAGGAACCACGCGGTCACCTTCCGCTACACCCAGGACACATGGGACAACCCTGCCCCCAATGCGGGCTACTGGGGTGACGATGTTTACCCACAACTGGAGAGCAGCTGGTCACAGCCGTCGAAGTCCATTATTGGCAAGCTGACCTCTACCATTGGCGCCAACCTGGTCAATACAGCGGAGTTTTCATATTCCAACAACCGCATCATTATTACGCCCGGCGGAACCAATCCCGGACTGGCGGCTAGCCTCAACAGCGACTTTCCCACCCTGTTCCCGGCAGACCTGAAAAGCCATTCCGTGGGTATTCCGAATCTGAACATGGGGCTTAGCGGTCCCACAACCCAGATGATCGCGCCCTGGAGCAACAAACAGGACCTCTACAACGTACGCGACGATCTGGTCTGGCTGCGCGGCAAGCACACGTTAAAATTCGGCGCTTTCCTGGGCTTCAATCTTAAGAACGAGGATAACGGCGGGGCCTCATCGGAACGCCTCAACATCAACACGGCCGACTCCAATGCCAGCATCAAGACCGGCATGCCGCTGGCCAACGCCATGATTCCCGGCAATGTCTTCTCCAATCTGTCCGAGACTTCGACGGACATTTACAACGAAGTGCGCTGGCGCGACTACGAGTTCTATGCTGGAGACTCGTGGAGGGCCAACCGGCGGCTCACTCTGGACTTCGGTGTCCGCTGGTCCGTGTTGCTGAGTCTCTACCAACCGAAGGGATTGATGACCAGCTTCAATCCCACTCTCTACGATCCGACCAAGCCGGCCAGCGACGCTTGCAATGGCTTGTGGATCGTGCCGGGGACTCATCCCTGCGAGAACACCAACCAGACCTTTGGAACCAACTTCAGCTCGGGCACGCCCGGGCCCAACAAGTACCTGCGTGACCAGAACTACCATCAGTTCGCCCCACGCCTGGGCATTGCTTACGACGTGTTTGGCGATGGTACTACCGCCCTGCGCGCCGGCATTGGCCAGTTCTTCCAGCGCGACCGGACAGCCATTTACACCATGACCAGCAATGCTCCGTTTGCGCTTACTGCCAGCGGGTATTCGCGCGCTCTGGATGGAGCCCCACTCTCGGCCAGCCAGTTCCAAACGGCGGTAACTTCGCCCTACGGTGGTGTGGATCCCTCCAACAAGGGCGCCAACTCCTGGCAATGGAACGTCTCGGTGGAACACAGCTTTGCACATGAGACCAGCCTGCAAGTGGCTTACGTCGGCAATCGCGCCATCCACCAGCTCTCTACCCATGACATCAACGAAGTTCCACCCTCGTTGTGGGGCGTAGCGGCATTCACCAACCCCGACAACACGGGTGGCAACTACATGCCGGCGGGAGCCACTTCCCCGAACTACTTCCGGCCTTACAACCATTTCGGCTTCTTGACGCAGTGGGCACATTTGGGCGATGCGCATTACCACGGCCTGCAAACCCTCCTCCGAGCCAAGGTGAAGAATGTGATGATGAACTTCACCTACACCTACTCTCACTCCATCGGCAATGTGCCGCTGGATGAATCCAACGGCACCGCCAATTATCAAACGCTCACCTGGTCGGGGAATCCTAGCCTGGATCGCGGCAATACGCAGATCAATCGGCCGCACATGTTTGTGGCCAATGTGATCGCGCCCTTGCCCGAGCTCCAGGGCAGCAACGCTTTCGTTCGCCACGCGTTTGGAGGCTGGCAACTGGCCACCATTCTCATGGCGCAGTCGGGCCCCTCGACTACCGTGTTTTCCCCAGGGTTATCGGAGAACTTGGCCGCCGTTGTGGGATGTACAACTGCGGATGGCGGAACCACTTCCTCCACCTGCATCCAGAATGGGTTGAACAGCCTTTACGGCACCGGCAACATGGGACCGCCATGGGCGCCAGGTGCTAACCGTCGCCCGTTTGTGACCGGCACCAGTTGCACCGCTGGCCGCAGCGGCCCCGCCATCTACAATCCCGACGCTTTTACCGCCATTGGACACAACATTGGCACGCCGGGCAACGAACCTCCTGGCTTCTGCGCCGGCCCCAGGTTCTTCAACGACGACTTTTCCATCTCGAAGACGTGGAAGTTCTCCGAGCGGGTGAGCCTGCAGTTCCGTCTGGACGCCTTCAACTTCTTTAATCATCCCAACTTTGCGCCGAATGCCAATGGCAACCCCCTTGGTGCGGTTAATTGCGGCCCGGCAGTAGGAGGCTTGTACCAGCCCTGCAGCCCGACCAACAATTTGATTACGGCGCAACAGGCTGGCGCCAATCTGCAGGCGACCGGAATTGTTGCCAACAACGATCGCGAGTTCCAATACGGCTTAAAAGTGGTTTTCTAGCCGCGCTTGGGACCTCGATCGGAGCATAATTACAACGACGGCAGGGCCCGGGAACCTGGGCCCTGCCGAGTTTTTTTAATCTGGATCAGAGTTGTGAAACTGAACCTCACTTCGGCGACCGCTGCGCTGAAGGCGGTACAAGGCGGGCTCGCACGCTTCCCGTTACTCCGCTGCTTGTCCTTTCTGTTCGTGGCTGTGGCATGCACCCTTGCCCAGGCTTTGCCGCAGTCTAATTATCCCCACACCGCCCAGCACAAGGCCGCTCACAGTGACCCTCTGCCGGGGCAGCTTCGGCTTCGCCTGCGTGCGCTTGATGCCGCCAGGAATGCCGGCGATCCCGCGGCTATCGCCGCGGCCAGCCGTTCTGTTGTAGGCCTCACTCTGCGCAGCTTTGCCGAGCTGCAAATGGTGCAAGACCAGCCGGCGGAATCCATTGAAATTTACCGCCGCTCAATTGATTTTGACGACGTCTCCGGAACTCATTTGGATTTGGCTTTGGCATATTTGTGCGCCGATCATCCGGATCAGGCTCTCTCAGAAGCCACGGACGTACTGGTGGTCAACCCGCAGAACGCGCGGGCCTGGCGCGTGCAAGGACAGGTCTGGACGTGGAAAGGGAACTACGGCCAGGCGATCGAGTCGTTACGGAAATCCGACGCCCTGCAGCCCGCGGCCGAAACCACCCGTCTGTTGCAACTCGCGCTTGCGGAGTCACGCAAGCATCTGGATCCAGAACAATCGGCGCCCAGCAGAGCCGCACTCGCGGAACTACTGCCCAAGCCAAAAATTACGCCCGCGGCGCTCCAGGCCCGCCGGCGCCGCCTGCGTAAAATCCTGGGTAACGCTCTGAACGACCTGGGCACGGCGGAGGCGCGCGAAGAGCAGTTTTCGCTGGCGCTGGCTCATTTTCACGAAGCCGAGCAGTGGCAGCCTGACACCCCCGGCCTGACGCGCAACATTGGCATGGCTGCCACCCGCGCCGGCGATTACGCCGAAGCCGCGCGCGCCTTGCGCCCGG
>DASSJE010000197.1:0-11103 GCA_035691365.1 Terriglobia bacterium
GCCACCCAGCACCAGGCCGAAGAACGACCCCGTCCTCCCAAAACTCGCTTCACCGGATTCGGAAAAAAGCTGCCTGATGTAATCGCGCATCGGTTGTTCCGCGGCGATCGTCTCGTCGCCAGTTTCAATGTTGTCAGCGTGCCACGCCGAGTTAATTACGATTTACCCATTACGAGTTACCCGGAGCCGTGGAGGCGCATACGCCGCGGTCCTTGCGATGTTTGCGGCCTTGTGCGTTGCCGAGTTTGGTAATTCGCAATTCATAATGTAATTTCTTTAACGCCGCCCGGCCCGCGCACTCGCCGCGGTCCTTGCGATGGTTGCGGCCTTGTGCGTTACCGGGTTTGGTAATTCGTAATTCATAATTTGTAATTTCTTTACAGCCTTGTGCCGAGCTTCTGGAGCTCTGCGCGCAGAAACGTGCGCAGGCTCAGAATTTCCTTCACGGCGCGCTGCTCAAACATTCCCGCCAGTATCACGCCTGCCGTAAACCCCACCAGGAAAATCACCATGTTCGTCATCGCTGCCCCTCCTTATCGATTTAACTAAATGGTTAACACTGTCTTGCCACGCCCTGCGGAGCGCCGGCGCCCCGTCACCCGGCCGGCTCGATGGGCCGGAGCTGGCGGTAAATCTCCATGCGCCGCAACCCGTTGCCGGTGTAGTTCGGATCAAATGTGCGGCCGCGCGGACGCCCCGTGTTCCAGCAGCAAAACATCTGGGCGAAATCGCGCGCGACTTCGAGGTGGTAGTCCAGCGCGAATTCGGAAAGCAGCCACACCGCCATGCGAAAATGGAAACCCGCGTCGAGCAGCCGGCGAACGTCGCCCGGCCGGCCAATCATGTGGTAGCCCATGATCTGCGTGTATCCCCAGGAAGTCGCGAGCTCGCGCAGTGCGGCGTCCGTGGCGTCGGCGATTTCGCCGGAATGGACCTCGGCAAACCCCGGCGTCATGTAACGCGCGTGCAGCGAGGCAGCTTCATCGGCCGGCAGCAACTGCGCGAATTCGGCGTCGAGCGACTTCAGGCTGATGCTTCCATAGGCAGGCCGCTGGCCCTGCGCTACCGCCACAAGATGCCGGTAAACCGCCGGCTCGAAGCGCGTGGCGGCGCCAAAACCGCCGCTTTCATTCGCCGCCAGCGCGCCCAGAAATTCCGCCGTGACCTCAGAGTTTGCGCAGGCTTCCTCGATCGCTTCGTTGCAGCGCTCGAATACCCGCTGCACCAGGCGGCGCTCGGCGGAAAGTGCCGCGGTGGCCGGCGGCGCGGAACTTCCCACGCCCGGTTGCGGCTGCGCCGGCAATGCATTTGTCTGCGTCTCCAAGGCACACCTCCACCTGATCTCGACGGGGCCGTTTCGGCGTTGCCCAGCCCTGTGGGCTCGCCCGCTTCCCATCCACAATTCAAGCCTAACCCCCCGATATGGGACGTTTGGGACGTTTGGGACGTTTGGGACGAAAATTTATAAGCGCCTTTGTATGAGGGCGTTACAAACATTAATGTAGGCTAGATTTAGTGTATTATTTGAAAAGTGTACAACTATGAAACACCGCGTAAAAATTGCACGGCCTCGATTCAGCCGCCATCGCTTTCCGCCAGGAGTTACACCAGAGGGCAGGTTCGATACAATGGCTGGCTGCGGCCAAGCTGTCAGCCGAAAAGGGGTAGCGGGCATTGCGCACTGTTGTGCAGCGGGTGAAGCGGGCGGAAGTTCGAGTGAACGGCAAGGTGGTCGGGCGCATCGGCGCGGGACTGCTGGTCCTCGTGGGCATCGCGAAAGAGGACACGCCTGAAATCGCTCAGGACATGGCCGAAAAGACCGTGCGCCTGAGGATCTTCGATGACGAGGAAGGCCGCATGAACATTGGAGTCCGCGAGGCAGGCGGCGCGGTGCTTGCAGTCTCCGAGTTCACGCTATACGGCGATTGCCGCAAGGGCCGACGGCCAAGCTACGCGGGCGCTGCTTCGCCGGATGACGCCCTGCCGCTTTACAACGCCTTCGTGCAATCGCTCAGGGCGCTGGGAGTGGAGGTCGAGACCGGTGAGTTCCGCGCCATGATGGACGTTGAGCTCGTCAACGACGGACCTGTCACTCTGCTGCTGGATTCCGATCGCGCGTTTTGAAGCCGGCCTTGGTCCGGCGCTCACGCGCACTTGCTCCGCGTCTTCCGGGTGCGTCAAACACCGGACCGCAGTTCTCTTCTAAACAGTACTTTGATGCCATGGTGCCACTGGTCATTGATGCCGATCTGCATCACGTTGATCGACGAATCCAGATAGCGAAGCAGGCGGGTTGTTGTGGAGTGGAACCGGAAAGCCGGCACCACCAGATAGAGCAACGGCGGCGCGTCAGCAAGTTTCACGCCCGGAAAGTAACCATAGTCAGGGAACCTGCCCTCTTGCCGCAGCTTCTCGACGCGCAGCCAATAATCGAGCGCCTGGAACGGCAGGTTGATCTGCTCCTCCAGCTTCAGTTCGATCACGGCGAGCCTGCCGTCGCGTGTCGCGGCCAGGATATCGATTACGCCGCGATCAGTCCGGGAGAACGCCGGCACCTGCGGATAAACAAACTCGGGTGAAAGCGCGGGATCGATCCGCGTGATGTCATCCACCAGCATGCTTTCCAGCCAGCGCTCGGATTGCAGGCGGAAGAATTCGTCGGAGGTCTCTTCGCTCGTGGCGTTGCGCCGGCGGAGCACGGTAAACACGAAATTCTGGAACTCCTCCCGGCGCTTTTCATCCAGCTTGCGGACGCTCCCTTCCAGCCCGAAATAGATCTTCGGTGAAAGGTCGCCCTCGACGCGCCCAATCTCCAGTCCCGCCACACGGACCGAAACGAACCTGCCGGAAGAGTCCGTGGTCATGGTCAGACGGTGCACGGCCTCGCCCAGCACGCCGCGAAGGAGTTCGCGATGCCGGCTGATGAGCGCTTCGTTCGGCCGATGGGAAACGAGCCGGGCGGCGACTTCAGCGGCTGCATCGAGATCCACGCGCGACGGCCGCTCGCCTGCGCCATTCCATTCGTAGAGTTCCAATTGCACAGCCCGACGGTTAATGGCAGCCGCCCGGTGCGCGTTCAATTCAACCGCCCCATGGGGCAGGTAAATTCCGAGCCTGGACACCACCGTTCGATCAGCCCGGCTGCGCAGCCAGTCGAGCCAGATCAGGCCGAAGGCAAGCACCGAGTCGGCTGCGGCGGGCGCCTCATCCTTGCCGAGCCCGATCACGGCGCAACCGGTCCGCCCTTGCCGCGCCAGCCCGCGCGTGAACCAGGTGGAGAACGAATGCTCGCGGTCTGAACGGTTGCTGACGTTCTCAATTCGCCAGCCCTGCATTTCCTGCTTCAGCATGGCCACGAATTCGTGTTTAAAGGCTGACCTTTCACTTGCACGTCCCCTGCTCTGCTTCGGATGAAGCTCGCGAAATTCAACCACCGAAGTTTCCCGGGCGTGAGGCTTCCGCACAAAGATGCCCAGGCGGTCGCCATCGTGATAGGCCACGTCCTCCACTCGGCGCGCCAGCGTGCGGGCTGGGTTCCAGGCTTCAAAGAGGAGCTTGTCAAACTGCACGGTCAACTGCCAGCGGGCCGCCGTGAGATCGAACAATTCCACCTCATCCTCGACCACCACGGGGTGCTCGAGTGAACGGATAAAAGTTTCAACCTCCTGCTGGAGCGCCCGAAGAGATTCGGGACCGGTTTCATGTGCCATGGCAACCTGGGCGTCCATTATAACCGCGCGCGTCACGCCATACGAAGCAATCCCGGCACTCATTTGTGGGCATGGCCATACGGCCTTCAATTCCCCTATTGAAAGTGCCGCACAAAATCATTCAGCACCTCCGATATCCATGATGGCGGCGGCCGGCGCGGCCCTTCCGGAGGGGCGAAGCCGTTACTTCTGGTCAAGATATTGTTGAGGTAATCCTGCAGTAAAGATATATTGCTATCGCGTATGAGAGCCTTATTCGGGAATCCCCGCCGGAGGTAACTTTATATGTTTTCTTCTATGCGTTCGAAATGCCAAAAGGGAGCGCGCAGCACGGCAAGCGGCCTCGAATTCGTCATCGGTCAACTTTGCGCTTGCCTGGGTCGTGGGGAGATGCCTTTATGAAACGCCCAATCGACTCCTCCGCGCGCACTGCCGTCCGGGCAATTTCACGCCGTAAATTCCTCGGCGAAACTGCCGGGGCCGCGGCCATAACGTTCACTTCGCGCTCTGCTGTGGCTTCAGCGTTCGGCCAGGGCTCCACATCAGCGGGACAGCCGCAGGCGGTGACCCTACGCGTTGATGCCGCGCATTCCGTGAATGCCTTCGATCCTGACAAGAGCCTGTGCAGTTCGATGGACATTTTGTCGCGCGAAGGAATTGAAAGGGTGTACACTCCTGAAATCGTCAAGGTTTGCCTCTCGGCCGGCTACGGCGAGATTTCCTACCGTCTCCACACACCGGAAACGATCGACTATTGGCACTGGAACCCGGAAGGACAGTGGACTGATCCCGCGAAGCGCCAGGGATACTTCATCGGCAATTCGGAGCCCACTACTCTCATCCGCGATTCGTTCGGCTACATCCTTCCCCATCGTGGCTGCACGCATAACGGGGGCACAGACCGAGGTTACTCGAGGCTGACCGACGGCGACCCGGCCACGTTCTGGAAGAGCAACCCGTACCTCACCAGCCACTTTACGGGCGGGGATGACTCGCTTCATCCTCAATGGATCATTATTGATTTCGGCAGCCCGAAGGGTGTCAATGCCATTCGCATCAACTGGTGCGAGCCGAGCGCGGTCGAGTATGAAGTGCAATATTGGACTGGAGACGATCCCATGAACTGGGAAGAACCCGCCATGGATTCCACTGACCAGGGCGGACAGTATCTCCCCGTCGGCAAACAGGCGAACGGCCGCTGGAACCTGTTCCCGAACGGCCTGGCGCAGGACGGCAAGGGCGGCACGGAAACGCGAAGATTGGCAGAGTATCCCATATCGGTCCGTTACCTACGCGTTGTGATGACAAAGTCGTCGAACCGGCCCGGACCGCATGGCTCCGATGACGTCCGGCACCGGTCGGGTTACGCAATTTATGAGGTCTACGCAGGCAGGCTCGAAAACGGCGTCTTCATCGATGATGTGAAACACGCGCCTGACGGGAAAACCCAAACGGCAACCTATTGTTCCTCGACTGATCCCTGGCACACGGCCGACCTCCCGAACCCTCACGGCGACCAGACCGGGATTGACCTCTTCTTCACTAGCGGCATCACGAATAACCTGCCGGCGCTCATCACCATTCCGCTCATTTACAGCATCCCGGAAGACGCCGCAGCGCTGGCGGCCTATTTGCGCAAGAGAGGCTATCCGATTTCCTGGGTGGAAATGGATGAGGAAGCTGATGGCCAATATTACATGCCCGAGGATTACGGCACCCTTTACATTCAGTTTGCCGACGCCATCCATAAGGCCTATCCCGCGTTGAAGCTGGGCGGGCCGGTGTTTCAGGGCATCAACCAGGACGTTTCAGTCTGGCCGGATGCCCAGGGACGAACATCGTGGTTCGGCCGGTTTTACGATTATTTGAAGTCCCACGGACGCCAGGCTGATCTCACCTTCGCCTCGTTTGAAATCTACCCGTACGACGCCTGCACGATGAGTTGGGACGACCTTTTCCACAACCGGGAGGTTACTCGAACCTGCCTGCGCTCGTTCTGGCAAAATGGCTTGCCCAAAGAAATTCCGCTGATCAATTCTGAAAGTAATTTGAGCGGCTCTCTCTCCCGCTACATGTGCGAGATCTTCTCCGCGCTGTGGCTCGCAGACAACGTGGGCGGCTTTTTCGAAGAAGGCGGCGCTGTCTACATCCACTCACCCATCCAGCCGGGGGAGCTTCGTCACGCATGCCAGGGCTGGGGAACCTGGGGCAACACCATCTGGAACAATGAAGGGGAAATTACGGCCTACATGCCTTTTTATCATGCCAGCCGTCTGATCAATTTCGAATGGGTCCGGCACGGCATCGGGCTTCACGATCTTTACCCGGTGAAAGGGACCCTTCAGGATTCGCGCGGCCGTGACCTGATCACCGCTTATGCGGTCCATCGTCCGGATCACGAGTGGGCGCTGATGCTGATCAACAAAGACCACGACAATGCTCATGCTGTGGAGGTGGCTTTTGATGATGGCGCCATCGGCCGCACGGGATATTTTTCCGGGCCGGTCCGCTTTGTGACATACGGCAGCGAGCAATACGTCTGGCACGGAAAAACCGCACCGGCGCATGCCGATCCTGACCTTCCACCTCGCGTGGCTACGATCACTGGCGGGAAAGGTGCGGCAATCACCCTGCCGAAAGCTTCGGTCACTGTGATACGGGGCAAAGTCATCGGGCTTTCCGCCTGATCCATCAGGCGGCCAGGCTGCGCGCTTGCCTAATTGCTCTGTCACGGAGCATGGGTTGTTGCTGGCACGTCGAGTGTTTCTGCAAAGTATCCTGAAGAAGCGAAAGCACACTGAAGGGTGAACGTGGAAATTATGGACTCCGCTCCACCGGGAGCATTCGGAGGGCCGGGTTGACGGGTCCTGTCCGCGCGTGATATCAAACCATTCGATCATCCCGCTGAAATTAGAAGGGGCTTATGATACCAAAAGTTTTTGTAACCCGTCCGCTGCCCGCGCCCGCGCTGGCGCTGCTGTCGAGCGCCTGCGAGGTGCGTAGCTTTGCTGAAGACAAGGTCATTCCCATTGCTCAACTTGCCGAAGAGTGCCGCGAGGTAGAAGGAATTCTGGTTAACTCCGCCCGGGTTTCCGAAGAAGTTTTGCTCGCGGCGTCCAAATTGCGCGCCGTTTCCAACTGCGGCGTCGGCTACGACAATATTGATATCGCAGCCTGCAACCGCCGGCGGATTCCCGTCACCAACACCCGCGGATCGCTGGAAGAAACAACCGCCGACCTTGCTTTCATGCTTCTCCTGGCCACGGCGCGCCGGGCCATCGAGTCTGACCGTTATGTTCGCGAGGGACGCTGGGACCGCTGGCAATTCGGCCTGCTGCACGGGCTGGACGCGCATCACAAAACGCTCGGCCTGGTGGGCTTCGGCGGGATCGGCCAACTCATGGCGCGCCGCGGTCTGGGATTTTCCATGCGCATCCTCTACCACGCGCGGCATCGGGCCGCTGAGAGCATTGAACGCCAGTTGCGCGTCGAATATTCCGCACTCGAGACGCTGCTTCGCGAATCCGACTTCGTCAGCCTTCACGTTCCGCTGACTCCCGGAACGCGCCACATCATCGACGGGAGGGCCATCAGCCTGATGAAGAACACCGCCATACTCGTCAACACAGCACGCGGACCTGTTGTAGATGAGGAAGCGCTGGTGGAAGCGCTCAGCCACGGAAAAATCGGCGGCGCGGGACTGGATGTGTTTGAAGAGGAGCCGCATGTCAATCCAGGTTTCGCCAAACTCAACAATGTTGTTCTGGCGCCCCACATCGGCAGCGCCACCGGCGAAACACGCCTCAGGATGGCCACGCTTGCCGTCAGGAACTTGCTCGCCATGCTGGCGGGCGAGAGGCCGGCGAATGTTGTGAATCGCGAGATTTATTCCTGAATGTCCTCGCGCGCGACGAAGAATGAGCAGGGGGCAGAATCCGATTTGCGTCTGGCTGGCAGGCGTTTTGGGACTGCAGCACTGCTTTGAATTTTCACGCTCTCCGCAGTCTCTGCCGCAGGGATTCTACGATCAGACCCAGCAGCGCATAGGTTGCGGCATTGGCGAGAAGGACCCAGTAAAGTTTAAGGGGGTAAAAGCTCACAAGTGAGATGGGGCAGGTTAAGCGCACAAGAGGCAGGATGGGGTCACCAGCAGTCAGCGCCGGAGGCGAGCTCATGATGGCATAGATTGCCCAGCCGCCGCCAACCAGGAGTCCCGCACCAGCCCATAGTGCAATTCGATGCTTCATGCTGCACCTCCTGCTCTTATGATTTGATTATTTCACCCGCCCTCCCAAATTCCAAGCCCAATCTGCCTGACGCGTGCTTCGGGAGGGGCCTGGGCCGCCGGCAAAAATCGCAAATGCGGCAAGGGCCGCGCTTTCACGACAACGATCTCTTGCCATCTGTGCCCGTCTTTTCAATAATGAGGAAACTGCAGCAGGCTTTAGAGGTGCAGGACGAGAAAGGCGTGCCAGGCTCAAGATGGGTAATCAAGACGGAGTCTCAAGTTCAACCGGACCTTCCTACGAACGGGGTAAAGCCATTGCCCGGCACGTTTTTCACGAGGTCATCGCCGCCATCGACCTCCGCAAGACGATGCTGAAGAAGCTGAAGCGTGCTGATGACATGCTTCACGCCGGAGAGACGAGCGTTTCTCTCACCTGGCCTCCGCACGTCATCGCCATCGGCAAGGCAGCCGGACGCATGGCCGCAACGCTGGACGAAATCCTGGACGGGCGCATCGCCGCCGGCATCGTGGTAGCGCCCGATCTCCCGGCGGCAAAACTGAAGAACTTCCGTTATTTTGAGGCCGGCCATCCCTATCCCAACCCGGACAGCATTGCGGCGGCGGAGGCCGCGCTGGAGTTGGCCTCCAAACTCGCGCCCACCGAACTCGTCATCTTCCTGATCTCCGGCGGAGGCTCGGCACTGTTTGAGAAGCCTCTGGACCCCGAAGTTTCCTTGAAAGACCTGGTGGAATTCAACCGGGTCCTGGTGACTTGCGGGCTGCCCATCGAGCAGATCAACGTCCTGCGCAAGCATGTGTCGGCAGTAAAGGGCGGGCGCCTGGCGGAAGCCGCGCATGCCGCCCGCCAGTTGACTTTGTATGTTTCCGATGTGCCGGACGGTCTGCCCTCCATAGTGGCCTCGGGACCCACCATGCCGGACGATTCCACGCTGGATGAATGTTACCGCCTGGCCGAAGAGAACAATCTGGTGCCGCGCCTGCCCTTGCCGATTCGCAAACATTTCGAGGAACACACGCTGAAGGAAACGCCCAAGCCGGGCGCTGCATGTTTCAAAAGGTCCGACTACATTTGCTTGCTGTCCAACCGCGAGGCCGTCGAAGCCGCGCAAAACGCGCTGGAGTTGCAGGGGTTCATTTGCGAGGTCGCTCCTGGCGACTGGGACGCAGACTACCGTGAAGTTGCGGGCAGGAATCTGGAAGCTCTCGACGCATTGGCCGAAAGGCATGCCGGGAAGCCGGTTGCGCTGGTGGTGGGCGGCGAAGTCACCTGCGAAGTGACGGGTTCCGGGATGGGCGGACGCAACCAGGCTTTTGTGCTCTACGTCGCGGAGAAAATCGAACATCAGAACCGGGTGGTGCTCAGCGCCGGGACCGACGGCCGCGACGGCAATAGCCCATCGAGCGGGGCGGTGGCCGACGGACAGACCCTTTCTCGTGCTCGGGCGCGAGGGCTCGACCGGGAGCACTATCTAGCCGAGAGCGACTCTTATTATTTCTTCCGCACTCTTGGTGATACACTCGACACGGGGTACACCGGCAACAACGTAAGGGACGTGCGGCTCTGGCTGGATTTCGGAGACACGTAGCAGGTTTAGGAGAACGCAGTCATGTCATGCGGAGCCCTTTCGCCCTCCACTTGCGTACGGGCTCAGGATGCCGAGGAAAGTTCTTTTCAGCGTCCTCATAGAATCGCCAGCAGGTCCATGGGCTGAGTTTTTCGGACCCACAGGCAGGAACCCCGCAGGCGTTCCGGGAATTAATCTCGAAGGAGGCATTCGATGGCAGAATCTGTTGGCTTTATAGGGCTTGGAATCATGGGCGGGCCCATGGCGATGAATCTGGTGAAATCCGGTTACAAGGTGACGGTGTACAACCGTACTCCCCAAAAGGCTGAACCGCTGAAAAAGGCGGGGGCGAAGGTTGCCGCCAATCCCGCGGAAGCCGCGCACAACGCCGATTACGTCATCAGCATCGTCAGCGATTCCGCGGCCTCCGAACAGGTCTTTATGGGCAAAGACGGGGCTCTCCAGAACGTTAAAGCCGGCGCCATCGTCATCGATTCCGCCACCATCAGCCCCGTGGTGAGCCGCAAGCTGGCCTGCGCGACGGCCGGCAAGAAGGCCGGCTTCCTGGATGCGCCGGTGACGGGCAGCAAACACGGCGCCGAAAAAGGCGAACTCACTTTCATGATCGGCGGCGAACGCGAAACGTTTGACCGCGCCATGCCGCTGCTGAAAGTTCTGGGCAAAAAGCACATCTACTGCGGCGGCTACGGTGCGGGACTTTCCGCCAAACTCGCGCAGAACGCCATCCAGTCAACCATGGTTGAAATTTTCTGCGAAGGATTTGTGCTGGCCGTCAAGTCCGGCGTGCGGCCGGAAGTGATGATGGAAATTGTGCAGAACAGCATGGCGCGCGCGGCGCTCACCGATTTCAAGGCGCCCTTCATTTTCAAAGGCGACTTTACTCCCTACTTCCCGCTCAAGTGGATGCACAAAGACGTGGCGCTGGCCATGGAAGCGGCGTTTGCGCAGGACGTGCCCATGCCGGTTACGGCCGCCGTCAAGGAAGTGTATGCCGCCGCGCGCGCCCAGGGCAAAGGTGATCTCGACTACGCCGCCGTTATCACTTTTCTCGAAGAACTCGCAGGCGTGAAGGTGCGGTCGACGGACTAGAACAAAGTATGAAGTGTGAAGGATGAAGGATCAAAGCTGGGACACGGTTGAATGCTGGGAGCGTCAGGGGAGGAACGAAGTTCCGCCTTCGCGCGTGGTGGTGAAGTAGAAAGTGTTTCTGCCGGTCCGCAGATCTTTTCCGTAAGTGAACACCAGGGACACGCCGCCCAGCACCCGCAGCTTCACCGACGCTCCTGTATCCCAAAGCCACTGGCGCGACCCGAAACCGTCCCGGCGGTCGTAGCTCCTTCCTGGATCAAGAAAAGGCGCGAGGCGCAGTTTGAACCAGGCGTTCGCGTAAAGGTTTTTGTTGACCTCCCAGTTTGACAGCAGAAAGTCGCGGCCCAGCGGCGCGCTTCCCTTCTGCCCATTTTCAGTTCCAATGTGCGCGCGCAACGGCAGATCATTGTCACGCTCAAGCCCCAAAATAAAGAGATCGTCAAATGGAACACCGCCGAGGGTCCTGCCG
>DASSJE010000198.1:0-4233 GCA_035691365.1 Terriglobia bacterium
GCCGAGGGTGAGGCCGACCAGGAGGCCTGTCAGATCGGCGTCTACGAGCACCGAGCGGTTGCCGTTCCACCAGTCGAGCGCCAGCAGGCCCGACTCGCCCGGCCGCAACGCCGCCGCCTGCTTTTCAAGAAGCGCCGTAAAAGGAAGCTTGCTGCGGCGCGCCTGGTGATGCACCGACTCATGCACGCCGTTTTCAAAGAACCAGGCGAAGATGTCGCCCACGGCGGACTGTCCGGCCTCATATCCCCACAGCCCAGGCACCACGCCGTCCTCTACCACGCCGCACATTCCTTCCACAATCTGTTGCTCCGCGCCCAAAAGGATGTGGCAGATCGACGTGCCCATGATCATCACCAGTGAGCCCGGCTCCGTCACCGCACAGGCAGGGACCGAAACGTGCGCGTCCACATTGCCGACGGAAACGGGAGTGCCTTCAGCAAGGCCCGTCTTCTGCGCCCATTCTGCCGTGAGCCCGCCGGCCCGCGCCCCCAGCGGATAGTAATCCTCGGGGACTTTCGTTCCAACCACGTTTGCCAGCGCGGGATGCAAAGCGCGGAAAAAGTCGGGTGAAGGAAATCCTTTGCCCTTCACCCACATGGCTTTGTATCCCGCCGTGCAGGCGCTGCGCTTTTCTTCGCCCGTCAACTGCCACACAATCCAGTCGGCCGCTTCAACAAATCGCTCCGTTGCGCCGTAGACGGCGGGCGCCTCATTCACAATCTGCAGCAGTTTTGAGAAAAACCACTCCGAGGAATATTTCCCGCCGTATATGCAGATGAAATCTTCGTTGCGCTCCCGGCCGATTTCGTTGATGCGGTCGGCTTCCGGCTGCGCGGCGTGGTGCTTCCACAGCTTGACCCAGGCATGCGGATGTTTGCGGAACTTCGGCAGAAAGCAGAGCGGCGTGCCGTCGCGCTTCACCGGCAGGGGGCTCGAGGCCGTAAAGTCCGTGCCCAGGCCGATGATCTGCCCGCCCTTGACGCCTGCGGCCTTCAGCGCTTTGGGAACGCCCTTTTCCACCACGTGCAGATAATCACGGGGGTTCTGCAAAGCCCAGTCATGCTCAAGCTTCTGGCCGCCGGGAAGCCGGGAGTCAATGACGCCGTCAGGGTAGGGCACGATCACGCTTGAGACCAGTTCGCCGTTTGCCACGCGCACCACGGCCGCGCGGCCGGACTCCGTGCCGAAATCAATTCCCAGCGCAAACTTGTCTTTGACTTTGGAAGAGGCAGTCTGTTTTCTCATGGCTTGATTCATCTCTTGAGTTTGACCTTGGTTCCGGTGATGTGGAAAGTCCCGCTCACGCCCGCCGCGCCACTGCCAGGCTGGGTGCCGCCTACGAAGACCGTGTAGCTGCCGGGTTCAACCGTAGGCACGCCGGTTTGTGTGACCAGGCTCATGTCGCGCGGATCCAGGCTGAAACTGACGCGGCGTGTCTGGCCAGGATCGAGATGGACGCGCTCGAAGCCCTTCAGTGCCCGAATCGGCGCGTCCGCCCTGTGCCCGTATTCGATGTAGAGTTCGGCTACCTCATCGCCTGCGACGCCGGAGGTGTTCTTAACCTCCGCCTGCACGGTGAGCGGCCGGCTCGCCTTGACGGTGTGTGGTGAAAGGTAGAGGTTGCTGAAGGCAAACCTCGAATAGCTGAGACCGTAGCCGAAATTGTAGAGAGGCTCGCCGGTGAAGTAGCGGTAGGTGCGGCCGTTCATCGAGTAGTCCGTGAAGGGCGGAAGCTGGTTGACCGACTTGTAGAACGTTACTGGCAACCTGCCGGCGGGGTTGTTTTGGCCGGACAGGGTTTCGGCAATTGCGGCGCCACCCGCTTCGCCCGGATACCACGCCTCAAGGATGGCGGCGGCATGCTCCTCGGCCCAGTTCACGGCCAGCGCGCTGCCGTTCAAAAGGACCATAACAAGCGGCTTGCCGGTTGCAGCCAGAGCGCGCAGCAGGCCCTTCTGAACATCCGGCAACTGGAGGTTGGTGCGGTCGCCGCCTTTAAAGCCCGGAATTTCGATGGGCATCTCCTCGCCTTCCAGATGCGGCGACAATCCAACAAAAGCAACCACGACGTCCGCCTGCTTTGCGGCACGCACCGCCTGCTCGCGCAGCACATCGGCGGGAGCTTTCCATTCGAGAGTGACTCCGGCGCCGAACAGCGGGCCGCGGTGCGAGTATTCGACCCGGATGGCGTGCGGTTTGGCATCGTTAAAGTGCGCCTTAAAAGTTCCGGGCTTAGGCTTTCGGTTGAAACTCGTGCTGGTGAGGACCAGCTTGCCGTCCAGGTAAACGCGGATCGCCTCGTGGTCTTCGCAGGGGTAGCAGTCCGGTTCGTGGATGCCGAAGGTGTAATCTTCGGGGCCCGGCGGAGTGAACGCGCCGGTCCAGCGGACGGAGAATGCTTTCATGGGAACGCCGGGCGCCGGAGCGGCGGCGCTCCAGTTGAACTGGATCTGCGAATCTGTGCGGGCCAGCGCGGGCTTGCCGGAAAAATCCGCGTTGGAGAAATACTCCGCTTTCAGTCCTGGAGCATTGGAGCCGGCCGCGGGATGGAATGCCGTCCTCGGCACCGGCGCCGGGAATTCTGAAACGTGCGGCGAGCCCTGCGCGTAGAGGACCTTCGCTCTGCCGGCGAACTCCTTCAGCATGCCGTCAATCGGCAGCACGGGATGAGAAGGCGTGCCGTGATAGTTGCCTTCAATCGCCGGGAGGGAATCGGCGTCGGGGCCGATGACGGCAATGGTCTTCACGCCGGGTTTGAGCGGAAGGATGCCGTTGTTCTTGAGCAGCACCATGGATTCGCGCGCGGTGCGAAGCGCCAACTCGCGATGCGCCGACGAGGTGACCTGCGACATGGGGATCCTGTTGAAAGGAACGGCAGCCTTGGGATCAAACATCCCCAGGCGCATACGGGCCGTAAACAGCCGCTTCACGGCCGTATCAATTTCACTTTTCTTGATGATCCCGTCTTTCACGGCCTTTACCAGCGTAACGTATTCGTTGCCGCAAGTGGTGTCTGTGCCGGCCTGCACGGCCAGGGCGGAGGCGTGCTCAAGGTCGGGCGCAAAGTGGTGCCCGGTGAAGATATCGTCAACAGCGCCGCAGTCGGAAGTGACATAACCGTGGAATCCCCACTCGCCGCGCAGGGTCTTTTGCAGAAGAAAAGTGTCGGCGCAGGCGGGCGGGCCGTTAATCGCGTTATAGGCGCACATGGTGGAATCGGCGTGCGCGTCCGCCAGCGTGGCGCGAAAGGCCGGGAAGTAGGTGTCCTCAAGATCGTAGGGAGAAACTTTGGCGTCAAAACCGTGGCGAAGAGGCTCCGGGCCGCTGTGGACAGCAAAGTGTTTGGGCGTTGCAATCGCTTCGAGATATTTTGGATTGTTGCCCTGCACGCCGCGGACAAAGGCCATGCCGAGTTGTGAGGTAAGATATGGGTCCTCGCCGTAAGTCTCCTGGCCGCGCCCCCAGCGCGGGTCGCGAAAGATGTTGATGTTGGGAGACCAGAAGGTGAGCCCGAAGTAGATGTTGTGGTTGCCCTCGCGCTGCGCCTGGTTGTATTTGGCGCGGGCTTCCGCGGAGATCACCCGGCCTTCCTGAAAGATAAGATCGGAATCCCACGTGGCGGCCATGCCGATCGCTTGCGGAAACATGGCGGCGTAGCCCGAGCGCGCCACGCCGTGCAGCGCCTCGTTCCACCAGTCGTAGGACGGAACGTGGAGCCTGGGGATGGCCGGAGCCATGTGCTGCATCTGCCGAACTCTTTCTTCGAGCGTCTTGCGCGAGACCAGATCGTCGACGCGCTGCGAAATGGGCAAAGAGGGGTCGAGATAAGGAGCAGCCGCATCTGGGGCGAGCGGCCCTGCGGAAACAAGGATTGCCGCGCAAAGCAGGGACGCTAAAAACGTCATGGCAGGGACGAGGAGCGTCGGTTTGTTTAACATGCTTTTCTCCTGGGGCGAAAAAAAGCATATGTCACCTATGTGACCGTTGCAAGCCTGAAAGCCCTTACCGGGCCTGCGTGCCTCTAGCATTTTTGTAGATGCGCCCCCCCGCTCAAGCTGGAAGCATGTTGGCCGGCACGGGCTGATGTTTTTTTAGCCCTTGAAAAAGGCAAGCGCGTTTCGCTGCTTGAATGCCTATGTGACCCGCAGCCTGAGCCACCATCGGCACGATTGGCGCGGCTCGAGCAAAGAGTATGCAGATGCTTCCAGTTGGGCCAGGGAATCCGTAGGTGTC
>DASSJE010000199.1:0-8972 GCA_035691365.1 Terriglobia bacterium
ACGGGCTGGCGGTTGGGCAACGGTCGCTTGGCCAGGTTTTCGTGTCGGGTGCTTTCCTGGTCTTCCCACGGAACCGGGATGCCAAACCACTTCTCAAGCGTTGGCTCCAGCGACCTCCTCTGCGAAGGCCCGATGGTCCACGCCTCGCCCGGACCGGGAAACGGCCCAAAACCGTGTGCCTCCGCCAGGTGGTCCGCGGCGTTATAAAGTCCCCAGACCTTTTGGTAACGGATCCAGGCGGGATTGTTTGCCAGGGTGATCCCCATCAGTCCAATGCCGGGAGCAACTCCAGAGCCTTGCCCGATAACCCACTCGATTTCATGCGAGAAGACGAAATAGCGTGGCGCCACGGACGCGCAGATGAACCAGGGGAGAAATTGGCCGGCCATGCTCAGCCGCAGCGCCCGGATCGACGACCAGTCGCCAAATTCGCCGCTGTGCATGGGGTTCACCACGCCAAAATTGAACGGCACATCGGCAGCGATCCTGGGATCAAGCGCGGCAACCACTGCGGCCGGGTCGCCGCCGCCGGCCACCCCACCGAGCATGATGATTTGTTTCTTGTCGATGTCAGGCCGCTGCCACAACAGATCGACTCCGCGGTTGATGTCCCAGTACATCCAGGTCATCAGCGTGCTTCCGGTCAGGTACAATTGCTCTCCCATGGTGTAGCGCGAGTGGTAATTCGACCGGTCCCATGGGTAAGTCTGGATGCGTTCTCCGTAGCCAATCTGGTCCATCTCCAGGACCGCGCACCCTTCGCGGGCCCACAGGATGCCCATATCCTGCATCTCGAATTGCGTCTTGGGCCCGTGCAGGCTGTGAATGATGATGATGCCCGGCATTTTTTCCTTGGGTTCTGTGGGCAGATAGAGGTTCGCGGTCACCCAGATTCCCGGCTGCGACTGGTAAACGATATTCTGCCGCCGGTAGCCATCGCCACGATATTCCGAGGTTACATGCACGTCGAGCGGTGCGCGGTCCGGGAAAGGTTCCAGAGAATCCTTCAGCGCCTTCAGCCGTGAATCTCGAAACTTCTCCCAGTCGGCCAGCGTGTGCACTTTCTGCCAGGCCTGTGCTTCTGCCTCGATCATTTTTTCGCCGCGCTTTTCGGTGTAGCGGTCCAGCATATCGGCCAGGTCCATCTGCTTGCGCTGCTCAGCAGAAAAAACGCGGCCTGGCAGGAAAGCCAGATTCCCGGTCTGTTCCGGGAATTCCGGATGGGGCAGTTGCGAAGGAGCCTGCTCGCTCAGTTCCATGCGCCGGTAGCGCGCGGTGCAGACATTCCGGGAGGTCTTGGTAACCGGCAAAACGCTGGTTTCGTCCGGTTCGCCATCGCGTCCCGGACGCGAACGCACCAGCAGGATTCTCCATTCTCTCGGAACCCGGACCTCTCCAAGCGCCTGGGCAATTGCGCCTAGCGGCAAGTCGAGCCGAGCCAGCCAGACGCCATTCGCTTTCCAGGCCGCTCCCCGGACGGGGCTATTCCAATCCGGATATGGTGTTGAGACCCGTGGGCTTCCCTGGTGGCCTGCGGCGTCGAAGATAGTACCCGCGGGATTGATGGCGTACTCCACATACGACGAACCCGAGGTTGCCAGATAGACCTGGAAACTGTCATCCGCTGTGACCCTCCCGTCCCGGTTCCGGACTCTGGAGATCAACTGGTGGCTTTCCACGCAGCGGGCCAGCACCGCCAGGGTATTTCCGTCCTGCACGAGCTTCACTTCCGTTGGAAACACAGGCAGCCTTCCAGCCGCTTCATTGCGGCGGAGGGCCCATGCCGGCGCCTCTCGCCACGCAGGGTCCGTCCAGCCGGCATGGAGAGGCGGCACGGACCCAACGCGCCCTACGGGAACAGGCGGCTGGTGATTGCCCAATACATCAGGGCGGAGGACAGGATTGGATAAACGAAACTTGCCGGGCGGCATCGTAGCCACTTCTGAAGTCACCTGATTGTTTGGCCAACTCCACCATTCTTCCGGAACGGCAGGACGCGCGGCGCGGTTCCTCTCTGCCCGCACCTGGATATAGCCCGGCTGCGGCGTTCCGATCTGGTCAAGCGGAATCGCAGCCTCTACGGTCCAGCCGTCCTTGCCGACGGAAGCGGCCGCCATGAAACCATCGCACTTGTACGGCAGGCTGTTGAACCACGTATGTTCGCCGGTCCAGCGCCATTTCACCGAGTAAGCGCCGAAAGGGCCCACCTGCAGCATCCAATCGTTTTCGTTGTAGACGCGAATGATGAAGCGAACGAAGTCCTCGCCGTCGGGGGAGCCGTAAACGTAGCGGCGCGGGGACTTAGTATGGCGGGCCGCTTCGCCGCCTTCCCAGACAGGATCAAATCCTATGGAGCGTGCAACCACCTGGCCTCCGGGCTCGGGCATCTGCGCGGCAAGATACAAATAATTCCCTGCGATGATCGTCCGCACCGTCCCTCCCTGGCCGGCTGGAACTCCCGCCTCGGTCGGCGCCAGGGCCTGCGGACGAACATGGCGCCACAGGAGGTCATTCAGTTTTCCGTCAATCGTGACCGTGGAAACCTGTGATTGACCAAAAAGGCCCATGGCAATCGAAAGGCCGAATAGAAGCGAGATTAGACGACGCACTTTCCCTCCCGAGAAAAGGATGATTCCCGCCGAACGCCCAAGCGGAATGGCCGGCCCGAGCCTCTATCTAAAGGGCCTTCCGTCTTTGTGTCAAGGGAAGATAGCAGTCAGGTGTTGAATGCTCGGATTCGAGCTGTGAGGTAGGATTTATTTCTCCCTCCGCCGGTCAACACAGTCCACTGGCGTTGGTCGTGCCGATGCTGCTCCCATGCCATCGTCTTTTTGTTGGCGCCCGAGGCGGCCCCCGGCGGTTCTTAACCCTGGCCAGCATAGGGAGCTGATCGCAGTAGCCTTGCCTTTCTTAAAAAACGATGCTGAGCTTGTTCAAAATGTCGATAATGGTCCGCTGAAAAGGGCGGTCGGAATTTGTGAGCCAGTCAGTGTCCCACCGGTACGAGCGTACCCATGACTCCCGCCGGCCCCAGGCATTTCTTAACCTTGGCCAGCATAGTGTGCTGATGGCAGTAGCCTTTCCGGATTTGTTTTTGGATCCGATTGGCGGGTTTCGTGGCAGCTCCCTGCCGTAAGGATAGGCACCCTCCACTGAGGCAATGGCGTAATCCCAGCAAACTCTGGCCATCTGAATTTGGGAGTCGTGGGACGCTTCACTGGGATTGAGGTTGGTTCCAATGACCGAAGGCGGCGGATCCGGGCGCAACCGCATGACTGGCTGGACTGATTCGAAGACAAAGAATCCCGCCGCCGTAAGCAGGACGTACAGCCAAGTGTGACTTTTGCGCTGAGGGGAACGATCCTCCGGCGATGTTCCGTACAGGTCGTTGATCGGAGAGCTTCTTCTGTCCATCCGCCTACTCGCTTCCGTTGAATCAACGGGTTTACTTCATCGTAGACATGGACCCTCAGACCCCGTGAGCCGCGACTTTACTGCGCAGCGCCACAGCAAGCGCGAATACGAATGCTTTCCAGCCTGCGGCATGGCCGAACCCCTCGCGAATATCCAGATGATCAACGCCGGCAGACATGACTCGTCTTCGGATTCCCAGGCCAGTCAGTTCTACCTTGCAACACGCGTCGGAAATGCTGCCCGCAAAAGTTAGGTTGCTTCTTCTTCCCCCGCATGAGCGCCGGCAGGCAAAGCTCATTTAATGGCAATGTGAATTATTCCTGCTTATACCTTATCAAATTTCAAGCTGCGCCTGCCATAAAATCAGGTTTTCTCCGGGTCTCTGAATGGGGAAGCCTCAGCACAACAGGCCTTCAAATTTCGCAATTCATTCCTCACCAACCGTCAAGCAGGGCGTTCCCACACTCGTTACTTTGGCGATCTTTTTCTGAAGCCCCAATCTCGTAGCTACCAGATTTTAAAAAACTAATGGTTTTTTCTGGTGGAAATCCGGCTAATCCTGGCACACGGCCATTGGACGGTTGTTCATCAGGTTGAAAACTGAAGGTAAACGCAAGAAATCCTTCCCTAAAGAACAAAGTTTGTGGTAGGTTTTTGACGTTAGAATCTGCATTTAATATCAACGAGAGGTTAAAGATGAAGCGGTCAAGTGTGTTGGCGTGGGGATTCGCGTTGTTGCTTGTGCTGGCGACCTTCTGGGCTGCCGGCATCTATGCTCAGCCTCCGAGCGCCGGAAAGTGGACCCCCCTGTTTAACGGTAGAAACCTGGATGGCTGGAAGTCTTACGGGGCTGAAAAATGGGTTGCTGAGCACGAAACCGTTTTCGGCGAAAGTACCAGCGGAAAATATGGTTATCTGGTGACCGACAAGACCTACAAGAATTTTGACCTGCGGCTCAAGTTCAATTGCTCGCTGGAAGGCAACAGCGGGCTTTTCTTCCACTCGAAGATTACGGGTGAGAACCCCAAATGGGGCCCAGACATTGTGGGATTGCAGGCGGAGATTGATCCTGCCCGGCACACCGGTGGTATTTACGAAAGCGGAGGTCGAGGCTGGGTGGCCCTGCCCACGGCAGAGGGCGAAAAGGCGATCAAGCCGGTGGGCCAATGGAATAGCATGGAAGTCCGCGTAGAGGGCAATCACATCGTGACGCACCTGAACGGCGTCCAGATTGTTGACTACACCTACACGCCGGCAAAGTACACCGACGGGCATATTGGACTACAGATCCACACTGGCGAGCACGGGTTCAGGGTCCGTTTCAAGGACATTGAAATCCGGACACTTCCCTAGCTAGATCAACCGGGAAGTTTTCAAATGTCAATTGCAGCACTGTGGCGACTTTTAAGAGACAAAGGACGGGAGATGAAAAGGAACAATCGAAGAGATTTTCTGAAGTTATCAACAGGCGCTGCCATGGCGGCGGCTGGACTGGGCAGTGCAGAGAAGGGACTGGCGGCAGCCGGAGCGGTATCGGCCTCTAGGGCGGGTTTGCCGGCGCCGGTTCCTGCGCCACCGCGCAAGCATGAGCCGTTCGCGCTTGGAATCATGACCGGTATCGGCGACAATCCGGAAGCGGCGATGGCGAAGGTCCACAGCCTGGGAATGCCCACCTGCCAAATTGACTCAGACCTGCTGAGCGACGAGATGCTTGACAGGCTGGGGAATGCGCTGAGCAAGTACAACATTGTTGTGACCGCCATGGGAACCGACGGGCCGGGACCTTATATCTACGACTTCTATGACGGGCCTTTGACGCTGGGCCTGATCCCGCGGACGTATCGGGGGCAGAGGCTCGTGAAACTGAAAACCTATTCGGACCAGGTAAAAAAACTGAACGTGCCGGCCATTCGCATCCACGCGGGATTTATTCCCGAAGACCCCAGCGCCGAATTGTACTGGGAATCGGTGCAAGCGCTGAAGGATATCGTCAGCCACTGCAAGCAGAACGGACAGGACTTCCTGTACGAAACGGGGACCGAAAGCCCGACGACGCTGCTGCGCGCAATGAATGACGTTGGGCTGGATGGCGAGCTCAGCAACCAGGGCGCGAACCTCGATACCGCGAACCTGATCCTTTATGACAAGGCGAACCCTCTGGACGCGCTGGATGTTATAGGTCCGTACGTGAAGAACACCCATGCCAAGGACGGTTTGTATCCAACGGGCACGCGGGAATTGGGCAAAGAAGTGGCGATTCCGCATGGGAAGGTGGATTTCCCGAAGATCATTGCGAAACTGAAGGAGTTGAACTATCAGGGGCCGATTACGATCGAGCGCGAAATTTCAGGTCCTCAACAGATGGAAGATGTGAAGCGGGAGAGAGACTACCTGAAGAAGCTGATTGAGTCGTAACAGCCGGTTGGCAGGGCGAATGCGGGATGGAAATTTTTAAGGAGGGAAAAAATTGAGCGAAGATTCCGGCAAGAAAAAGGTGGGACGAAGAGAATTCATGGGCACGGCTGCGGCTGCGGCAGGGTTTATGATCATGGCGCCGCAGTTGGTGCGAGGGACGGCGGCAAACTCCTCCCTGCGGGTCGGGTTGCTGGGGTGCGGTGGCCGCGGAACGGCGGATGCCCAGTACCTGATCGATACAGGCAAAGCGCGCCTGGTGGCCCTGGCGGATATCTTTCAGGACCAGTTGGACAAGGCGAAATCTCATTTTGACCAGTACCAGCAGAAGAAGGGCTACGCGGCGATTGAGAGATCGCTGATGTTTCGAGGCCCCAACGCTTATAAGCAGATCGCGAACTCGAAGGATGTGGACGTGATTGTGATTACCAGCCCGCCTTTCTTCCATCCTGAGCACTTGGCGGAAGTGGTGACGGCCGGCAAGCATGTTTACTGCGAAAAGCCGGTGGCCGTGGACCCTGCTGGTTGCACCTCCGTCCTCGATTCCGGCCGGCGGGCCGAGGGCCGGCTGAGCCTGGAAGTCGGGTTCCAGCTTCGCAACGCTCCGCCCTATGTCGAGCAGGTGAAAAGGATCCATGCCGGCGCGCTCGGAGACATTGTGTCCGGCGCGGGACATTACTTTTCGTCGTATATCGACCGACCCAGTTGGCCGGGCGCATCGGTGGACGAGCACCGGCTGCGCAACTGGGTCCATTACCGCATCCTCTCAGGCGACATCATCGTGGAACAGAACATCCATGTGGTCGACTGCTTCAACTGGACCTTGCAGGGGCATCCGATCAAAGCCTCAGCCTCGGGCAGCAATCTGCATCGTCCCGACCATGGTGATGCCTACACGAACTACAGCGTGGTCTTCGAGTATCCCAACGGCGTCAGCATGACGTTCGGTTCCACGCAGTTCAACAAGGGTTGGTGGGACGTGGGATGGCGGTTCTTCGGCACCAAGGGCGTTTCTGAGACGCACTACAACGGCCCGGTAGCCATTTATGGAGACAACGCCTGGAAGTACGGGCAGAGCGCTTCGGAAGCCGGCGGAGGAACATTCTCCGCGGCCGGAGTGTTCCACGGCAACTTGGACGAGGCGGACCCGATGAAGAAGATGTCCTTTGTGGACAGCATTCTGAACAACCAGTTCCACAACCAGGCTGAGCAGGGAGTGGAATCAGCGTTGAGCTGCATGATGGCGCGCCAATCTGCGTATACCGGCGAAGAGGTGAGCTATGAGGCCATGGCGACCTCCGGGGAGCGCTGGCATGACGACATCGACCTCAGCCAGTTCGCCTGAGAGATGCGAAAGGAAGGACCCATGAGTCACGAAACTTCAAGGCGGGAATTTTTGCAACTTGCGGTGGCGGGGACGGCAGCGCTGGGTGTGCTGCCGGTCTCGATGGAAGCAAAGCCTGCTCCGGCGGGTGGAAAGCTGTCACTCGACAAAGGGCTGGTTTACACCATGCTGCCCAAAGATATGAGCGCAGCGGACCGTTTCAAGCTGGCGCGGGATACGGGCTTTAAGGTTGTTCAGGCGCCAACCACGCCAGGCCGGAAAGAGGCGGAAGAACTGAAGAAGGCAGCCGATGCAGCAGGCGTGCGGATTGAATCCGTGATGAACATGGCGCATTGGGAGTATCCTCTTTCGTCCTCCGACCCTTCCGTTGTCGCGAAGAGCATGGAAGGAATGCGGACATCGCTGCACAACGCAAAGCTGTGGGGATCCGATGCCGTACTGCTGGTTCCGGCGGTTGTTAACCCTGAAACCAGTTACCATGATGCCTGGGTGCGCTCGCAGAGGCAGGTTCGAAAGCTGCTTCCGCTGGCGGAGGAACTGAAAGTGGTGATTGCCATCGAGGAAGTCTGGAACAAGTTTCTGCTCGACCCGGCTTCGATGGTGCGTTACGTTGACGAGTTCCACAGCCCCTGGGTGAAGGCCTGGTTTGATGTGGGCAACGTGGTCTTCTATGGTTATCCCCAGGACTGGATCCACGCGCTGGGGAAACGCATTGTCAAGCTCCACTTGAAGGATTTCAAAAATGACCGGGGCCAGGGCCGGTACGAGTGGGTAGACCTTGGAGATGGAGATGTGATGTGGCCGGCGGTTCGCCAGGCGCTGATTGACATCGGTTATTCCGGGTCGGCGATCTGCGAATTAGAGACCGGCGGGGAGACTTACCTGCGCGACCTCAGCAACCGCATCGATCGGCTGCTTCTTCAGGCTTGACGGGGCAGCCAGGTTAGATGACCTGAAAGGATGCCTCCTCCACATGTCCGGTCAGTAAATCGCAGGCCCGCAGGCGCCATCGACCTTTAGGGTCATTCAGCGCAAGCGGAACGCGTTCTACGTGCGACTGCGAATTCATAAGCAGGTTTCGCGTATACAGGTCGCAGACCTGGCTTGCAGGGGTTTCAAGCTCAAGATGGACCACCCTGCAGGTTTTGCCGGGCAACGCCGATGCGTTTCTGAGAGTGATCTCGCATTGCGAGCCTGCCTCCGCCTGGCTTGCCACGCTCAAATTCAGCTTTGGAATTTGCTGTGCTGAGCGAGTGAAAACCAGCGGCTCCCAGGGGCCCATGGTTGCCTTGTGGATGCGCAGCACACCAAGGTCCTGCTTCTTCCGAATGTCGTAAGTACGCAGCTCCTTCCGCCATTGGATGGTGACACTCGCCTCTTGCTCGAGCAACGAATTGTCGATGCTGCCCGCCCATCCTGGCGCCTTCATGGTGGGAAAATCGCGCCAACCGCCATCATCAAACTGTGGGTTCCGGAAAACTGCGACGTGCTCGCAGCCGCCGTTCTTGAAGATTACGACTTCAGTTCCGGGAAGCCGCTTTCCGTCTTCTCCCAGTACGCGAACGCGCGGCTCGATTTCAACAATCCTTAACATGCCCTCAACAAGTCCGGGCAGGCTGGTGCCGGAACCTGCCTGCAACCGGTCGTAGCAGTAAGCTCCGATTTCCAGATTCAGGTAAATCGCCGCACCCTGGCCGTAGTGATGGACCACGACAATAGGAACGTCTCCGCAGCGGGCGAGGGCCTTTCCCTGGGTTGTGGCTACCGAGGGGTCCGCCGCTTGCAGCTTGAGCGTTTTCCC
>DASSJE010000200.1:0-6201 GCA_035691365.1 Terriglobia bacterium
GAATACGAAACTCCGCAATTCCAGTAGCGGCCTGCAGCCAGAAGTCATGCAGAGGCACGCGCCCCCGGGGCGAAAAGATTCCGCCACAGGCATCATGGCCCGAGATTATTTCGGCCCTTGCTTTCTGGCCCAGACGATGTAATCGGTTGGGGCGGGCGTCCCGCCGGCCTCGCGGACCATAGCTGCGATCTGCCCGCGATGGTAGGCTCCGTGCGTTACCAATTGCATCAGGACGTCACGCACCGGGACTCGTGACTCAACACCTTTGCTGTTGCGGTGAACAAGATCTTCGTCCAGGCGGTCCGGCGCGAGATTGTCGAGCAAGGATTTCCAGCGTTCGTGCATCTCATTAAAGGCAGCGCCCGCTTCTTTCAGGCTCATCAGTGGCCAGGGCGCAGGCGGTTCACCGCCCCGAGTTTCCAGCCGTCCCAGCCAGATGCGCTGCGCTCCCAGAATGTGCCCCGCGACCTTCAGCGCCCGCGCTGGCGGCGCATCGAGGGCCATCATGCTGCGCAGCGATTCCTGGCTGGCCCAATAGTCGTATTCAAAAAGCTGTCGGAATGAATCCAGCGAATCCATAAGTCCGGCCTCCTTGTGTGGTTTGAAAAATGCCCTGCGATCAGCAGCGGCGAAGGCGAATCAGCCGCCACCCCTATTTCGCTTCTTTCCAGTTCCTGCCCATGCCCAGGTCAACTTTCAAGGGCACCTTCATCGGGTAGGCGCCTTCCATTTCCGCCCGGATGATTTCCCGCGCGGCCTCCGCTTCGCCTTCCGGCGCTTCAAAAACCAGCTCGTCATGAACGGTCAGAATCATGCGGGTTTCGAGCGTCTCCTGCTTCAATCGTTCATGCGCCTTCACCATGGCCAGCTTCAGCAGGTCGGCGGCTGTGCCCTGCAAGGGAGTATTCATAGCCTCGCGCTCGGCGCGGCTGCGCGCCATGGTGTCCCGGCTGTTGATTTCCGGGATGGGCCGCAGGCGGCCAAACAGCGTGCGCACGCGTTCTGTCGTGCGCGCTTCTTCGATGCGGGCTTCCAGGAAGGCCCGCACGCCGTCGTAGCGCTTGAAATAGGCGTCAATGTACTGCTGCGCTTCCGTTTTGCTGGAGCCCGTCCGGGCCGCCAAACCGAAGGAACTGAGCCCATAGATCACGCCGTAGTTGATCGCTTTGGCCATCCGCCGATGTTCGTGGGTCTGCAGGGCGGGCGGAACGCCGAAGATTTCCTGCGCGGTGCGCGCGTGGATGTCCTCGCCATGCGTGAAGGCTTCAATCAACCGCGGATCGCCGGACATGTGCGCCAGCACTCTCAACTCGATCTGCGAATAATCCGCCGCAATCAGCACCCAGCCCGGATCGGCCACAAAAGCCGAGCGGATCAACAGCCCGAACTCTTCGCCGATGGGAATATTCTGCAGATTGGGATTCGAAGATGAGAGCCGCCCTGTGCGGGCGACGGTCTGGTTAAAACTGGTGTGCAGCCGGCCGGTCTCCGGGTTGATGAATTTCGGCAACGCGTCAACATAGGTCGACTTCAGCTTTGCCCGGGTGCGATACTCGATGATTTTTCGCGGCAGGTCGTACTTTTCCGCGAGCAATTCCAGCACCGCAGCCTCAGTGGAATACTGCCCGCTCTTCTTCAGTTTTCTGCCGCCGGGCAGTTTCAACTTCTCGAAAAGGATCTGCCCCAGTTGCTTCGGCGAGTCGATATCGAAAGGTTCGCCCGCCAGGTCATGAATCTGGCGGGTCAGGTCCGTAAGTTCACGGGCAAACACATCCGACATGCGGGCCAGAATGGACGGATCGATCCTGACTCCGGTGATTTCAACGTCGGCCAGCACCCCGGCCAGTGGCAGCTCTATCTGCGAATAAAGCTCCCGGACATTTTCTCGCGAAACCTGCGGGCTCATCACCGTTGCAAGCTCGTGGATATAGGACGCAGCCCGCCCCAACGAGCCGTTAAGCTTTCGCCCCAGCCGCAGCAGCGCGAGGGATTCCAGCGTGTGGCTTGTAGCCAGCGGGTTCAGCAAATATGAATAGAGCATCGTGTCGTGCGCCACCACGCCCACGTCGGTTCCCAGTTTGCGAAGCATCATCCGGAAAAGCTTTGAGTTGTGGACCGCCAGCGCATGGGCGTGTCCGGCAAACACTGGTTTGAGCGCACCCAATACGTTTTCCAGCGATCCCGCGGCAATCGTCCCGGCGCGTTTGCCGTCTGACAAGCCCAGACCTGTCAGCCGACCGCCAAAGCCTTCTTCGCCTTCCACGTCAAAGGCAATGGCCAGCTCAGCGCCCTTCGGCAGCGCCTTGAGCCAATGCTCGACCTCATCCGCCGTTCGGAGTTCCGCCGAAGCGTCGTCGACGTCAGCTTCCTCGGCGCCGGATTCCTTGAGCAACTCGTTCAAAAGAGAAACAAAACCGAGTTCCCGGCACAAAGTGCGTATCTCTTCCAGGTCATATGGGACCAGGTTCAGCTCATCGGTGCTGATCTCGATCGGCACGTCGGCGCGGATGGTGGCAAGCTCGCGGCTCAGCAACGCTTCCTCGCGAAAGTCGCGCAGTGCTTCCCGGTAGCTCTGCCGTTTTACTTTTTCGTAATTCTCAAGCGCCGCGTCGAGCGTCCCAAACTGGTTGATCAGTTCAGTAGCCCCTTTCGGCCCAATGTAGCTCCTCTTTTTTCCGTTTTCGGTCTGCAGGGGATCGCGGCCGGGCAAGGGACGCGCTCCCGGAATGTTGTCGCTCGGGTCGCCCGTCAGCGCCAGCCAGTCCACCACCTGGCCGGGCTCTACCCCGATGATCTCTTTCACTTTGGCAGCATCGCAAACCGTTTCGCCTTCGGTAGATGAACGCGCCGGCTTCAGCACTTTCACTTTGTCATTAACAAGCTGGAAAAGGTCCTCGTCGCCGGACGCGATGAAAACCTCATCGCCGTGTCCGGCTGCCTGGCGGGCCAACGTTCCGATCAGGTCATCGGCTTCAAACCCAGCCATTTCAATCAGCGGAAGCCCCAGCGCCTTGCAAAAGCGATGCACATAGGGAAGTTGAAGGCTGAGTTCCTCCGGAAATGGCGGGCGGTTGGATTTGTACTTCTCAAAAAGCTTGTCTCGAAACGTGGGCGCCGCTTTATCGAAAGCGACTGCAACTTTCCCCGGCCTGTAGTCTTTCAGCAGTTTGCGGATGGTCCGCAGAAAGATGTAGACCGCTTTGGTCGGCATGCCTGTGGGAGAGGTCAGGCTGGTCTGCATAGGGGCATAAAACGCCCGAAACAACAGTGACATGCCGTCAATCAACACCACCTTCCCCGCTTTTGCCGTTTCGGGCACGATTTCTTCCTCCTTGGGCTGCAATCTCTGTATCTTAACAGTAAAAGCTGCCATGGCATCCGATTTGACCGGTGATTCGCAAATTCCGAATCAATTTGTGGTATTTTTACCACACAAAAATATCGCCCCTAAGCTGACTATTCCAGCAATCTATTGATGCCATAGGACTTGGAAATAATATCTGGATGGAACCGTTATTGCTTGCTATGCTGGGTGGCTGCAGGAGGTTTTTTGAGTCTTCAAAACACGATTGCCCGACCTGTCTCAACGGAAGGCATTGGCTTACACACGGGAGTTCCGGTACATGTACGCCTTTTGCCGGCCCCGAGCGGCACGGGCATTGTTTTCAAGCGGACAGACCTTGACGGATTTCCCATCAAGGCCACCGCAAAGAATGTGGCGCGGGTCAGCTACGCGACCAGCCTGATGCGGAAAGGCGTGCTGATCTCAACCACTGAGCATCTGCTTTCCGCGCTCGCCGCGTCATCCATCGATAACGTCTTCATCGAAATCGACAATCTTGAAGTTCCCATTATGGATGGCAGCGCGCTCCCCTTCATCAAGCTCATCCGCACGGCCGGCGTGAAACCGCAGCGGGCTCCCCGGACCCTGGCCAGGATCGTCAAACCGGTTGAAATCGTGGACGGCCAGAAGCGCATCGCCGTCTACCCTGCAGAGGACTTCAGGATTACTTACCGTATCTCCTTTTCCCACCCGGTGATAGGCGAGCAGGAGCGCTCCTTTACGATGACCCTGCCTGGCTATGAGCGCGCCATAGCCCCGGCAAGGACATTCGGCTTTATTGACGAGGTAGAAATGCTGCGGCAGAGCGGCCTGGTGCGCGGTGGGTCGCTTGATAACGCGATCGTTCTGACGCAAACCGGCGTCATGAATCCGGAAGGCCTGCGCTTTCCTGATGAGTTCTGCCGGCACAAAATTCTGGACCTGGTGGGCGATCTGGTCATGCTCGGCCGCCCCCTGATTGGGCACGTTTTCGCCGATCGCGCCGGCCACGCCATGCACATTGCGCTGGTCAGTCGTCTGCTGCGCGAAAAGAGCGCTTGGAAGCCGGTTCGGGTGCCGCAATCCGCCACGGCAAAATCCCGTTCCGAGGCTCCTGCCATCGCTGCTGGTGCGGCCTCCTAGAATCTTCTCATCCAGGCGTTTGACGATATAGTCTCCCTCCTGCCCATCTGCTATACTGCCCTAGGACGTTGCTGAGCAACGCCCACAAGCGCCACTCCGAGGGGCGACTTTCTTTGTCGGCCCGAGGAATCTGCTTTCTTTTCAGTCGCCCGACCAAAAGCAGATTCCTCGTTTAGCTCGGAATGACGGATTCCGAACGGTTTTTCAGCAACCGCCTGGAAGGTGAACCTGCCCATTGCGAGAGCTCCCATGGCCACCGTAGATACCGACAAAGAATTCAGCGTTTTTGATTCGATGGCTGCGCGCTTCGATATTGCAGCCCAGAAACTTGGGCTTGACGAAGGAATCCTCAAGTACCTTCGCACGCCCAACCGGGAGATCATCGTCCACATCCCTGTTGCTCTGGACAACGGCAAGCTGGAAGTTTTCGATGGCTTTCGGGTCCAGCACAGCATTGCCCGGGGTCCCTGCAAGGGCGGCGTCCGCTACGGGCCGGAGGTGACGCTGGATGAAATCCGCGGCCTTGCAGCCGAAATGACCTGGAAATGCGCCGTGGTCAACATCCCTTTCGGCGGCGCCAAGGGCGGCATCATTTGCGACCCTGAACACCTGAGCCAGAGCGAGCTGGAAAGGATTACGCGCAGATACACGGCGGAGATCCTGGACTATATCGGCCCCGAGCGCGACGTTCCAGCTCCGGACATGAACACCAATGAGCAGACCATGGCCTGGATCATGGATACCTATTCCATGCACGTGCGCCACACAGTCACTGCATCCGTCACCGGCAAGCCTTTCGGGCTGGGAGGTTCGCGCGGCCGCCCGGCAGCCACAGGGCGCGGCTGCATGATCGTCACCGACCAGGCGCTCAAGCGCTTCGGGCGCCAGCGCGAGCAGACGCGGGTGATCGTTCAGGGCTTTGGGAACGTGGGCTCGCAGGCTGCGCGGCTGATGAACGAGGCCGGGTACAAGATCATCGGAGTTGCCGACATCCACGGGGGCATCCTGGACCCCAATGGGCTCGACGTCCCGCAACTGCTTGAATATTCAAAAGAAAACAAGACGATTGAGGGGTTCCCGGGTGCCGACCGCATCGACAGCCAGGAAATCCTTGAACAGGATTGCGACGTTCTTGTTCCCGCCGCAACCGAAAACGTCATCACCAGCAGGAACGCCGGCCGCATCCGGGCTCGCATCCTGGTGGAAGGCGCCAACAGCCCCACGACCCCTCCCGCCGACGACATCCTCTTCGATCGCGGGGTGTTCGTGGTGCCCGACATCCTGGCCAACGCCGGGGGCGTCACCGTCTCCTACTTCGAGTGGGTCCAGGACCGCCAGGGATACTTCTGGCCTGAGGGAATGGTGAACGAAAGGCTCAAGCACATCCAGGCCGCGGCCTTCAATGACGTGGTCCAGTACGGCGAAATGCACAACGTCAATAACCGCATCGCCGCGTATATGCTGGCCATTGACCGTGTCGCAATCACCCTCAAGCTGCGCGGCATTTACGCGTGATCGGCGCGCTCAAGCTACGCCGATTCCTCACGCGCTGCGCGCCAGGCTCCGGTATTCCCGCTCAGATTCGGCAGGCAGCAGCACCCAGAGCGTGTAAATCCCAAGCGCTGTTCCAAATGGAATGTGAATCAGCGAGATGACTCCCAGAATCAGGGCCAGCATGCGGGCCCAGGGACGATAATTCAGCAGTCCCCATCCTGCCAAAAAACCCGCAATCGACG
>DASSJE010000201.1:0-3309 GCA_035691365.1 Terriglobia bacterium
CTTGGCAAGGTCGCACTCTACCGCTGAGTTACTCCCGCTCGGCAGGTTCGATTATAAATGAGAGCAAAAACAGGGGCAATTGCTCCTCAATCCAGTTCATTCGCCGCGGATTTACGCGAATAAAGGCGGATCACTACCGAATAAAGGCCTTCTCTCCGCTTACCGGCGGCCTTCCCGTTCCCACTGCTCGGTGATCTTGGCCGTGATTTCGTTGCGCACGTCCCACAATTCCTTGTAGAAGACGTGCTCCTGCCGCTGGTGCAGAACTTCCACTGGCGTGCCCATGGTGCCCACCACGCCCCCGCCAATGATGCGTTGGGCCAATTTCAGGTGATGAAAACGGAAGATCTGCACCCTTTCGTCAAAATCCAGCAGGCTTTCCGCCACATCGTGCAGGCCAAAGTGCTTCTGGTGATGGCGGTACATCTCGTTCACAGTCACACCGGCCTTTTCGAGTTGGGCATCAAAGGCGCGTCCCAGACGCGGGCCCACGTGTAACAGCGCCAGAAAGCCGGGCGAATCCAGGCCGCTGCCGTGCCCCAGCCCGGCGCGAATCAGGTGATAGTCGTAAGGAGTAATAGTTTCAAGAACATGGAGCAGGTTGATGGGGTAATCAATCTCCATATTGGCGCGCCGGATCAGGCGCGAGCAGCTGGCGAAGTCGGCCTGCTCCAGGTGCCCCAACGCTCGTTCCAATTCCCAGGCTGCGCCCTTCAGCAGCAGCTCTGAAGCCTGATGCACTACCTGAAAGGTGAGCTCGTCTTTGTGCAGCATCTCTTCCGGCGGCTTCTGCAGCGCCAGCAGCTCGTCGGTTCTCAGGTAGCGTTCGTAGTCGGAAGCCGCGGTGCCGGGAAGAATGGGAGTGCGAAGGTCGTCCATGAGTACATTCTAGTAGCTGGTAGTTGGTAGCTGGTAGTTGGTAGTTGGTAGTTGGTAGTTGGTAGTTGGTAGCTGGTAGTTGGTAGCTGGTAGTTGGTAGCTGGTAGCTGGTAGTTGGTAGCTGGTAGTCAGGAGTCAGGAGTCAGGAGTCAGGAGTCAGGAAAGGCGATTGCACTTTAAGGTTGGGGTTTCAAGGTTTTCCAGGTTTCAAGGTTTCCCCCTTATCCCGCAGCGAAGGCCCCCAATACTACTACTGTCATGTTGAGCGAGGGCGAACGCCCGAGTCGAAACACCCCTGCACTGGTGACGTGATGGTCTTGCTCAAGGGAGTTCCGACGAGGGAGTGCATGGTTCGGCCTCAGCGCCAAATTTCTGCTTGTCCCATGTCACAAAATATCGCTTGCAATTGCTATGCTGGAAGTAAGGTAGAAAATAACGCGGCCTGCGCAGGTCGCACGGGGTAAATTCTTGGTTTCAAAGATTTTGTTCTTAAATTCTTTGCTTCCAAGATTTTGCCGCGCACCGCTGTTACAAATCATAGATTTCAAAGATTTGAGGTGCCAGGAGGGGGGTGGGGGGTACCCCGGCAGCAAACTCGCCGGTTCGTGTAACATCAATGTCTTCCCATGCCACCGATCATTGTCGCCGAGGACCTGCGCAAGACTTATCACGTCGGCAAAGTGGAGGTGCCGGCGTTGCGCGGCGTCTCCTTCACCGTGGAAAAAGGCGAATTTGTGGCCATCGTGGGTCCTTCGGGAAGCGGCAAGTCCACTCTTTTCTACCTGCTGGGCGGGCTTACGCATGCCGATTCCGGCCGGGTGGTGATTGATGGCGAAGACTTCGCCCGGCTTTCTGACGCGCAGCGCACGCAGATGCGCAAGCGCAAAATCGGGTTTGTCTTTCAGAAGTTTAACCTGCTTCCCACTCTGGACGCCTACTCCAATATCGCCATCGCCCAGGACATCGCAGGAACGAACTCCAAGAAAGACGACCAACTCTTCAAGCGAATAGTTGAAATGCTGGGCATCGCGCACCGGCTGCGGCACCGCCCGGCCGAACTTTCCGGCGGCGAGCAGCAGCGGGTGGCCCTGGCCCGGGCCCTCATTAATCGCCCAGCCATTGTGCTGGCTGACGAGCCCACCGGCAATCTCGACAGTAAAAACTCCGGGGTCGTGCTGGATATGCTCCGCCACTCCAAGCAGGAACTGGGACAGACGGTGCTCATGATTACCCATAACCCGGAGGCCGCCGCCTATGCCGACCGCATTATTCATATGCGCGACGGCGAGATCGTGAGGGAAAGCCCGGAGTGATGAATCAGGTTTCAAAGCTTCTAGGTTTCAAAGTTCCTAGATTGCAGGAGGTACCGCAATGGCTCGCATTCTAGTCTCGGCGCTGCTGTTCCTCGTTACCCTTCCAGCCTTTGCCGCCACGGCGCCGGCGCCGCACGATGTGGACATAACCGCGCCGGATGGGATCAAGCTCAAGGCCACCTACTATTCGGCCGGCAAGCCCGGGCCCGCAGTGCTGCTGTTGCACATGTGCAACAGCAATCGTAAAGCATGGGAGCCGGTGGCCAGCCAGTTGAGCGCAGTGGGCATCAACGCGCTGACGCTCGACTACCGCGGCTACGGCGAGAGCGAGGGTGAGCGCATTGACTTTCGCAAAGATCCGCAGAAGCTGCAGCAGGTGCAGACCAGCAAATTTCCCGGCGACATAGAGGCCGCCTACACCTATCTTCTGGCCCAGCCGGGCGTGGACAAAACGCGCATCGGCGCCGGCGGCGGAAGCTGCGGCGTCGGCTTCGCTGTCGAAGTGGCGCGGCGGCACCCGGAAGTGAAGTCGCTGGCTTTGCTGGCGGGCCCCACCAACGGCGCTGGCCTGAAGTTTCTCCAGCAAAATCCCTGGCTGCCCATGTTCACCGCCGCTGCAGCCGACGACGAGTTCGACTCGAATGCTCCACAAAACATGCAGTGGCTGGCCGAGCTGTCCGGCAACCCACGCAATAAATTTGTTGGCTTCGCCAACGGCAAGCACGGGACCGAAATTTTTGGCCCTCACCCCGAACTGCCGCGCGATATCGTCGCCTGGTACGTGCAGACGCTGGTGAAGGCGCCCGCCGACCCCAAGGCGCACATGGCCATCAAGAAGTCGCCAGCCTATGAGTTCTGGTCGCTCGTGGAACAACCGGACGGCGTGCCCAAGGCAGTGCAGATGTTCCATGATGCGCGCAAGCGCGATCCGCAGGCTTTTCTATTCCCGGAGGGGCCGCTGAACCTGCTGGGCTACGAACGCCTGCAGGCCAAGCAGACGAAAGAGGCAGTGGAGTTGTTCCAACTGAACACACAAGCCTACCCAAACTCGTCCAACGCCTACGACAGCCTGGGCGACGGTTACATGGCCGACGGACAGAACGAAAAAGCAATTCAA
>DASSJE010000202.1:0-7782 GCA_035691365.1 Terriglobia bacterium
AAGACGCCCACCGGCCCTTAGCGCGAAATTGAGATGTGGTAAAATTTTTAATCAAAGATAACCTGAATATAGGGACAGAAACGCTTTTATGCCCAAAGTTGGAATGGTCAGCCTCGGCTGCCCCAAAAACCTGGTGGATAGCGAAGTCATGCTGGGAATGCTGGCCCGGCAGGGTTATGAATTGACCCCGCGCGCCGAGGATGCCGAAATTCTTGTGGTGAACACCTGCAGTTTTATCGAACCCGCCAAGCAGGAATCCATCAACACCATTCTGGACATGGCGGAACTAAAGAAATCGGGTGTGGCCAAAAAGCTGGTGGTGGCCGGCTGCCTGGTGGAACGCTACCGCAAGGAGATCCTGGCGCAAATTCCCGAAGTTGATTTTGTGATCGGCACCAACGAGCTGGAGCGAATTCTGGAGGCCTGCCAGATGGAAGGCGGGGCGCGCGAGTCGCAGCAGACGGCCGAACCCTATCTCTACCATGAGTTCACTCCCAGAATTCTTTCAACGCCGTCGTATTCTGCCTATATCAAAATTGCCGAGGGCTGCGACCACCCCTGCACGTTCTGTGTGATTCCGCAGATGCGCGGCCGGTTTCGCTCCCGGCGTTTTGAATCCGTGGTGCGCGAAGCCGAACAACTGGCCGCGCAGGGCGTGCGTGAAGTCACGCTGGTCGGGCAGGACACCACCAGCTACGGCGAAGACCTGGGGCTTCGCGACGGATTGCCCCTGCTGCTGCGGGAACTGGGCAGGATTCCTGAACTCGTGTGGGTGCGCTTCCTTTACTGCTATCCGAATCGCCTGACCGACGCCCTGATCGAGGCCGTTGCTGAAACGCCCAAGGTGGCAAAATATTTTGACGTTCCGCTGCAACATTCCAGCCGGGCTGTGCTGAAAGCCATGCGGCGCGGATCGAGCGGAAAGCATTTTCTGAAAATGCTGCAGAAGGTCCGCTCGACGATTCCAGACGCGGCCCTGCGGACTTCGCTGATTGTGGGCTTTCCCGGAGAAACCGACGAAGATTTCCAGGACCTGCTGGGCTTTGTGACCGAAGCCGAGTTCGACCATCTTGGAGTTTTTCTCTATTCGAACGAGGAGACGTGCGGTTCCTATGGCCATCCGCAGCAGGTACCTGGGGCGGTGGCGCGGCGGCGGCGCAAAAAGTTGATGGCGGCGCAACGCAAAATTTCAAAGCGGAAGCTGCGTGAAAGCGTGGGCAAGGTCCTGCCCGTTCTGGTGGAAGGAAGAGCAGAAGAAACCGCATGGCTGTTCCGGGGCCGGCTGGAAACACAGGCGCCGGGCATCGACGGACAGGTTTACATCAATGACTTTGTCGGGCCGGAGCCCATGGCCGGACAGTTTCGATGGGCGACCATCACCCAAAGCGGCGATTATGACATGGTGGCGCGGTTGGAAGAAACCGCCTTCGGCGGGCCGGAAAGCGCGGCGGCAGGCACCCGCCAGCGGCGCGGCCTCGTCCAGATTGGGCCGACCGGAGGGCACGCTTCAGCGAGGGGTCATGCGGTGCCCCATCTGTAAGAAGGAAGTCCCCCTCGAGGGAAACCCTTTCCGGCCGTTTTGCAGCGAACGTTGCAAGCTGATTGACCTTGACAATTGGCTGGAAGGCCGATACCGGGTTCCAGACAGCGGCAGCGATAGGCAAGTTCGGCGCACGCCCGCTGCGGAGGATGAGGGTGAAGACGGAAATGGCAACTGAGCGGCAGCGCCCACTGCCTGTGTGGGTGGCGACGGTTGCGGGCGCCGGATTTTTTCCCATTTTGCCGGGGACGGTCGGCTCAGCCGTGGCAGTTCTCCTGGTGGCCGCGCTGGATGCGCTGCCTCTCACCCGCGCGGGCCGCGACGCGTTACTGGTATCGCTCGTGGTGCTGATTTTTTTTCTGGGAGTGTGGGCGGCCGGCGAAAGCGAAAAGTTTTTTAGCCGGACCGACCCCGGGCACGTGGTGATCGATGAGATCGCCGGACAGATGGTGGCCTTTCTGCTGGTTCCGCACGCCACCTGGAAGGTGCTGATGGCGGGGTTTGTGCTTTTCAGGGTCTTTGACATTAGCAAGCCGTTCCCGGCCGGCCGGGCAGAGCGTTTGCCAGGCGGTTGGGGTATCATGGTAGATGACGTGATTGCAGGCGCATACGCTTTGGGAGCGCTGGCTTTTCTGGGTTATATCATTCGATGAACTTGTGGAAAAAAGGAACAAGCGACAGGCGGTCAACCGGCAAGAAGACTCAAAAGGCCGAAGGCAAACTTCTGGTTGAGCGGGTCATCCCGCAGGCCGCTATTCCCGGCGGTGAAATCTCGGTCCAGGGAAAGGGTTTCATATCCAATGGTAATAGCCGGCCGACCGTGCGCTTCGGCGACCAGCCGGGGAGCGTCCTTCTGAGCTCCTCCAGCCGCCTGATTGTCCGCGTGCCGGAAGGCGTGGTCAGCGGGGAGATGACCATCAATACCGGCAGGTCTTCAACCTCTCCGACCCTCGTGGCCGTGGGCATCCTGCTCACCGATAGCCTCCATCCGGTGGCCAATCCTGCCATCGATGCCCAGGGAAACATCTTCTCCACTTTCAGCGGCAGCCGTGGGCAAAAAGTGCCTGTCGCCCTTTTCAAAATTGATCCCCAGCACGTGGTGAAACCGTTTGTCAGCGATCTGATGAACGCCACCGGGCTGGCCTTTGACAGGGAGGGAATGCTTTACGTCTCCAGCCGGATGGAAGGCACGATTTATCGAATTACCCCGGCAGCCGAAGTCGGCAAATACGCAGAAGGGATGGGGATAGCAACGGGACTGGCATTTGACGGGGCCGGCAATCTCTACGCGGGTGACCGCACCGGCACGATTTTCAAGATCAGCCCCGATCGCCAGATTTTTGTGTTCGCGACGCTTGAACCCAGTGTTTCCGCCTATCATCTGGCATTCGGTCCGAAGGGTAACCTCTACGTCACCGCTCCGACCACTTCAAGCTTTGACGCCATCTACAGTATTACTCCCGAGGGCGCCGTCAACCGGTTCTATCGCGGTCTGGGCCGCCCGCAAGGCATGGCTTTTGACGCGGCAGGCAATCTCTATGTTGCAGCATCGCTTTCAGGGCAGCGGGGGGTTGTGCGAATCACGCCCGACGGCGAAGCGGAGCTGTGCGTTTCCGGATACAACATCGTGGGGCTGGCATTCACGCCCCGCCGTTCAATGATTGTCGCCACCAATAACTCGCTGGTGGAGCTGTTTCTTGGAATCGAAGGCCAACCGCTGCTGAAGCCAAATGAAAAGTGAAAAGGGTATACCAGCGCGGGCCGGACAATAGTCGTCGGGAATATTCCTCTTTAATGGCCGGGCTCTTATTGTTAATCCAGCATGGACGCAGAAATCATCGCAGTCGGCTCGGAACTTCTCACTCCTCATCGACATGACACAAACTCCCTCTACCTCACCGGGCAACTGAATTCCCTCGGAATCGAGGTGCAATTCAAGGCCGTGGTGGGCGACGACCCCGAACGGCTTTCGTCCGTTTTCCGTGCCGCGCTCGGGCGCAGCAAGCTGATCATCGTGATGGGCGGGCTCGGCCCCACCGAAGATGACATCAACCGCCAGGTTGTGGCAGATGTTCTGGGCCGCGCGCTGCACGAAGTCCCTGAAATCATCGAGCGCATTGCAGCGCGCTACGCGCGTACGGGCCGCAAGATGCCCGCCAATAATGCGCGCCAGGCCCTGGTGCCGGAAGGCGCCGAGTGGCTGCCCAACCAGAAGGGCACGGCGCCGGGAATCTGGATCGAGCAGGACGGCACGATTATCATCATGCTCCCGGGGCCGCCCCACGAACTGGAAGCGATGTTTGAAGACCAGTGCCTGCCGCGCCTGAAGGGCCGCGTATCCGCCAGCCGGATCCGCACCCGTGTCATCAAAGTGGCCGGACTGCCGGAATCGGAAGTGGACCAGCGGATTGCGCCCATCTATAAACCTTACAGCAACCCTTCGACGACCATCCTCTCCACCGGCGGGGCCATCGAGGTCCACCTGACCGCACGCGCCGCGACGCAGGAGGAAGCGGATGCCCTGCTGGATGAGCTCACGGATAAGATCGAGCCTGCCCTGGGCGACCATATCTTTTCCACCAGCGGCGAGACGCTGGAAGAAGTGGTGGGAATGTACCTGGTGATGAAGCAGAAGACCCTGGCCACCGCTGAAAGCTGCACAGGCGGGTTGCTGGGTGAGCGGATAACGCGCGTGCCGGGCAGCTCTGAATATTACCTGGGCGGCGCCGTCTGCTACAGCAATGAGATGAAAACCCGCTTTGCAGGAGTCTCCCCCAGGCTGCTCGAGACGTACGGGGCAGTTTCAAAACCCGTGGCCCAGGCCCTGGCGGAGGGCATCCGGCGGAAGACTAACGCCTCCATGGGTGTCGGGATCACCGGAGTTGCAGGGCCCGGTGGAGGGACTGAAGAGAAGCCAGTTGGCATGGTCTTTATCGCAGTCGCCGACGATCGCGGGACGGAAGTCCGCGAGTTCCGCTTTCCAGGCGACCGCGAACGCGTACGGTTGCTTTCCTCGCAATTTGCGCTGGAAATGCTTCGGCGGAGAATCAGGAATTAGCGGATTACGGAGCTATACTGTCTGCGGTTTCCGGGTGCAACAATGCGGGCCTTCATTGCGATTGAGCTGCCTGAATCCATCCGTGAGGCGCTGCGGCGGGAGCAGGCGCGCTTTCGGCAGGTCTGCCCTGATGCCAGGTGGACCCGCCCGGAAGGAATTCACCTGACGCTGAAATTCCTGGGCGAGATTTCCGCACCACAGGAAGCCGAGGTGAAAAATACCCTGAGCCGGATGGAACGGTTTGAGAAATTCACCGTTCGCGTTCAGGGGTTTGGTTTTTTCCCCAGCGCGAAACGGCCGCGTGTTTTCTGGGCCGGGCTTGACGCCCCGCCTGAGTTGGCGCAGATGGCGGCACAGGTCGAGAACGCGCTGGCCCCTCTCGGATTTCCGCCGGAAAATCGCGACTTCAAGCCCCACCTTACTCTTGCGCGCTTCAAAGTCCCCCGGCCACAACCCAGGATCGAGGCGCTTTTGGCCGTGCAGAGTAGTTCGCTCCTGGGATCCTTTGAAGTCTCAGAATTCTTCCTATGGGAAAGCAGGCTGCTGCCCGGAGGAGCTGAATACCACAAGATGGCGCGTTTCCCGTAGAAATCGCCTTGGGCTCGATGAAAATCGCGCCCAATGTCTCCTTTGATTGTCATCAATTCCCGCCCGCAAAGTCCCGATAATTGAAATGACATTCAATTGGCCGGTGAGCCAGCGGGTGTGGACACATCAACCCTTGCCGGTTGAGCCATCCGACTGACTTGCTCAAGTTTTCCCCCTCCCAAGCCGAGGGTTACAAAGGTAAAGTGAGCGCTGCCCCGATGGAACCATTCCTTCCCAGGCGTCTGAAAATTCAATACATCCTGCTGCTGATTCTCATCAGCATCAGCGTCGTTCCTCTATGGTTTTTTGGTTCCCGCATGGTGAGCATGAACAAGCAACGTCTCGAAACCCAGGAGAAGATTCTGCAGACGACGCTCTCCAAATCGATCGCCCAGCAGATCCAGCTCTATATGGAAAACGTGCGCCAGCAGGTCAAGGAACTCTTTGACGCCGTCATTCCGCTGGCCATTGGGGGACGAAATTCGAATTACGAGATCGATCCACGCCTGGAACGTGCCCTGGAGGATTCACTCGCCGACCAACCCAGCGTGATTTACGTGACGGCGCTGAACACAGAGGCTCGCGGGCGCGGGGCCCAGGCCATTCAAGCAAGCGGATTCAACGCCGGCTCCGACACCTTTGTCCGCAAGGCCATGGAAGCAGCTTTTCTGGCGGCACGCCAGGGGCAGCGCTATGAGAGCAATCCGCTGACGGCTGTAGGGCCACGCGGCAGCGAACTGGTGATGGTGATTGCCGAACCTATCCAGCGCGAAAAGGTCTTTCGTGGCATGATCGCGGCGGTTGTCACGCTCCGCCCGCTGGCGGATGAACTTACGGAATCCAGCAGGCTCGGCCTCGAGGCTTACATTGTGGACAATTCAGGGCGCACGGTGGCTTCCAACAATCCTGACCAGAATGTCGCCGGAATGGACATGGTCCGCGACCCGATCGTGCAGAAATTCCTGGCCTGGCGGGGCCGCGCGCATCTCACCGAAACCTCGGAGTACGATCTGGTCCGCAACAGCAGAATTATTCCCATGCTGGGGACCTATTCGCCCACGCTCAGCGGACGGTGGGGCGTCATTCTCCAGAAAAAAAAGAGCGATGCCTTTTTGACCGCCATTGAAATGCGCGACGCCACAATCCGACTGGGGCTGCTCGTAATGATCATCAGCCTGATTGTCGCCGTCTTCGCATCCAAATCGATTACGCGGCCCATCGACCACCTGGCCCGCGCAGCGCGCGCCATTGCCGCAAGAGATTTCAGTGTCCGCGCAGACGTCAGGAACAGGACCGAAATCGGCGAACTGGCGCAGGGCTTCAACATCATGGCGGAGGACATCCAGCAGTACATCAGCGATCTGAGGCGGGCATCAGAAGAAAACCGCCAGCTCTTTATCGACTCCATTGAAATGATTGCGGCGGCCGTTGACGCCAAGGACCCCTACACCAAGGGGCACTCGGCACGCGTTTCGAATTACTCGGTCATACTGGCCAGGGAGATCGGGCTGGACGAACAGCAAATTGAGCGGGTCCGGGCGTCCGCCACGCTGCACGACGTTGGAAAAATCGGAGTGGACGACCAGGTTTTGCGGAAGCCTGGAGTTTTGACCGATGAAGAATTCGACCTCATGAAGCGCCACACCATCATCGGGTTTGAAATTGTCCGGCAGGTGCAGCAGCTTGAGGATATGCTGCCCGGAATCCGCTGGCATCATGAATCTCTTGATGGCACTGGCTACCCGGATGGCATCAAAGGCGATGAGATTCCACTGCTCGTGAGGATCATCGCCGTCGCCGACACATTTGATGCCATCACCACCGACCGTCCCTACCAGAATGGCCGCGATTTCCCCACGGCGCTTGAGATCCTGAAAAAGCATGCAGGAACACGCTACGATCCCATTGTTGTGGATGCGCTAAACTCGGCTTACATCAAGGGCGGCCTGCGAAAGTTTGAGATGACGCGGCGTATCCAGGTCCCGGCAGCCGAGATCAGCCCCTGAGCCTGCCCGCATTTGCGCTACAATAAAGTTCCATGGTGCAAACTCTCTTTGGTCCACAGGAAGAAAAAAGCAGGTTCTTTAGCCGGCTTAAGCAGGCGGTCGCATCAACCAAGAACCAGTTGGTCGAAAGGATTGACCAGGTCACCGAAGGCCGCCAGGCAATTGATCCGGCCCTGTTGGATGATCTGGAGGCCACCTTAATCATGGCCGATCTGGGTGTAAAGACCTCCAGCGACATCCTGGAGGGTTTGCGGGAACAGGTCAGCCGCGGAAGTCTGAAGAACGCCAGTGAAATTCGCGGCGTCGTGGAACGTGAAATCCTGAAGATCCTCGAAAATCCCCAGAATGGCGCCGGCAACCGTGCAAAGCCCCAAAAACTTCCCGAGGGCCAGCCGGAAGTCATCCTGGTGGTGGGCGTGAACGGCGTGGGGAAGACCACAAGCATCGCCAAGCTCGCGCGGTTCTATCTGAGCCAGGACCGTAAACCGCTGCTGGTGGCCGCGGATACTTTTCGAGCGGCGGCGATTGAGCAGCTCGACATCTGGGCGTCGCGCCTGGAGATGGAAATCGTCAAGCAGAAGGCCGGCGCC
>DASSJE010000203.1:0-5747 GCA_035691365.1 Terriglobia bacterium
AATAAAGGCGTAAGCTCGTCCGCTGCGGTGGAAGTCGCAGCCATGAAAACCGCCTGCCAGGCATACCGGATTCCGCTCCAAGGTATCGAATTGGCGCGGGCGTGCCAATGGGTGGAAAACACCATCGCAGAATCCGCATGCGGCATTATGGACCAGGCTGCGATCGTTCTTGGGCGGGCGGGGTATTGCCTCCCGTTGCTTTGCCAGCCGTGCCTGCCGTTTCCACTGGTGAAAATGCCCGCGGATTTAACCGTCTGGGGAATCGATTCCGGGGTCCGGCATGCTGTCACGGGCATTGAGTATGAAGCCGCCCGCGCTGCCTGTTTCATGGGTTACAAACTGATTTGCGATTGGAACGGGCTGAAGTTGCAGATCGAAGAATGCGACGGGATTTCGCGGTATGTCGACACGCATTGGATCGGCTATCCTTCAAATATTTCGCCCTCGGAATTTCGTTCGTCGTACGAACAACGTCTCCCGGAGGTGTGGACGGGCGCGGAGTATCTTCAGAAAGCCGATTTCCACATCGACCCTTACACGCAGGTGAGGCAGGACGTCGCATATCGAATACGGGCCTGCATGCGCTATGCCGTTGAAGAAAATCATCGCATCCAGACTTTTGTGGAACTGGTTCGCACATCCTGCGGAACCGCGACGGAGTCAGCCTTTGCGCTCCTGGGGGAATTAATGTACCAGTCGCATTATTCCTACACCGAGTGTGGTTTGGGATCTGAAGCTACCGACGAGCTGGTTGACCTTGTTCGCGAAGAGGGCGCTGCGAATGGATTGTTTGGCGCCAAGATCACGGGCGGCGGGGCCGGCGGCACGGTTGCAGTGCTCGGGCGGAAGGACGCCACGGAAGCGTTCTCCCGCGTCATCGAGCGATACAAAAAACATTCCGGCATTTCGCCATATGTTTTTGAAGGCAATTCCGACGGGGCCGATTATTTGGGGACCGTTCAAGCCTGATCCAGCGGGTCGCACGGATTTGCGGGGCCCGCGAATGAGCGCCTTCCTGCCGGACCGTGACATTGCCGTGGCGTTGAAACGAATTGAAAAAATTGAAAGGCGGTAACTGCTCTGGGACGCGCGCTGGAAAGGGGAGACAGGCAGCATACAAGGATTCGCGCCATCTGTCTGGACTTTGGCAACGTCCTTGTTCCTTTTGATTATCAGCGCCTCTGGCGGGGCCTTGCGCAGTGCTCGGCGTTTTCTGCGTTGGAGATGGCCCGGCGGTTTCAGGAATCAACGCTTTCTATACTCTATGAATCCGGGAAGCTGTCGTCCGAGAGTTTCTATAGGGAAATGTCCTCGCTTCTCAAAATCACATTGCCGTACCAGAGCTTCTGCGCGGAATGGTCGTCGATTTTTGACCGCGATTCAACCGTCGACCTGCCTTTTTTGTCTTCGCTCGCCCGGGATTATGTCCTGGTGCTGGTGTCAAACACCAACGAAATTCACTTTGATTTTATGCAGCAACAGTACCCGGCTCTTCGTGCTTTCCACCACTTTGCGCTTTCGTTCAAGGTTGGCGTGACAAAACCTGCCAGGGAAATCTACGATGCGGCGTTGAAGATGGCCCGGGTGGACGCAAGTGAAGTTTTTTATGCCGATGACATTAAGAGCTACGTCGATGCAGCGCTTGAATTGGGTTTCCGAGCCGCCCAGGTAAGGAACAAAGATGAGCTTGTGGGTGCGATGTCGCGCCGCGGCATCACGCTGCCATAACGGGCGAGTGGACGGATGCAACTCATTGCCGTGAAGACGAGGAGATAAAATGGGAAACTTCCTGGCTTCTCTTGCAGCGCGATTCTCCAGATTGACGGATGGAACGAAATTGATCGTGGCAATTTCAATCATAGTCATTTTCCTGGGAATCATTGTTAAGGCGCAAACTTCCAATGCCGTGGACCAGTCCATTAACGGAGAATGGCAGTGCATTTCCCATGGCACGGAAGATGTCAACGTTCCTTTTACACTCCACTTGCAGGGTTCGAGTGGAAGAATAACCGGCTGGGCCCCCGATTCTTCCGTCTCCATTCCTTTAACCTCCGTAAGCTATTCGCAAGGCCGGCTCAGCATCGAGCTTGACACCAACGCAGGCCAGTACGCGTTGACGGCCGTGGTTAGCGGCGACCGGCTTAGCGGGACCTGGAAAAAGAACGGGCAGCAGGTGGGCACGTGGGAGGGGCAAAAGAGCAGCGGCACGGAAGCGGCCGCACAGCCGGCCCGGAGCCCTTTCAAGGCTATTTCGACCTTGGACGTTCCGACCATTCAAGGGAGGCCTGTCGATCTGGACTCGAAAGGCATGCTGCTGCCGTGGCCGCGCCCGCGCCATACAGGCTATTCCTACGCGGGCTACTTTATGTCGCGCTGGCAGTATCTGTGGGAGCAATACAATCATCAGCGATATTATGATTTCTACTGTTGCATTGATTATGACCGCGAGACATTTGCGACCTATCCCATACGCGACTGGGCCAATTCGACAGGATATCTGCGCGCCATGATGGAAGGCTTTATCGAGCATCTTTATCCTTACACGGGAGACCCGCGAACGATCCAATTTCTGGAAGACTTTTTCGATTACGAGCTGGAAAACGGGATAACGCCTGATGACTATGTCTGGGGCGGGGTCCCGCGCGCCTCAGCCGATCCCGGAGCGCAGCGTTACACCGGCTGGTTCCGGCATGGCATCGATTACATCGAACCCCCGGTTGTAGGCGAGGATGGTTATGCATACCTGCGCCTTTTTGAAATGACCGGAAAGGCGCGTTATCTCCAGGAAGCCATCCGTTGTGCGAACGCGCTGGCCAGGAACTACAAGGAAGGGAACGCGGAGATTTCGCCCTGGCCTTACCGGTGCTTTGCTCGCGACGGGAAAGTTGAAGGCAAGGAATTAGGCCCGTATTCAGCCGACGTGATTGAGCCGATCGAGTTGTTTGACGAACTCATTCGGCTCAATTTTGGAGACGTGGCTGCCTACCGGCGCGTTCGGAGTGGCGCCTGGCAATGGCTTGAACAATATCCGATGAAGAACAATGTCTGGGTCGGATATTTCGAAGACGTTACACCCAGCATGGAAAACATGAACAGCGTTATCCCGCTGGAAACTGCGCGTTACGCCATCCTGAATCCTGACAAAGACTCGGGCTGGCGCCAGGACGCAGCCAGGCTGATCAAGTGGGTGAAGACCACGCCGAAATGGCCCAAGTTTATTGTCCATGGCGCGACCATCACCACGGAGCAGGGCAACGGCAATACTTATTGCTGTCAGGAACCCGGCTGGTGTTGCGACAGCCACACCTCTCGATTGGCCGCGATTGAGGCTCTGTATTTCGCGAAGACCGGCGACGAAGATTACAAGGAACAGGCCTACCGCTCCTTCAACTGGGTCACCTACTTTCAGGGTTTTCCGCCAAAAGGACGAACTCCCTGGGGCCAGAATCAGTGGTGGTTTACGGACGAATTTGCCGACGGTCCTCGCCGCATGATGGACGGGCTTTGGGCCGTGCCCACGTGGGCGCCGGCGGATGAATCGCATCTGCTGGGAACAACTTCGGTTGTCACCTCGATTTCCTACGGAAAAGGTTCAGTCACCTATTCTACTTTTGACCCCGCAGCCACCGATGTTTTGCGGCTTGACTTCACGCCGGCGTCTGTAACGGCCGATGGACATGCGCTTGCGCAGAGTGAACGCCTCAACCAGGAAGGCTATACATTCAACCCGAATACCGGGGTTCTCAGGATTCGCCATGACCATTCGCGTGATGTGGATATTGAAGGCGAAGGAGGATCGACCCCGCCGGTTGTCGTGGACTTTGACAACCCGCACCTTCCCGCCAACACAGTGCTCGAGGGACTATACCCGGCGGGCGCGATCAACTGGGGCGACGGCGGTGATTGGAAGATTGGTGTTCCGCGGGGACGCGTGGCGACCTTTTGCCTCAGAATAGCAAAATCGAAATTGACTCAGGCAGGTTTTGCTTTCTACTATCCGCGGGTTTTTGTAGGCGTGGACGTTTATAACAGCAGCAATTCCGACGTCACCCTGAAGGTCCATTCTCCGCACAACGCGGATGTGCTCTTTACCATCCCGGCCGGAAAACTGGAGCGGCTCAGGACCGGATGGGCCGACCGTACGGCGAGAGTGAGTTTTGAAACTGAGAACGGCGCAACACTGGACGATTTGACGTTCGACGATCTGGCTTACACGGAGGACTCGCCGGTCACTCCCGGGTCGTTCGCTGCCACAATGCCTTGATCCGGGCAGGGACGGCCGGGGGTAAAGAATTCTGTTCTGGGGGGAAAGATTGAAACCATCTTCTCATTTTCGCGACTGGGTCATGCTGCTGGTCAGCAACTTCATCTGGGGCAGCCAATTTGTCATGGTCAAGGTTGCGCAGGAACAGATGGGGCCCGTGTTTGCCACATTTTTCCCGATGACGATTGCAACCTTGATCCTGATTCCTATTGTCCACCGGGAGAACAAGAAGAACAAAAAACAGGCAGGGGCAGGCCGAATGCCTATGGCCGACCTGCGCGATTTTATCCTGATTGGCGTGTGCGGTCAGGTCGTCGCTCAGTTGTTTGTGACCTGGGGAGTTCGCCTTTCCCTCGCCGAAAATGCCGCCCTGTTGATGTTGTGTCTCCCTGTTTCCACAGCGGTGATGGCGTATATCTTTCTGGGCGAGCGAATGAGTTTGATTCGCTGGATCAGCTTTGCCCTGGCGATCGCCGGGGTGCTGGAGTGCTCGGGGATCAACTGGGGCTCGCTGGATTTTACGAGCGGGAAATTCCTGCTGGGAAATTTGCTGGTTTTTTGCAGCGTCAATGGGAGCGCATTTTATAACGCCTATAGCAAGAAGCTGCTGGGCCGGTACACGCCGCTCCAGGTGCTTCTCTACAGTTACTACGCGGTGTTCGCTTTCATGCTTCCGATTACGATTTACAGCGAGCCCGTGAGTTTCCTACATTTAACGCATTTCTCGCCTGCCGTCTGGGCAGCCCTGATGGTGCTGGCCGTTTTGCAGTACGGACTTTCGATGGTGCTTTTCCTGAACGTACTGTCGCGGCTCGACGCAACGCAGGCCGCTCTTTCCAACTATCTGATTCCGTTTTTTGGAGTTCTGATAGCTGCCGCGTTGCTGGGTGAACGGCTCACGCGGTTCATGGTTCTTGGAGGGCTTTTGGTTTTGGGCAGCACGCTGTTAATCACCGTGTATGAAGAAAGTATCCAAAAAAAAAGAGCGCCTGAGCGCTCGCCAGGTGGGACGTTTGCTTCCGGGAACCGGCATTGAGTTTTGTGAAGGGACCGGTGGATTCCGATGGGGCCGACTTCTTTTTTATCGTCGGCAAGAACAGATTGTGGATTGTGAGGAGAAACGCTTCAGCAGAAAATTTGCGCTAAAAGCTCCTTGAATGGGAGGTTGGGATGGACGAGAAAATTCTTCGAGAGTGCTTTGTAAAGCTGTTCGCCGCAGTGTGCTTTATGGTGCTTGCAGCCGGTGCGTTGCGCGCGCAAGGATTTGTGAATGCGCAGTTGCCGTGGCACAAGGCTGTTTTGGATTCTCAGGGCAAGCTGCTGCCCTGGTACCATCCGGAAGAGAACCGAGGATACGACAAAGTCCTGCACCTGGGCTGGGATTTCCTCGAGCACAAGGTCCCCGACGACCCTAAAACGGGGCTGAAGATTTACCTGATCAATTCGGTTTTTGATGGGAAGACCCTCCTCGGGATGTACTGGC
>DASSJE010000204.1:0-8633 GCA_035691365.1 Terriglobia bacterium
AGTAGGCGGCCAGCGTGAGGTCTCGCAATCCCCATGCCGGTTGCGGCCACGCGCTCAGCTTGTGCCTGAGATTTTCTTCCATGAATTGCCGCAGGCCGGGATCGTCCAGCGTGCGGCTCTCCAGGCGCTCCGCGGATGCCGCCGGCGCAATGGGTTTGGGATGGTAGCGCACGGCGGGCGCGCATGCTGTGAGCGCCGCCGCAGCGGCGAGAGCAAGCATCAGCTTCTTCATAAGCCATGCTCCTTTTTTTGTATTCCGTCAGGCAGCCCGCTGGAAGCCGCGACACGATAAGGCTGCCCGGCAAGCAAGGTCTGAGGAGTGTCAATTGGACTGCGCCGCCCGAAGAGACACTTCGCCGCGCAGGATCATCGGATGGTTATCAAGGAGGGTCTAAATTCGAAGCGGCGCCGGAGGGGCATGGATAAGCTGGATGGGAACCAGGGCCAAAGCAGCGGCACACGTCGGTCTGGGTGGGGACGCCACGGCAGTCTGCACCACCAGCAGAGAGCGGTGAAAACGCTCGCGCAATTTCCGGACCTGCAGGGACGCAAAGACAAAAACCCCGGCTATCAGCACTACCGTGCCATTGGCCGAGCGTTCCATGTCGGACATGGTCTGGCGCGGCGTGTCCCAGTAGTCAAATACCGGGTCCAAAGGCCCCCAAACGTACCAGGCAAGCCACAGCAGAACAAAAATGCGCAGTATTTGCCCCTTCATCAGCATTCATCTTATTCCTCTTTCATCCCTGGAGCAACTTTGGCGCCGGTCGGCTCTGGATAGAAGGCACTCCTGCATATATTTGTGCGAGGTGTCCTTACGGATGGCGTTCTGCTGTCGGATCTGAATAAATGGCCCGCCAATTCCCCGCTCTGCCGCCCAGCAAACCAGATTCATCCGCTGCTGGCGATGGGAGCTTGCGCGCCCTGCCGCGTCATTCTGAGTCCTGTCACAGGGAGATGATTCCAGGCGCAGCGATGGATGCGCTTATGCGTTTCAGGCATTATTCTGGGGCCGCAGAACGTCCCGCTCCACAAACCAGTCCGGCCCGATGTAATGGAACGCTTCTGCGTAACGAAGGCCGTGGCTTTCGCCAACCGCGCGGGCCCGGCGCTCGACGGCCAGTTTCGTGTACTCCTCGATGGCGGCCGCCACGTCGCCATTAAATTCCGGGAGGTGCAGGTCGCGCTCCGCGTGCTCCGCCATGATGTCCCTGACCGTGTGGTCCACCATGGTCCGGCAGGCTCTCAGGCAGGCGATTTTCGTTTCCAACGTCGGGCCGATATCGACCACGCGATTTACCAGTTGCGGGCCGCGCGCGAAATAGTATCTTTCCCTGACGACGTGCGGCTTGAGACCGGCGGCGAAATGTTCCGGCAGGTCCAGATGGCCGCCCGACATCCAGCAAGCCGATTCTACGGCGTGCCCCGTGATGTAGTGGTCGGGATTCTCTTCGTAGTGCCCCCAGGGATCAAACGTAATCACCGTATCAACCTTCAGCAGCCGAAAGAGAAAAACCAGCCGGACGCGCATTTCGGTACGCGCAATGTCATCGATCCGGTGGTTCCGGTAGCCCAGGCTGAACCACTGCTTCAGGCCGCAGACTTTTATAAACTGTTCCGCGTCACGCTCGTTGGCCGCAATAGTTTCGCCCACGCTGCGGTCGAAGGAATCCTTCTCGTCGTTGCTCGTGCGAATGTAATACCCGGTGTACCCTTCCTTCAGCAGCTTGGCGACCGTGCCGCAGGCCGCGCCCGGCCCATCATCCAGATGCGGCGTGATCAGCGCCAGCACCTTTCCCCTGTGCGGCTCTCCGCTGGCCGCCCGCTCAATGTAAACTTCACTGGCCGCCGCGGGAGTCTTCGCAGCCATCTGCTGCGCACCTACGAAACCCAGCATCCCGGCAAAAAAATCACGCCGCTCCATAAAGTGATTCTCCTTTCTTGTGGAATCCAATACGCTGCGGGTTCGCCTTCTCCGAGAACGGTCATTCTGAGCCTTTTGGCATCGCTCAGGGCAGGCACCGCGAAGAATCCCCGTATTTCTTTTCGTGTCAAAAAAGCTGCTCCCTCGCGGAACTGCCCGGAGAGAACTGCCGTGATCCTTCGCTTCGCTCAGGATGACAGGCAATGAGCCTCAGGGCAAACCCTGAAGAGATTCCCCTATTCAAACTCTGCATGGGCGTGGTTCCTCTCCGTCATTCTCAGCCCCCCACCGGTCATTCTGAGCGCAGCGAAGAATTCCCGTATTTGCTTTCGCGCCAAAAGAGCGATTCCTGAGACCCCTCTAATTCGCTCAGGGCAGTTCGCAAATAGAGATCGAACGGGCCCGGCTCCCCCGCCCTTTTCCGTCTTCGGTCCAAAACCGAAAAACCGCGACTGAACAAGCAGCCGGAAACAATCATTTGACGACGATATTGACGAGTTTTTGGGGCACCATGATGACCTTGGCGACCTGGCGCCCGTTGATATACTGCGCGACCTTTTCGTCGGCCAGCGCCAGGCGGCGAATTTCCTCTTCATTCGCGCCGATGGCCACGCGGATTCGGTTGCGAAGCTTGCCGTTCACCTGCACTGGAAGTTCAAGTTCTTCTTCAACTGCCAGCCCGGCGTTATAAACCGGCCATGCGACCCGCAGGGTGGCCCCGGAATGCCCAAGGCCCGCCCAAAGTTCATCGGCGATGTGGGGCGTGAAGAGCGCCAGGATCAAAACCAATATCTCAAGTGTTTCTTTAACTACTTCCGGACGCAGCTTCCCGTCCGCCATGCCCGGTTCCAGTTCCGCAAATTCGTTCACCAGTTCCATGGTGAGCGCGATGTCGGTGTTGAAGTGCCAGCGCTCTTCCATGTCTTCAGTAACGTGCCGGAGCACCTGGTGGGCCTTGCGCAGCAGTTTCCTTTCATCCGGGGTGTATTCGGGCTGCGCCGCCGGCCGGGGCTGCTTGTACAGCGCGGATTCAACCGCGCGCACATTCTCCGCATGTTTGGAAACCACCCGGTAAACGCGATTGAGGAAGCGGGACGCGCCCTCGATGCCCGTGTCGCTCCAGTCAAGGTCCTTCTCGGGCGGTGCGGCAAACAGCATATAGAGCCGCACGGTGTCGGCCCCATACTTCTCGAACATAGCTGTGGGATCCACAACATTGCCCTTTGACTTCGACATTTTGGAGCCGTCTTTGATCACCATCCCCTGCGTAAACAATCGCGCTACGGGCTCAGAAAAGCTGACCAGCCCAATGTCTTTCATCACCTTGGTAAAAAAGCGCATGTAGATCAGGTGAAGGATAGCGTGCTCAATGCCGCCGATATACTGGTCGACCGGAAACCAGTAATCGACCGCCTCCTTGCTGACGGGCGAAATGTCGATTCGTGGATCGGTGTAACGGTAGAAATACCATGATGAATCGACAAAGGTATCCATAGTGTCCGTTTCCCGCCGCGCCGGGCCGCCGCATTGGGGACAGGTTGTGGCCACAAATTCCGGAACGCTTGCCAGCGGCGACTGTCCCGTTCCTGTCAGCTTGATATCGGCAGGCAGGAGCACCGGCAGGTCGGATTCCCGCACCGGGACCACGCCGCAGGCGTCGCAGTAAACCATGGGAATTGGCGTGCCCCAGTAGCGCTGGCGCGAGATGCCCCAGTCCTTGATGCGATATTGAATGGTTCCCTTGCCGAAACCATCCGACTCGGCATCCCGGGTCATGCGCTCGATGGCCCGCTCGGAGGTAAGGCCGGTGTAGGGGCCGGAATTGACCAGCTTTCCGTATTCCGTGAAAGCAGCTTCAAGTGCTTCTTGAAGTTTTCCGTCCTTCGGCACAATAACAGTGCGGATAGGAAGATTGAAAGTGGTACAGAATTCAAAATCGCGCTGGTCATGCGCGGGGACGGCCATCACAGCGCCCGTGCCGTATTCAGTCAGAACGAAGTTGGCTACCCAGATGGGAACCTGTTCGCCATTGTAAGGATTCCGAGCAGTGAAGCCTGTAGCCACACCGTCTTTTTCAAGATTCACTTCGGCCCGCGCGCGGACGGCGGACTGCTTGATTCGCTCCAATTCGCCACGCAGTTTTTCTGGGTCCTTCGAGGCGGCAATCATCTTTTCGAGCAAAGGATGTTCCGCCGCCACAAAAACCACGGTGCACCCGAAAATAGTATCCACGCGCGTGGTAAACACGCGAAGGGGAGCACCGAGTTCTTCAACCCTGAAGTCGACTTCGGTCCCTTTCGACCTGCCGATCCAGTTCTGCTGCATGGTCAGCACGCGTTCGGGCCAGCGCACCAGTTCTTTCATGTCGTCCAGCAGCCGCTCGGCATAATTGGTGATCTTGAGGAACCACTGCTCGAGCTCTTTTTCAACCACCGGCATATCTTCGTGCCGCCAGCAGCAACCGTCTACCACCTGCTCGTTGGCAAGAACGGTTTCGCACTGCGGGCACCAGTTGACGCGGCTCTTCTTGCGATAGGCCAGGCCGCGCTCATACATCTTGAGGAAGAACCACTGGTTCCAGCGGTAGTACTCGGGGACGCAGGTGGTCACCTCGCGGCGCCAGTCGTAGCTGACGCCCAGGCGTTTCAACTGCCGGCGCATGCGGTCAATATAGGCAAAGGTGAATTCCGCCGGCGGCCGCTGGTGCTTGATGGCCGCGTTCTCTGCCGGCAATCCAAATGAGTCCCAGCCGATGGGATGAAGAACATTAAAACCCTTCATCGACATGTAGCGCGCCAGCGCGTCGCCAATTGAATAATTGCGGACGTGCCCCATATGAATGTCGCCGGAGGGATAAGGCAACATCTCGAGCACGTAATATTTCTCGCGGCCGGGGGCAATGTCGGCGTCGAAAAGATGCTGTTCTGCCCAGAGCTTCTGCCACTTCTCTTCTATTTTCTGCGGTTCGTATTGGGTATCCATCGATTAACCTGTTTCAAAAATTTCGTATTCACTTATGAAGCCGGCTTGCAGTGCGTAAGCCCTTCTCTGTAACGTAGAACCATAGCATAGCAGCTTCATGCTGGCAGAAACTTACGGCGCGGAATTGCTTTGCGCCGGCATCGTAAACACACGCCAGGGCAAAGCCCTCCCCCGTGAGTTCCTGTAACGCCTTGATCACTTCAGCGCGAGAAACCGGAACAGCATCGAGCGCTTTCCAACCCTTCAGGTCCGGGTCATCAGGATAGCAGCTATTAATCCTCTTCAGAATGATTTTGAGATCTTCATAATCATCAGCAATCGCATCGAGCACGAGCTCAAGGATGGCAGCCGAACGGTCGCGGGTCAGGTCGTCCCACCATTGATCAGCGCCTGCCACGGCTTTTCACTCCTGCCAGTTTGCGCATCATTGCGAGGTTCCGCCTGTCGTCGTCGAGTTCGTCCACGGGGGTTTCACAGATGAACGGAATGGCGCGAAGCTTTGGATGGCAAACGATCCTGGCAAAGGCCTCTGCGCCAATCTGCCCTTTACCAATATGCTCATGCCGGTCGACATGTGAACCCAAAGCCGACTTCGAATCGTTGGCGTGAATCACCCGAACATGGCTGAGGCCTACGGTCCGGTCCAGCTCCTTGACAGTATCGAGCAGGCCTTCCTGCGTATGAATTGCATAACCTGAGGCAAACGAATGAGCGGTGTCAATGCAAGCCCCAACGGGTAATTCTCCTCCCGCGCCTGAGACCATTTCGGCAATTTCCTCAAAGCTTCTGCCAATGGCTGAACCTTGTCCGGCGGTGTTTTCAATCAGGACTGTCAACCCGTTAAGAGCCATCCCATCGGCGGCTTTTTTGAGGGATTCGATACAGGTCCTGATGGCCTGGGAGGGGCTCGACCCTTTGGAACTGCCCGGATGCGCCACCAGGAAGTCGGCTTTAAGCGAAACGGCCCGTTCCAGCTCCCGCCGGAAAGCCGCAATCGATTTCAGGCAGATTTCAGGATCAGCCGACGCCAGATTGATCAGGTAATTGTCGTGGATGACCAGGGGCGAAAGCTTGCGCAATTCCCGCTCCGCGCAGAACCGGTCGCATTCATCTGGAGAGGGATCCAGGGTGCGCCAACCACGCGGGTTGGCCGAAAACATCTGGAAGGTGTCGCAGCCGATTTCCCCCGCCCGCCGGGCGGCATTTGCCAACGCTCCGGCAATTGAGGTGTGTACGCCGACCCGCAAACGATTGTCCGCCGTTTTTTGCATGAGGCATCTTAGCAGAGCATGTTCCGGGGCGTCAATTTGGCCGCTTGCCCGCCCCTGGAATAACGCACATTTATTTAAATTGCCAATACAGGCCCAAGGCCTGGCCTCCAGGGTTACCCTCGGGAATGACAGGTGTTGCGTTTTTCAGCACTTTTTTAGAGCCGCTTGAAAGAAGGTCATCGCCAATGTCGACGCGCCGACAAGTTCAAGGGATACATGAGGAATACTTTCCGGAATCCCAGCCGCAGGCAAACTGCAAGTTTCTGGAAACGCGCTGCCATCAAATCATGTTCCGCAACCCTTGCAATAGTTAAAGTGATTTCTTAATATAAAAGCCCGCTGGCGTCGCGCCCGCTCTGCTCTTCAGAGTGCACTGAAACCAGCAGGCCTTGATTGCAACCCAATTTGGGCGCGTAACAGTTGTATAAAAACACGGCATAGGTTAAACTCCATCGCTTCGGTTGCGGGCGCCGGGAGTAGAAAACAGAATCATCAGATCACCCCGTGAGCGAGCCTCCGGCTTGCCGCGCAGCCGAAGTATCACGTCAAAGATCGCCATCGAATTCCAACCAATGACTCGTTACCCCAGCCTCACCGTTCTCGTCGCAATTGGAAGGGACCTCGGATGAGATTTCCCCGCCCGCGCAGCCTATGTTTTCCGGTTCCAAAGCCGCGCTTCGCTATTCCTGGCCGCGCTTCTCGTTCGTGGCCTTGGCCGGCCATTTTGCTGGCCGTGGGCTTGATGGTGCTGGCCAGCGTGGGATGCCACAAGCAGGAATTGCCGCCACGCCCCTACGTGGCGTTCGTGGTCAACAACCAGAGCCAGTCGGTCGTCGCCGTCAATTTGGCCGGCCCGAAGATTGCCGCTACAATCCCGGTGGCGCCCCAGCCGGAAGAAGCCACCCAACGACCCGGACATCAGGAAATTTATGTGGTGTCGAAGTCCGGTGAGATCAGTGTTATTAAATTCCCGGAACTGGCTGTACTCAAAACTATCAATGTCGGGGAGTCGGCTGGAGATCTGGTGTTCTCACCGGACGGGGACCGCGCCTACGTGCTCGAGCCACAAGCCGGCAGGATTAGCTTCCTTGACTGCAACACCCTGAACATGACCGGGCAAGTGAGCCTGGTTCCAAAACTTGCGCACCTCGCTATCACGCCTGACGGCAAGACTCTGGTTGCCAGCGATCCAGAGGGCGATCGCCTGTTTTTCGTAAGCACGGAAACAAAAAAAGTTCTCGGCTCAGTCAAAGTTGGAAAGGCTCCCGGGCCGATGGCAATCCTGCACGACAGTTTGGTGGTCTTTGTGGCCGATACTGGCGACGAGAAGATATCGGCAGCGGAAATCCCCTCTCGTACTATTCTCGCCCACATCGAGATGGGATCGCGGCCGACTGGACTGGCCCTTAAGGCCGATGGCGGCGAGCTCTTTGTTTTCAGCAACGCGGGCTCCACCATGACCATACTTGACGCTTTTCATGACAATGTCGAGCAGGTGCTGCCCACGGGGAGAGATCCAGCCGCTGCCGTTTTCAATCGAGACTCCAGCATGATGTATCTGGCTACTTCCGGGGACGGATTTGTTACGGCTTTTGATATTGCGAACCGTTTCGTCCAGGGCACAGTACACGTGGGTGTTTCGCCGGCTGCTCTGGCCCTGACGCCGGACCAGCAGTTTCTGGCAGTGGCCGACAGCGCCACCGGCAACCTGGCCCTTGTCCGGACTTCACCCCTTTCATTGATCACCGTCTTGCCCGTCGGGTCAGATCCGATTGACGTTATTGTCCCAGGATGGGAGTTGAGCCAGCCGAAGCGATGAGGTCTTTTATCCATCGAATACGTATCGAAGAGCGTGTGCATTGCTCTTCAAACAATTAATCTTTTACTTTAATAATCAGTAATTCCAGCCTCATTCGCATTCGGATAATTCAGCCAATGCTTCAAAAAGACAGACCTGGGCAAGGGCTACCAGCTTTGAAACTGTTCGGAGAGGTCCAGAACCAGCCAACCTTCCTGCGGCATTACCTGAACCGGCAGATCGTCAACCCAGAGGGATATCTGAAGCTGAATCTTGCTGCCGGCGCCAATTCCGAGGATGCTGAGAGCCAGCCGTGCCTCAAAAATTTGTGAATACCCAGCCTCCAGGCTGCCGCCTGTTGCACGTGGAACATCAAGTTTTCCCCCCGCCCGCCAGAAATCCAGGCCGACTACTTTGCCCGCGAGGATGGAAGCATGCATCCTGGCATTGCTGCCGGCGCCAATGCTGATCCGGATTTCGCAGGAAGGATGTTCCTTCCTAAAGTGCGGCGGGAAATCGAGGCGGAGAAAGATGGCGTCACGGCCGCAGCCGTAGTAGAGGGCTTCGAGAGGGTTGTGTACGCCGTGCATTGATCCCGAGGCTGCGTCAGGAAGGTAAATCCCCGCCCCGAGCCATTCAAAGTAGTTACTCTCCAGGC
>DASSJE010000205.1:0-3776 GCA_035691365.1 Terriglobia bacterium
CGTGAGCCCCAGGATAGAAGTCCATGTCCGCGCTTCCTGAAGTGTCAGCGGCGGGCGGACCACTAGGGCGTCCGGGTCACCATACCAGGCAATGTTGTGCGTGTAATAGCCGCGCCGTATGCCGGCAAGTGCCTCGCGCACCCCCCGGAATGACGGCGACTCGCCGTCGCCAACAACATCCCCAGCCAGCCGGCCCGACTGCGCAATTCCCATCGCCTCAGTGGGATACACGGGTCCGCAGGCAGAGAAAAAGATTCCGGGCTTGGCGTCCATCGCCTGGCGAATCAGGCCGAGTGCCTGCCGGAACGCCGTATCCGCATCCAGTGTGGGATCGTAAGCGCGGGCCCTGTTCTTCGCCCAGATGTCCCGCGTATCGTTCTCCCCATCCAGCTTGAAATAGTCGTACCCCCAATTCAGGGCATGGTCCCGGTAGGTATCGTAGAGATATTTTTTCAGGGCGGGATTTGAAAAGTCAGCGACGTAGGTGCCAAACCACGTCCCCAGCTTCCCGTTGCCGCTGGCATCGTGCAGGAACCAGTCGGGATGGATATCATAGAATTGCTCATCGGCGTTGCCAAAAGCCGAAAGCCATAGCCCGGCATAAAGCCCCTGGTCATGGATCTGGTCCGCCAGCCACTTCATGCCGTGGGGAAACTTCTTGTTCCAGGCGTTCCAGTCGCCTCCGATGGGTGAACCCTTTTCGCCGTCGCCCCCGGCCTGCCAGCCGGCATCCACCAGGCAAGACTTTAACCCGAAAGGCTTGTAATAACTGGCGACAGCCCTGGCGTTCGCCACAATTTCAGTTTCGGTGATGTGCGAAAAGTAGTCGTACCAGGAAATCCATCCCACAGGGACTTCAGGCCACTTTTTCTTGTCGAGTGGAGCAAAGAAAGGCAGCCGGCGGCCCATGACGTTGCTCAGGATTCTGAACCGGCAATGAGGAGCGCTTCCGAGCGGGTCGAAAATGGTGACCTCCGCGCCTATCGCCCGGTGTCTGAAGCCCGTGTTGCGGCCAAGCACCTGGAGGGCCTGGTCCCGAAAGCGGTCATAAACACAATCATTGAGTGTGCTGATGGCGCCGCCGCTTTCCATCTGTAGGATGCCATCACCAGGATCACGCAGGCGCACCTGGATGGGGTCAGGGCCACCGACAATATCAGCCACAAAGGCAGCTTGCGCCGCGTCTCCGCCGGGGAAACCCTGGGTGGAAACCTCCATGGCAGGTCCGTCACTACTCAAGACAATTTCATAGGCTTCCGGCCCCGGAACGTTGAATACCCATTTCCCCGGCGTGGAAGAAGATTCCGGAACCAGTCCCTTTGCGGGAGCAGCGGAATTGTGTCTTGAGTCGCCGGCCAGGGCCCTGACCTCGAGACCCGTGATCCAGACGGCTCCGTCATACTCCAGGGTAATGGTGTGGCGGTCCTTGGAAAGATGGGCCGACCAGGTTAATGAGGGGGTTTGAGGACTTTGGGCAGGAGGTTGGGCCTTTTTCGCCTGAGCAAGGGCTTTTTTGGACTGGGCATTGCCCTTCCTGGCCCTCTGCCTCCGGGGCTGCGCCTTCAAAGAACCCTGGGGAAACGCCCAGACGAAAGGTTTTGTAGCCGGCACCATTCCTGACGCCAGAATAAAAGAAAAAACAACAAGTCGTGCAAGCCGGCTCATCCTGATGTCCCGTCCTCCTCAATAGACGGCGCCCGCCCACCTTGCCCCGCCGGCAGCCGAACGCACGGCGAGGATTATACTCCCAAGGTAGAATGGCCTATGAGATAATTCAATTTCGTTCTTCTGCCAAACGATGCAATCGAGGGGAAATAGGCGCCTGGTTTCGTTGACTTTCCTCATCCTCTATTGTAGCTTCTTCGCGGGGGTTATTCTGACCGCTGATGAACCAGGAAACCAGCATTGTCGAGCTGATCCTCGAAAGTAAGCTTGAAAATGTGGAAAAGGCCGAGGAGGCCGCGCGAAGTGTTTCCGCCAGGCTGAATTTCAGCGAAGAAACTGAGTTTCACACTGAGATGGCCGTACACGAAGCCGTCATTAATGCCATCCATCATGGCAACAAGGAGGACCCCAGCAAGAAAGTCTACATCAAATTTCTGATCTCTGAAGACAGGCTGGAAATTCACGTGCGTGATGAAGGGATGGGATTCGATCCCACGACCCTTCCCGATCCTCTGGCCAAAGAAAATCTCCTGAACATATCCGGAAGGGGAATCTTCCTGGTCCGGAAATTCATGGACGAATTCAGGGTTGAGAGCGCCCCGGGCAGAGGGACGGAAGTAATCATGGTAAAGCATCTGAGGTCTCGAATTCAGTCAAACCAAGGAGGAACAGGCCGTGAGCATGAAGGCGACAGTGCGTCAGGTTGATTCCGTGACCGTCGTGGACGTTAGCGGGAGGATTACGCTCGGTGAAGCGTGCAAGGAGCTCCGTGAACTCATTCGTGGAGAGCTCGGCAAGGGCCATAAAAACCTTCTCTTGAACCTTGCTGATGTGACCTACATCGACAGTTCCGGAATAGGTGAGTTGGTCAGCGCTTTTACGGCGGTTTCAAGCCAGGGAGGAAAATTGAAACTGCTCAACCTGACCAAGAAGGTCCACGACTTATTGCAAATTACCAAGCTTTACACTGTTTTTGATATTCACAATGATGAAGCGAAGGCCATCGGCAGCTTCTAATCCGCTTGGAAGGACCTGTTGTCCGGCGGGATACTCTTGTGATTCGCAGCTTCCGGGAACCTTACAGACTATCGGGCACCGAGACCGCTTCCCGTTGGTCGGCGGGCGGTGCCCTTATCATCCACATGGCCGGATTCCGGCCCGGTATCTTATTGAAACTTCTGCCCGGCGACTCTCAACGCTGTGCGCTGGGGCCTTTTCTTTTTCCTTTTGCGGCTTTCTGCTCTGCGGCTGCGCTGAGCAGGGCCAAGATTATTGAAGGGTACCGTTTCAACTTCCTCTAGAGTTGTGCTCCGGTTGCTCTGGAACGAAATGTCCGCCGCAGAAGGAGATGGTTTGTTCCAGCGGCGTTTCCGTGAAGATTCTTCGGCCTTCTGACGGGCCGCTAACACCTCTTTCATTCTTGCTTTCAACGAGGCGACCGCCGAAGAGTGTATCTGCGAAACCCTGGATTCGCAAACCCCCATGCGGGCGCCCGTCTCTTTCATGGTCAGGCCTTTAAAGTAATAGAGGTCCAGGACCTGCCGCTTGCGGAGGGGCAGCTTTGACATGGCCTGCTCCAGCAGGCCGTTCATTTCGGCTCTCTGGCAAAGGACAAAGGGACTCTCTTCCGCCGTATCTGCCATCTTTTCGTCGAGAGAATGGCCCTCCAGGTAAGTCGGCTCCTGGAGGCTGGTGATATCCAGGCCCTGCAAATCTCGCAGCAGAAGCTGGAGCTGGTGGTCGGAGATTCCCAGCCCTTGTGCAATTTCGGCCTGCGAGGGGGCGCGGCCAAGCTCAAGTTGCAGCTTTTCCCGTGTCATCTCAAGCTGCCGCTCTTTCTGCCGAAGCAGCCGCGGACTCCAGTCCTGCTCGCGGAGGCTGTCCAGGATCGCTCCCTGGATGCGGTACCGGGCGTAGGATTGTAATTGCACATTTCTCCTGGGATCAAACTTGGCAAGGGCTTCAATCAAACCCAGGACACCCGTATTGACAAGGTCTTCCAAAGAGATGTGGTGGGGAAGGCGAGCATGGATCTTTTGCGCGATGAAACGCACCTGCGGAAGCTGCTCCAGGACTAACTGGTTGCGCTCACTCAATTGTAAGTTTCTTGA
>DASSJE010000206.1:0-6267 GCA_035691365.1 Terriglobia bacterium
ATTAGGAGGCAGTCATGCGGTACTTAGGCACAGTCTTGCTGTTGAGTTTCATCGCCCTCGTGAATGGCTTCGTCCTCTGGGTTTGGATAGCAACTTTTTTGGCCGGCGGGACGATGGCGATGAACAACACCTTGCTTAGCGCCATGATGTTCGTGATCTTTGGGATACAACCCTTTGGGGCAGCTTGGATGCTGTATGACTGCTTCCGATACGAGAAGAAGCCTTGGCGGCATGCGATTCTGGCGGTAATCCCATGGTTCTTCGCCTGGCACTACTTCATGCGCATGCGGATGAGAGAACCTGCCGAGCGGACGCCCATAGCGCACCGTCGGAACCAGGGCCATTCGCAAGCTGACTGAAACAGTGCGTTGAGGGCATGTCGTGGGACAAAACGAGAAAATAATGAGGTCGAATCATCGAGTTTGGGCATTCTTATTGGTGACGGTGGGAGTCTTCGGTCTGTGGGTGGCATTTGGCCCGTACAGTCTTTCGGATAACGCAGGGATTGGCCTGATAGTTGGCGCGATTTTCGTGCTTCCCACGGTCGGAACCTTCTGGATGCTTTACCGCAGCATCCGGTACGAAGAGCAGCCCCTGCCGTTTGTGTTCCTGGCCTTTATTCCGTACGCTTTCGTTTGGTATTACTTCGCGCATGCAAGTCGCAGCAGCAGGTAGGGGGCTGGCGCAGATATTGATTCTTGATATCTGCGATCAGCGAAGCTGAGAGGAGAAAAGGGGAGTATGAAGGATGAAGGATGAAAGAAGGCGGAGTCGAGCCAGGAAAAACGAGCATCTGCGATGGGCCGCATGCCATGAGCACAAACAGAAACGTCCCGCTGCGCGGGATCGCAGACACGACAAAGCGCGTGTCTGCGCCAGGCGGCGTGAACGGGGAGAAAGGGCACGACTTTAGTCGTGCCGAAGAGGCGGTTCCAAACAGGCGGCTTTAGCCGCTGAAGATTCAGGCGCCGAGAGCGATCCGTTCAGGGGCTGAAAGCCCCAACGAGCTTGTTAGCGTTCCAACGGCACGACTAAAGTCGTGCCCTTTCACAAAACTCGTGCCTTGCGTTACAAAGGGAATGATGGCCAAAAAGGGAAGCATTCTGATTGTTGATGACGAACTGATTGTGCGGGACTCGCTTTCGAAGTGGTTTGGCGAGGAAGGCTATGAAGTGGGCACGGCGGAAAACGCCCGCGAGGCGCTGGCGCTGCTGGCGCGCCAGGATTGGGACATCGCACTCATTGACATCAAGATGCCGGACATGGACGGCATCGAGCTGCAGGGGCGTGTTCGCGGGATCAAGCCGGACCTGACGGTGATTATCATGACGGGCTACGCGTCTGTGGAGACTGCGGTGGCTGCGCTCAAGAACGGCGCTTACGATTACGTGGTGAAGCCTTTTGATCCCGAAGAGATGGCGCACACGATTGAAAACGCCCTGGCCCACAAGCGCGCCGAGCGGGAAAACGCCGAGCTGAAGCAGCGGGTGCTGGAATCCGCGCTGCCGCAGGAACTGGTGGGAAAGAGCAAGGCCATGCGGCGGGTTTTTGAAGCCATTGAAACGGTGGCGCCCACCGAGGCTACCGTCCTGATCACGGGGGATAGCGGGACCGGCAAGGAGCTGGTGGCCCGCGCCATCCACGCCGCCAGCCCGCGCCGCTATAACCGGCTGGTGGTGATCCATTGCGGGGCGCTGGCCGAAACCCTGCTGGAAAGCGAGCTGTTCGGCCATGAGAAGGGCGCTTTTACGGGAGCGCAGTACCGCAAGAAGGGCAGCTTTGAGGCGGCCGAGGGCGGCACGGTGCTGCTGGACGAAATCGGCGACATCAGCCTGAAAACCCAGACCGACCTGCTGCGCGTTTTGCAGGAGCGCGAGATCACCCGCGTGGGCAGCACGCAGCCGATTCACGTCGATTACCGCTGCATCGCCGCGACCAACAAGAACATCGAAAAGCTGGTGGACGATGGGACCTTTCGCCCGGACCTTTATTACCGCCTCAACGTGTTTCGGATTGACCTGCCGTCGCTGCGCCAGCGGTGGGAAGATATCCCGCTCCTGGTGAATCATTTTATCGGCAAATTTTCTGCTTCCATGAACAAGCCGGTGCGAGGCATTTCAGCAGAAGCCCTGGAGCTGCTGACGCTGTATAACTGGCCCGGCAACATCCGGGAGTTGGAAAACGCCGTCGAGCGCGCCATGGTATTGGCCCGGGGACCGGAACTCCAGGAGAATGACTTCTCGCTGCGCATGCCGCTCCCAGACCGCAATGGCATGACGCTTGAAGAGGTAGAGCGCGAACACATTCTGCACATCCTCGAAACATGCGAAAACAACCAGACCATGGCCGCCGAGGTGCTCGGCATCGACCGCGTCACGCTCCACAAAAGGCTGAAAAAATATGGCTGGGAAAGAGCCGGCGACGAAGACTGACGGACCGGCCCCGATTGCCGGCAATCGCCCACAGGCGGTTTTCGGCAGGAGAGGCGCTTGGGGTGGAATTGCCGCGCAGCAGCGCAGAAGATTTGCACCATTTCAAGGCCGCGCGTTAAGGAATATCAGCGCTGCCGGTCACGAATGGGCGCCCGCGGATTCGGTTATTTTGTGATAGCGGTCTATTTCCAGGTTGGAAACTGACTGCGCGATGCCGCTCGGCCACTTGATTTCAAGCTTTGGCAAGGCGCCCGGCTTCCCGCTCCCCAGCCCGAAGAGCACCCGGCGGTCGTGTGACGCCAGGCAGCTTGCGCCGCCGGTAATCCAGCGCACGGCGTGGCCGCTTTCGGTGTGCAGGGTAAGCCGCGCTCCGATGGCGTCGCGGTTCGACTTTTTCCCCACCAGTTGAAAGCCAATCCAATGGTTGCGATGGCCCAGGTTGTTCCGCAACAGGACCGGCTTCTGGTTCAGGCAATTAAACACCACGTCCGTGTCGCCGTCATTGTCAAAATCACCCACCGCCAGGCCGCGGGCGGGATATCGCCTGGCAAAATCGGGTCCCGCCGCCTCCTTCACGTTGCGGAAAACCCCGGCGCCGTTGTTCCGCAGGAGAAGAGGAAATTCCAGATAGGTAACATTCGCTCGGGTAAGGTTTATGATTTCGTTGATATGCCCGTTAACAATAACCAGGTCCAGGGTGCCGTCATTATCGTAATCGAGAAAATGGGTGCCCCATCCAACGTCAAACCGGGTGAACTCCGCGAGGTGCGAAGTTACCGTGGCGTCGTCGAATGGAAACGAAGGCCGGCTAAGAAACAGCGAGTGATATTCGTCGTTAAAATTGGTCACAACAAAATCCGGCCGGCCGTCGCCGTTCGCGTCGGCGGCGTCGACGCCCATGCCGGATTTGGGGACGCCGTCCGGGCTGTAGGCCACCTCGGCGTCCAGCCCGGCATCCTCGAAGGTCCCGTTGCGCTTGTTCATCAACAGCAGGTTGGGCGAAGCGTCGCGGGCCACAAAAAGGTCCGGCCAGCCGTCATCATCAATGTCAATGCTGACTACGCCCAGCGCCCGGCCGGGATGTTGCAGGATGCCTGCCTGCAGCGAGACATCGGTGAACGTGCCGTCGCCGTTGTTATGAAACAGCGCGGAACGCTCGCCGGGATAGGCTTTCTGCTCGCAGTAGGTGGGAGCGCCCCGATACTGGCAACGAATGGGATGGTCGTAGGAGAGCTTGGCATAGTTGCAGACAAAAAGATCAAGCAGGCCGTCGTTGTCGTAATCGAACCAGGCGGCGCTGGCGGCCCACTTTCCGTGGTTGCCCACGCCGGCCTTTTGGGTGACGTCGGTAAAAGTGCCGTCGCCATTGTTGTGGAAAAGCGCGCAGGCGGGATAGCCGGTTACAAACAGGTCCTGGTGGCCGTCGTTATCGTAATCCGCCGCGGCAATCCCCATGCCGTAAAAAGGGACCCGGTCCACGCCCGCTTTTTCCGCGACGTCGACAAACCGGCCGTTGCCCAGGTTTTTGTAAAGCGCGTTGCGGACCGGCGTCTTGCTTCGCCCGCGCGGAGTCTCGCCTCCATTGACGAGATAGATGTCCAGCAGGCCGTCGCCATCGAAATCCACAAACCCTACGCCGCCGGTGGTTGATTCAATCAGAAACCGGTCAGGAGATTCTCCGTTAAAGTGGCGCCAGGTGATTCCCGCGGCATCCGTCACGTCGGTAAAAACGCCCGGCGCGCTGGGCGGAGTTGCGTCAGCGGAGAAGCCTCGGGCGGCGAGGCCCAGCGCACAGAGCGTCTGCAAAAAATGTCTTCGATCAATTGCCATCATCGTGCGCCCGGTTTCAATCCTGTCGCCCCGCGCCTATGTCTTGCTGGTTCGGTTGTCTGGCTATGCGCAATCACCCCGCAATGCGACGAAAATGTTAGCATCAACGCCGTTGCGGCTTCAAGAAAGCGCGCATGAACGGCAACCGGCGCTTTCGCCGGGACTTCGAACGCGAATGCAAAAAACCAGGTTGGGAAACCAGATTTGTGCTTGACGGAACCGACAACCTTATAGATGCGCTACCCGGTTCTCACAAAATAGTAAGGGCGGCCCGTTTTTTCGTAAAAACCGAAACTATTCATGGCCTATTCGTAAATAATGGTTGAAGTCAGCCGCAAGTTAAGGCAATCTGATGGCCCAGGCAAGCGCAGATTGAACCCCGGCGGGTACCCAAATACAGGAAGGCTTTATGAGGCCAGGATGGAAAAAGGTCTCAACCCGAGGCAGAACAATATTCAGAGGTCCTGTTTCGGCGGGCCCCGGCGCGCCTGTGGCATGGTCATATCGAAGGAAGACGAAGTGATAGCGGACCAGGAGGTTCGAGATGGAAGGACTTAAGGAGAAGGTGGACATTCAGAAAAAGGGAGCGGCCGCAGCGCCGGTTATTCCGGGCCGGCTCGCTTCACTCGACTTTTTCCGCGGGCTGACAATGTTTCTGCTGATCGGCGAATCGACGGAGCTTTACACTCTGCTCCGGGACCCTTCGCTCCACGGAACGGTGCTGGGCTTTTTGGGCGTCCAGTTGAGCCACTACACCTGGAACGGGCTCCACTTCTGGGACCTCGTCCAGCCCTTCTTCATGTTCATCGTCGGCGTGGCCATGCCTTTCTCTTTCGGCAAGCGATGGGAGCATGGAGACAGCTATTCGAAGACTACCAAACATGCCGTCCAAAGGTCCGCCCTGCTGCTGTTTTTTGGCTGGGCGCTCTATTGCATTGGGCCGGGCCACATCACCTTTGAGCTTTGGAACGTGCTGGCGCAACTCTCCTTTACCTACCTGGTGGCTTACCTGATGATGCGCAAGTCGACCCGGACGCAGATCGGCTTTACCTTCCTGCTGCTGATCCTTACGGAAGTGCTTTATCGGACGTGGCCGGTTGCAGGTTTCAACCAGCCGTTTGTGCCGGACCACAATTTCGGGTCCTGGGTGGACCTGGCCATTATGCCGCAGCTCTCCTCCGGGCATTGGGTGGCGTTCAATGCGGTGCCGACCACGGCGCATACCATGTGGGGAGTGCTGGCCGGATACGTTTTGAAGAGCAACCGGAGTTCCTTGAACAAGATCAAGGCGCTGGTGATTCCCGGAATCATCGGCGTCATTGTCGGGTTCTCTCTGAATCCCATTGATCCCATCATCAAGCGGATTTGCACGGCGTCGTTTGTGATCGTCAGCGGCGGCTTTTGCCTGCTGGCCCTGGCGCTATCCTACTGGCTGATCGATGTGAAAGGCTGGAAGAAGTGGGCCATCTTCTTCAACATTGTGGGCATGAACCCGCTGTTCATCTACCTTTTTACGAACAGCTATGGGGCCGATTGGTTCCACAAGGTCGCGCAGCCTTTCACCATGGGTCTGTTTTCCTGGGGCGGACACCTGACGGCAGAGATCGTAACCAGCCTGACCGTCTGGCTTATGCTCTGGTACGTTTGCTACTGGCTGTACAAGAGAAGGATTTTCATTAAGATTTAAACCTGCAAATTGCGAAACGCCGCTTCCGCCGCGCACGTCATTCTGAGTGGGTAGCGCAGACCGCCGGATTTGCGGTCTGCGGCTTTCCTGTGAAGAACCGCGGACCTCAAAACCGGAGGTCCGCGCTACCTTCTGGCCGGGCTCCGCAGAATGGCAGACCCCGAACGGTTTTTCAGCAACCTCCTGGAATGGCACGCCGTTTTTCTACCCGAGAAGCGCAACTCATGGTACTGTTTTTTCCCATACGGCTATTTTGTCGTGTGGCAGAGACGGAAAGGGACGCCGGCTTGTGGGGATTTCCTTCAGGCGACCGGGGAC
>DASSJE010000207.1:0-4649 GCA_035691365.1 Terriglobia bacterium
TGCACGCCGGCTGGATTGTCGTCCTGCTGGCGGCCACATTGGGCCTGCTCGTTGCCGGCGCCGTGCTGCTCTGGAAACGCACGCGTTTTTCGTAAGTAAGAGATATTCTCTGTTCCAGCAAGGTTGTCCTAATTGAGTAGTATAGTGTGTTACACTATATGTGATGGCGAAGTTCAGATTTGCCCAATGGCTTTGGGACTGGCTCTTCGCGGTTCAGAATTTCTCCTTCGAATGGGACGCGGGCAACTCGACCAAGAGCTTTCAAAAGCACGGTGTCAGTTGCCAGGAGGCTGAAGAAGTTTTTCTCGCCAGGAGCTTTATTCCACTCGGAGAGTAGTACCAGCCGCAGCCGGCGGAGCCGAGATACGGTATCCTCGGTGAGACCCGCGAGGGGAAGCTGCTCTTCCTTGCCTTCACACTGCGCCTGCAGAAGATTTGAGTGATTTCCGCCCGCCCAATGAATGAAAGTGAGAGAAAGTTTTATGCCACGTTACGTGAAGAATGAATCTGAATACCGGAAGGTCGATTTTGAGCCGGCGAAGATCAAGGCCGCGATGAAGAGGCGGAAGGAGTCCCGCAAGCAGCCGACTTCGGTGGCTCTCGACCCGGAATTGATTCTGGAACTCAAGGCCGAGGCAAAAGCCCGCGGCGTTCCCTACCAGGTTCTCATGCGCATGTTCATCATCGACGGCTTCAAGCGTCTCAAGCGGGCAAGCTGAAGTTTCGCCCGAAATGGGCGCGCCGCGCATCGGCTGCAAATCTAATGGTGCGATGGAAGGAAGGGAGAAGATATGCGGCGTTGGTTAATAGGAATCGGGATTTTGGGCGCTCATGTGCTTTCAGTTTGATGTGATGGGAACTGCGTTTCAGTGTCTGTTCTTGCCGTTGCCCTGGGAACGGCGCATCGACTCGAGGAAGGATTTGAGTTCGGCCCGCAGTTCGGCGCGCTCAATTTCGGCCTGATCCATGCGCGCCTCGGCCTTCGCCATGCGTGCTTCGGCCTTCTCCATGCGGCGCTCGGCGGCCTTGATGGTGCGGTCGGCAAAGCGTTCCAGGCGGTCCATGCGGCGGTCGGCCGCAGCAAACCGTTTCTCGAAGGCTTCCGTGTTTGCAGCTAAATTTGCTTCAAACTTCGCCTGCTGCTCCACGATAAAGTTCATCGTGTTTTCAAGCCGCTGCCATTCGCGTTCGGTCAAGTTTCGCTCCCGGCCGGTTTCAGGCCTGATCAGGCAATTCTAGTTGCAACTTAACATGCGAGCGCCGGACCGTCAACTCAGGAGATGGCAGGAGCTTGCTTTGATGAGGAGATAAATTTCCACTCCAGGAGCGAGTTCCAAGGCGCGCTCTGCCTGCGGCGTGATGCGAACTTTGAGATCGACTCCGCAGTCGGCCACCAGTTCAATGCTTTCCCCGTCGCGCAGCAGATGCCGCACGGTCCCTGCCAGCAGGTTGCGCGCGCTGGTGCGGCTGACGCGCTCGCGGGAGACGATGATATCTTCCGCCCGGATGCCGAGCGTCACTCGGCTGCCTTCGGCAAGCCGGCTGCGCGGGATGACCATCCGGCACCTGCCGAGGTCAACGATGCTGATGCCCTCTTCCGCCTGATGGCTCTCAATTTTCCCCACCAGAATATTTTCCGTCCCCAGCACGCGAACGGCCGGAACGTTGAGCGGCGCGTTAAAAACCTCCAGGGGCTTTCCCTGCTGCACAACATGGCCTTCCGCCATCACCAGCAATTCATCGCCAATACGCACCGCGTCGGCGGGGCTGTGCGTCACATAGAGAAACGGAATGCCGGCCTTGCGCTGGACTTCGACGATTTCATCCAGCAGGCGGGAGCGGGTGGTAACGTCGACGGCCGAAAGAGGCTCGTCCAGCAGCAGAATGGCCGGGTCGGAGGCCAGGGCGCGCGCCAGAGCCACGCGCTGTTGCTCGCCGCCGGAAAGTTCAGCGGGCCGGCGGCCGGCGGCGTAATCCACGCCCACCAGCTTGAGCATGTGATTCACGTGCCGCCGCCGTGCACTCTCCTGCCGGACCTTGGCGCCGAAGGCCACGTTTTCGGCCGCAGTCAGGTGCGGGAAAAGCAGGTAATCCTGAAACACAAATCCCACGCGGCGCTTCTGCATGGCGAGGTTCACGCGCGCGGCGGAATCGAAATAAACGGAATCGCCCAGAGAAATCTTTCCCGCGTCGGGCGTCACCATTCCGGCAATCGATCGCAGGGTGGTGGTCTTGCCCGATCCCGAGGCGCCAAACAACACCGTGATCCCCTGGTCCGCCGTAAAGGCGGCGTCGAGAGCAAAGTTGCCGCGGCCGTTGGAGGCAAACTGCTTTTTTATGGCGACGTTCAGCATGGGTTATGCCGCTTTGGGCGGGCGCGTGAGAACATTCGTCAGATAGATTACCGCAATGGAGCTCAGTGTGAGGACCACCGCCATGATCTGCGCCTTCTGGTTTTCGCCCGAGATGAACGCTTCATAAATGGCCAGCGGCATGGTCTGCGTTTTGCCGCGGATGTTGCCGGCCAGCATCAGCGTTGCGCCGAACTCGCCCAGCGCCCGTGCGAAGCTCAGGACCACTCCGGCCAGAATTCCGCGCTTCGCCAGCGGCAGTGTGACGCGAAAGAAGGTTTCGAACTCGCTCTTGCCCAGGCTGAAGCTCGCCAGTTCGTAACGCCGGTCGACTGATTCGAGCGCCGCGCGCGCCGACTTCACCATCAGTGGCAGCGCCATGGCGCCGGCGGCAATCGCCGCGGCTTCCCAGGTGAAAGCCACCGTCCATCCTGTCATTGCAAAAAGATATTGCCCCAGCAGCCCGCGCCGCCCGAGCAGAAGAATCAGATAATAGCCGGTGACGGTGGGCGGCAGCACCATGGGCAGCGTCACCAGCGAATCCAGCGCTTCCTTGCCGGGGAATTCCCGCCGCGCCAGCAGGAATGCCAGTGCCGTGCCTGCCAGCGCCACGGCCAGCGTTGCTACGCTGACCACCAACGCCGATAATTTGAAGGCCGACCAGATCATGGCGTTTGGACCGCCCGGAATCCGTACCTCGCGAGGATGCTTTGGCCCTCAGGACTGAGAACGAGTTGGATGAATTGCTTTGCGGCTTCCGGATGGGCGCAGCCCTTGATGGCTGCAATGGGATAGCGTATGGGTCCGTATGTACCGGCGGGCGCTTCCGCCACCTGCCGCACCTTGCCGCCCGCGATTGCCACGTCCGTCGCATACACGATGCCAGCGTCCACTTCACCGCGCATCACGTAATCGAGCGCCTGTCGAACGTCTTCGGAAAAAATCAGCCGCGGTTCGAGCTTCGGCCAGAGGTGGAGATCCTGCAGCGCCTGCCGGGCGTAAAATCCGGCCGGAACGGTCTGGGGATTTCCCATGGCGATTCGCTTCACCTGCCGCCCGGCAAGCTGATCGAAGGAATCCAGCTTCAGCTTTGAACCAGCGGGCGCCACCAGCACCAGGGCGTTTCCTGCAAAGTCGGCCCGCGTGCCGGGCTCAACCAGCGACCGGGCGTGCAGTTGGTCCATCTCCTTCTCGCCCGCGCTGGCAAAGACGTCAACGGGCGCGCCGGCCTCGATCTGCTTTTCCAGATTTCCCGAGGCGCCGAAGCTGAAATCAACTTTGGCGCCCGTGCGGTCCGTATAGATCTTCCCGATCTTGACGAAGGCGTTTTCCACGCTGACCGCGGCCGACACCACAATCGCCTTTTCCTGCCCGCCGCCGTTATTTCGGAGGCTGCATGATGAAAGTCCGATCGCCAGGAAGACGATCAACAGCGTAATCCCGGCTTGCCTCGCTTCCTTCATTATTTCTGAAGTGATGATTATGGGTTCCTTTGCTCTGCAGGTTCGGCAGGCCACATGCGGCAGTTCAGGAGGTCTTCCAGTTGGGCCGGATGATCATCACTTCCGTGGCCTTGATCAGCGCGGCGGCGGTCTCGCCCACTTTCAGTTTCAGGTCCAGGCAGGCGTCGCGCGTGATGACGGAAGTGACAACCTGGCCGCCGATGTCGAGAGAAACCTTGGTGAGGAGTCCGATGGTTTTCAGCGCTACAATCCGGCCCACCAGTTGGTTTCTGCCGCTGATGATTTCCTGCAGGCCCGTGCCCGAAACCGGCCGCCCTTTGGGGAGCGGGGTCTTCGGCCGCTGGGCTGCCTGCCGCTTCCGCCCCTGCTGGAACAGCAAACGGTCAATTTCCGATTGCGCGATTCGATGGTGGCCACCCACCGTCGTTACCGTGCTGACCTTGCCCCGGTAGATCCACTGCTTCAGGGTGGGGTAGCTGACGCCCAGCCGCCGCGCCGCTTCCCGAACACCGATAAAGTCCATCTCTGGCATTATGCGCCTCTATATGATTTACGACTGCTAATATAGACGAATTTATATTGGTAATCAAGGGCGGGATTCGGCAAAGCGGTGGATCAAGGATGGGTGGCCATACGTTCCGTAGTCTGGGATGTATATGCGCTTGTTGATCGTCATGGATCAGCTATCCCTAGCACAAGTGAGAGCCTCTCCCTTCCGGCGAACGCAGATATTTCAAAGCGAGCATCTGCGCCACATGCGCTAAAGATAACACCGCATTTCGACAATCCGCTTTTCGTAACTGCTCTCCCCTCGGGTCTGCTCTTACGTTTTTCT
>DASSJE010000208.1:0-4193 GCA_035691365.1 Terriglobia bacterium
TGTGCGCGAAAGCGCGTCGCCCGTGCGGTGGTGCTGAAAGCCGTTACCGCCAGCATCAAGATCAGAGTCGCGACCGAAATCCGGCAGGATGATCAAGGTTGTGTTTCCAGCATATTCGGGCTGCCGCTGAATTTCCTGCCAGACCTCAGCGCAAAGCCGGTCTGTGCGCTGGATTCCTTCGATATACAGCGAGTAGGAGCCCGAGTGTGCGACGTCCATATCATGCAGCGTAATCCACAGCAGGCTGGGAGCATATCGCCGCATCAACTGGCGGGCAATGTATACCGAAAGCTCATCCGGGCTTGAAAGGGTCAGGGCGTGGGCTACAAAATCTGAAACGGAAAGCTTCATCAGATGTGAAAACAGATGAAGGTCGATTCTATTTCCACGGACTTCGGGCGCCAGCAGGGGAGTCTCATAATTGTCCACCAGCAGGTGCTCGTATCTTGCGCCGCTGGTTGAGGAAAGAGCTTTTTTCAGTAAGCGCTTGGGAAGAATGACGTTGGCCGCATAATTCGGACCGAAAAGACGCGAATTGCTGCCACCAATTCGATTGAAGCCGTTGGCAGGCGCTACAACCCATGCGTCGTCGAGCGGACGCTTTAAGTCCCTGCGGAAATACTCGAAAACCGTCGGGTGATCAGGAGGCACCGCTGCAAAGTTGTCAAAGGTTTCATAGACGCCTGTCGCCAGACTTGCCGTCGCGACATAGTGCCCCAGAATGCCGCGGTTGATCACTCGCGTGAAAAAGGTAGATTGAGGAATAAGTTCTTTTAGAAGGTGCGGTATGTTTTCCTGGCCTTCCGGCATGAAGGTCTCTTCATCCCGGCACCCTCCCCCAAAAGTTACGACAACGGCTTTCCGTTTTGACTTCCTGGGAGAGCCCAATGATTTGCCGGACGAAAGTGCAAACAGACTTATTGCCGCCGTCGCTCCCGTAACAACTCCCAGAAAATCGCGCCGGTTGCAGGAGATGGCTTCCGTGACGCCGCGAGGACTCAATTGACGCATGTTCGGCAACGGGAATGGCCGCATGGATTTACTTGCCCCACTTCAAATTCAAAGTGTAAACGTCCCCAAAGGGCCGACTGCTAAGCTTCTTGCCGGTCAGGTGAGCCCGCGCAAAATCGAACCTCTGGACTCCTGCACTCCATCGGAAACAGGTGATATCCAGGCGAGCATTGCTTGACCGCGCCTTACTGTTGGCCCGGTTGCAGTTAAGTGCGGTTCAGAGCCTGCATCCGCGCTACTGCAGGCTTGTCTGGCCATCCTCCTCCGACGGTACGAAATGCCTAGTCTGCTCAAGTTCAAGGTCGTCCTCTGCCAAATGGCGTTTGCAGAGCTTCTAGTGCTTTGGAAATTCTCTGTCCGGAAGATCCTTCCTGCCCCGAAGAATGTAAGCCCGAACCAGACGATGATAGGCGTCGCTCAGGTTCTGGTCAAGCTCCAGCATCCGCTCGTATTCAAGGACGACCGCAGCGTAGCTGGGCTCCTGGAAAAAGAAGTCGCCGGGCTCAAGATGCGCTCGGGCAAAAGAATGAGCGACGGGGAGTCAGGGTGTCGCCGGGCCCTTCGGGAGAAGATTTCGCCGGCGGCATTCCAGTTGTGGTGAAGCTAATGTTCGGTACCCAGATTAAAGAACCTGGGTTTGCTTGGGTCCCTTTGCCCCGCACGCTGATACTTGTTGGCGGACGCCAAGTAATGACCGCTTCTCTCTTCCACCTCGCCCGGCAGGTTGTGAAGTTCGGCTGTGTCCTCTCTGCTGATCAGATCCTGAAGCTGGCGTCGCGCCGCATCAAACTGGCCGGTCTTTTCATAAGCGAGGGCGAGATTGCCCAAACGGTGCCCTACTGCCAAAAGGCGCAGCGCGCCAGGCCTGATTCCGTTCACTCAAATGGCGCAACCTGCTGGCTTACATTGTAACCCTCGACCCTGAAATGGGGCTCTTGGCCGCCCAAATCTACCGTCTTGAACCTGGCCCCAAGTGTTCTCGACTCTCCTGGAAAGAGAGTGATGTAGTTGTCATCATAGGTTATAGGCAGTACCTCATCGCCGCGAGAGCCTTTTGCCACTTCGGCGCGCATGAAGAAAGCGATGTGGCTGGAGTCGTTTCTTAGCGTGAGCGCAGCTTTCGATTGGCCGCCCATGCGTGTCAACACACCGGAGATGGCAACTGTTGCTTTCGGCATCGTATTAAGAGCGGTAAAGTCGGCCCAGCTCACTTGGTTCAGAATGAACGCGCTGTCATTCTTCGGCCCACCCAGATCATCCTCAGTTGTGGATTGCCAATAGACGTTGTCAACGATCATGGCGCCGGAGTTATTGGCCAGCTGGCAGCGAACAAAATAAGTTGGGCTGACGCCGGAAATTCGAGGAATGGAAAGCACGCGTTCGCGCCCCAGCGGCCCGATATTCAGGCCGGGCAATTCCCTGGAGAACTTTAGGCTGCCGTCCAGATTGTAATACCGGATTCGCGCTTTCAGTCCCTGATGCGTTTTGAGCGTCTGATTTACGAGGTGGATGTGAGCTGTTTTCCGGTCGCCCGTGGCATAGTAATCAAAAACAATGCTCAGCGGGCGCATGCCCTTTTTTGCTCCAAAGTACGCGCCGCCGGGCTTCAGGTAAGCGTCAATCAAATGTCCGAAAAATGAGGGCCACTGGCTATCAAGCATCCAATAGAGCGTCATTTTGTGGGTCGCCCAGGGGTTGGCGGCGAAGTCTTCGAATTGCGCCCGCGTGTTCTCATAATGGGCCAGTTGGGCCTTCCTGCAGAAATCTTCGGCGCCTGAGGGCGCGCCATAACGCTATTCAATAACTTTCTGGATGGTCTCGAGCGTGCTGTTCCCGCGGTTGGCGCCGGAATGGTAGAACCAATAGTCGTTGATCGGCCAGAGCTTGTCCTCGGGAATGAATTTTTTTAAACTTTCGAACGGTGGAATCGATTCATTATCGCCTTGCTCGGCGCATGAGCCCTGGCTGGCGGGATACTGCGGATCGAACCAGTAGGAAGGAGGCCGCCACGAGTAGGGCCCGAGCATGTGAATTCCATCCCAGATGGTGTGGCTCTGGGCATCTTTCTTGAAGTTGGACACGGTGTCGACCACTGCGTTCTGCCAATGCATTTCTTTCAGAATCCGGTGGTACTGATTACGCATGGACTCTGGCGGAAGCCCGTCGCTTCCGTCCGCCCAGATGAATGCCGCCGGGTGGTGGCGAAGATGACGAATCCGCGCGCGCAGGCTGGCGAGTGCCACCCAATGGTCTTCCGCGTCCCACTGGTTCCATTTTTCCCACTGCATGCAGCACATCCAACCCTGCATGACCGGCATGCCTTCGCGGTCGGCGCGGTCGAGCATCGTGTCGTCTGCGATTTTCAATTCCCAGCGGAGCATATTCATTCCCATGTCTTTGGCATAGGTTGTAATGGCGCGGTCGCGGCCGGAATCGCCCTTGAAAAGCATGTCGGGTGTCAAGCAGCCTCCCCGCATCAGGAAGTCTTTCCCGTTGACCTTCAGATAAAAATTGCCGCCTTCGCCCACTTTGGGAAAATCATTGTCTGAGTCCCGGTGTTGAGTGACTTTGCGGATGCCGAAGTCGATGGTTGAAGAATCGGACACCTGGCCGTCATGCTTGAACTCGAGCTTTAAGTGATAAAGTGCGGGATCGCCCCACTGGTACGGCCACCAGAGGTCAGGATTACGCACTGAAAGTTGGGAGTAGGATTCCGGGGTGAAGGCTATCTCTTTCGTTTCATTCGCAGCCAGGCTCACCTTCTGCTGGAAATTGATTGAAGGCTTCCCGGCGCGAGAGACTTCACCCTGGAGAGTTCCGGAAACCGGAGTGGAAACGCCGTTCGTCAGGTCGCAATACACAGTCAGTTGGGCAGGGCTGGTCTCGGGCAGCGGAAGGTCCGTAACAACATAGGGATGGCGAATCAGGACCTTGCCCGTAGTGCTCAGAAACACCCTTTTCCAGACCCCGGCGTTCCGGTCGGGCACAAAGGAAATATCGATGTGCCGCTTGGGATCCTGGTAACCAATGTATTTCCAATTGATCCAGTCCAGCCAGCTGTCCGCAAGCTCCACGCCATCGATGTTGGGGAGTTTCTGCTCCGGAGTCACTTTGACAGCCAGCACGTTCTGGTTCGGCTTGATATGTTGAGTAACAATGAACTCAAAGCTGTTATACATTCC
>DASSJE010000209.1:0-8855 GCA_035691365.1 Terriglobia bacterium
TCAATCTCCGCCAGGGCGCGCCTGCCATGCAATTCACCTCCAATTCTCTCCAGCACCTTGCGGGCGCTGCCATGCCGACCCATTTTGGCCAGCCAGCGCGGACTTTCCGGGACAAACATCATGCCGGCAAAAAAAAGAGCAGCCGGGACCGCCGTCACCCCAAACATCCATCGCCAGCCGTGCTGGCCGTTCCAGGAGTGCAGGATATCCAACGCCGTTGCGCCGGCGGGCACGGGCCTGGCGATCAGCCAGTTGATGCATTGGGCCAGGAGAATTCCGATCACGATATTCAGCTGGTTTAAAGATATAAGTTTGCCGCGAATTCCGGCAGGAGAAACCTCAGAGATATACATCGGTGAAAGGTTTGACGCCAGGCCGATCGCCACGCCCCCGCTGATCCGCCATCCGACAAAGCTGTCAAAGGCGCCGGCCGACGCGGTGCCGAGCGATGCTGCGGCAAACAGCAGGGCGGCGGCAATCAGCAGGGGCTTACGGCCAAACCGGTCACTCAGGCTGCCTGAAATCGCTGCGCCAACAAGGCAGCCCACCAGAGCGCAACTCATCGCCCATCCCTGCAACGCCGGGTCGGTGAGATGGAAGTACGCCTCGTAGAAGGGCTTTGCCCCGCCAATCACGACCCAGTCATATCCGAAGAGGAGACCGCCCAGGCCCGCAACCAGCGAGATCAGCCAGACGTACGCGGCATTGTGTTCCCGCCGCATTCCGCGGGCGTCCACTTGGGAGGGAGTAACACTCATCTGAAATTTCTGTCAGGCGGCATAAACGGGCGCGGCGCTTCCGCCATGAAGTGGACTCGAAATCACGCCCAACTGTTCGGAACACGGCTTGGTTCAGTCTGCAGCCAATGAATACGAAAAGATAGCGGAATTCCCATTTTGGGAATCAGGCTGAATCAGGTAGCGCCTTGACGCAAAATCCAACCAGCCCTGCAATGCAGGGACCCGAAATTTTCAGCCGGGCACCTTGGGCGTTTGCGGGATACACTCTATCGATGTCACTGCTCAAAAGCAACCCGTTTTGTGGGCTCGAATTTCAAAGATTCCCCGGAGTGCCTTGGGAATGTATTGCCGGCGCAACATGCTTTTCTTTGCCGATATTATTGAAGAACGTACTATACTCCCATGGGGCGTTACGCTCGAGCATCATCAATCACCAAACCTGCAGCGCATGAATGTCTCTCAGAAGACCTTTACAAACACTTTTTGAAAAAGATCATGATCTCGGAGGATCTCCTATGGAAATCACACGTCGCAATCTTTTAATTTCCGCCGGAATTGCCATGTCAAGCCTCGGCTCAGCAGCCTCAGGCGTAAGCGAGGAAACCTCAAGCACAGGAAGCGCGCCTGACCGGGCCTCCCGAAAAATGAAAATCGTCATCAGCGGAGGCCACCCGGGTGATCCCGAATATGGCTGCGGCGGGACAGTGGCCCGCATGGCGGCACTGGGGCACGAGGTGGTGCTCTTGTACTTGAACAACGGCGCGTGGCCGCCTACTTCGGCTCCAATTCGAGTAAAAGAGGCCGCCAAAGCCTGCAAGATCCTGAAGGCCCGGCCTGCTTATGCCGATCAAATCAACGGCCATGCCATTGTCGACAACGCGCATTACGACGATTTTCAAAAAATCATCGCCAAAGAAAATCCTGACGCAGTCCTGACGCAGTGGCCCATCGACAACCACCCTGACCATCGCGCCACGTTTAATCTCACTTATAACGCGTGGCAAAAACTGGGCAAGAAGTTTGCCTTGTATTATTACGAAGTCTCAGACGGAGAGGACACCCTGCAATATTCCCCCAACCGGTACATCGATATTACCGATACCGAACCCATCAAGCGGCAGGCCTGCTACGCGCACGCCAGCCAATCTCCGGACATGTTTTACGCCCTGCAAACAGCGGTAGCCAAATTCCGCGGAATCGAATGCGGATACAAGCAGGCCGAAGCTTTCGTGTGGCAGACGGAAAGTCCTTACGACATCTTTTCCGGCAATAAAATTATCACGCCTTGAATCCGGTTCCGGCCTGAGTCGGGTCCGGAAAAGGCGCCGGTTTTGCCCATTCGTCGCCCACGCTATTCTGCCGGCGTAATCACGATGTCACGAAAGGACACTTCTGCTTTTTCGCTTCCTTGCAGCTCAATGGGGCCCGGCGCCCCTTCGTCGCTGTTGATAGCCCCGCCGGTGATTCCTGGAATCTCTTTCTGATCGATAACAGTCACTCCGTTCTGCACAACCGTGACGGTCCTCCCTACGAACGTGATATCAAAGGTCTGCCATACACCCGGCTTGCGCGGCTGCTCCGGATTGGGGGTAAGAAAGCCGTATACGGCGCCCGTATGGTTCTGCGGCGGCTGATCAGCCGAATCGGTTTCTATCTGCACCTCGTAACGGCCTCGCAAATAAACGCCGCTGTTGGACATGGGCGCACACTTGAACTGCAGATGTAGTTTGAAGTTCTTGAACTCGGAAGTGGTGATGATGCCGGAGCCGCTTCCCTTCTTAACCAGGATCCCGTGTTCGACCTTCCACACATCCGGCCGATTGGGATGTCTCAACTTCCAACCGTCAAGATTCTTACCATTGAACAACTTGATGGGCTTGCCCCATTTCGGAGCTGCTTGCGGTTCCAAGGCCGGTGCTCTGCTGCCCGTCCATTGCCAGGTAGCTCCGTTGGGGCCCACCGCCGTCCCCTCAAGCCCGCCGTTGACCAGCTTCCCTGTAAACTGCCCGGCGCCATCGTAATCCTCCGGATGGGGGGGCATGGAGATCTCGATTGTCCCGTTCACCACCTTCGCGTCTGCGGCGGGAGTTGCACTTCCCCCGATTCCCACCACCAAAGCCTTTGCCTGCCCTTGCGCCTCCGATAATTCGATCCATGAAGGAAGTTCGCCAGTGGGCGTTTTGATGGTCAGGTCCCACCTGCCCAGAAATGGTTTGATGGTCGATCCGGCGCTTGCGGGCGGCGTTTGCTGGTTGCAGGCTCCCAGGATGACGACAGAAAACACCAGAATGGCCGTTAAGAGAACAAAAGATTTTCTTCTGGAGTTGATCATTTTCACCTCGTTTAATTCAGGTTCGATTGTTTGATGAACTTCGCCCGTCTCTATAAAAATTCCCTTGTGAAAACAGAGTCAAAAGTCCTGCAACTCGACAGCAATGCGGTACGAGCACACAAAAACCCGGAAACGCCGGCGCGGCGACAGCCACTAGACTACTGCGGAAGCCCCGGCGTGTCCGTAAGGACGCGCAAGGTGAGCGTTCCAACTGTCTGCCCGTTCGATTCGGCCTTCCAGGTGAGGGTTTGCCACTCCGGCTTCTCCGTGGAAGAAGCGACGTAAAGCGCTTTCGCCGGGTAACTCTCGTGCGGCCTCACCGGATATCGCGCGGTCCCCTGTACTTCCTTCCAGCCTGCAGGAATGGTGGAGGTCAGGGTCACCTGCACGGGCTGCCCGGTATCGTTATGGATCAGGATGGGGACATGAACATCTGCCGAATCAGCCACCGCAACCTGGGGAGTCTTGATCAGGTCCGCCAGATGATCCAGATTGTGAACGCGCCAGAAAACGCGGTAGAAGGCCCAAGGGCCGCCCAACTCGATGGAGATTCCATGGCGCGCCCGCGGTTGATAGCCATGCACAGGAGCAAAGGGAATGGCTCCGGGAGTGACGCCCTGAAAGACGTCGCCCGTGGTGCTGCATTGGACGAGCGATTTGCCCAATATCATCCGCTCCGGCTGCTTAAAATAAGTGTAGTCACCTGTTTCAATCGCATGCGTGGCCATCTGGCCAGTGTCGCCCTGCGTCAAATGCCGCGACATCTCCTCGGCGGCGAGCTTGTAATAGGGCAGGTGCTTGCTCGGAGAGATTTCGGTTGTTTTGTACTCCGGCTCCTGGCCATTCATAAAATCCTGGTTGACAGCGTCGCTGAAATAATAGATTTTCTTGGGCTGCCAGGGGTGCAGCCCTTCCGTCAGGTTGCCGATGCCGGTCCGATTGCGCGGCGCCGCAAGCTGCTCCGGGAAAACAGACGGATCGCCCGCCATGTCGAAAGCCTCAGTGGCAATCACGCCGGCAGCCTGATGGTCGCCATGATTTTCTCCCGCCACGTAGTCGGGCAGCCAGGTCAGAACCACTTCCGGCCGCGTCAACCGCACCAGGCGCACGGCTTCCCAAAGCGCCCTGGCGTGGTTCCAGGTTTCAAGCGAGCGCAGAACGTCCTGCCCGGGCGTGTCAGTCCCGCCCAGAAACCAGACATGCATCACACCGTAATAGGCAAGCGCCTCGCGCGCCTCAATCATGCGGATATCGCCCAGCGAGGCCGCCTGCGCGTTGCTGACCGAATCGCCGCCGCCGTTGCCGGGAGTCCCGTAAATTGCAGCCACGCGCTTGTGCTCATCAAAGACCGCACGCGCGAGATAGCTGCCAATTTCCGTTTCGTCATCCGGGTGCGCCACGATCACCAGGATGTCTGCTTTGAAGCGCGCGTCCGGTGGCAGGCTTGGCGGTGCTTCCTTGATTTCTCCCGCTTCCGCCGATGCATGCCCTCCCGCGCCGGCAGCCATCGAATGCTGTGGAGCCAGAAGTAGTGCAGCCGAAATCAGAGCTGCGACGCCGAAAATAATGGCCGAAAACCTTTGCTGACCCTTCATCCGTTCCCCCTTGTTGATGAATCTATGGTTGACCGGGCGCCAAAACCTTCTCCAGCCAGTCAACCATCTCTTTCTTATAAACCGTCCATTCCGGATGCCCCTCCCAGTTTTCCATGCCGTGCGGGGCTTTTGAGAGCAGGATCACCTTGTGGCGAGCATGAACCTGATCGAGACGCCTGATATATTCCTCCGTCCCGGGATAAAGCTCATCGCCGGTGCCCTGAATGATCAGCATGGGCGGAAGGTTTGGGCCGGCGTGAAACAACGGAGAATATTCCCGCAGCGTCGAATCATCCGGGCTTGCAAACATGCGGTGGAACATGCGCTCGAAATCCGGCTCCTTCTTCCATCGCTCGAAGTTGTACACGCCATAAAATGACACAACGGCCTGGACCTTGCAGCCGGGGCAGGGCATGGAAACGAGCTGCGCTACAAGATGTCCGCTGGCCGATTCGCCCAGCAACGCAATGCGGTTCGGATCAATGTGAAACCACTCCGCGTGTTGTCGCACAAAACGGACCGCGTTGCGGATGTCTTCAAGCTGATCAGGAATGTGAAAATAAGGAGTGAGACGGTAGTCGATGGAAAACCATGCAAAACCAGCCCGCGCCAGCGGGGCAAAAACCGGCGAAACATAAGTGATCTTGTCGCCTGCTTCCCATCCTCCCCCATGCGCGATAATCACGGCTGGGAAAGGGCCTCCTCCTCTGGGGACATACGCGTCCATCAATAAGGGACGGCCGCCCGGCCGCGAGTAGGGGATGTCCTTCCAAAGGCCCCGGCGGTCCCCACGCAGCCAGGCCCGGAGTTCTTCCTTCCAGTAAAACTGATCGGGATGCCAGTTTTCAAAGTCATGGATGGCCCCGGCCACGGGAAACCAGGAACACTGCGGAATGCGCGCGCAAAAATCTTTAATCGTCGCCGGGCTGACTTCCTTGTCCCCGGTGCCCTGGATCATCAGGACCTTCGTCGCACGGGGAATATCGGCCTGCTGTCCAGGCGGCAGCCTGGCACCCAGCGTGACGACCCCATCCACATGCTCGCTGCGCGCAAGATCCAGCGCAATGGCGGCGCCGGCGTCCACGCCAATCAGCACCGTGTGGCTGTTAATGTTAAAGCGGCCCGGGCAGCGGATGTAATCGAGCGCTGCGCGAACGTCCTGTTCGCTGCCGTAGTCTACTGAGAACCAGGCGTAGCCGGCCTTGCGCAGCAACGGGAAGAGCTGATCAACAAAGGTGCTCTTGTTGCCTTTGCTGCCATGGATGATGACGGCCGCGGGCCGTGCTTCGCCCGGCGGGGCAAAGGCATCGAGCGTGAACTGCTGGTTATAAATAAGGTTGCTGCGGGCCCCCGGCTGGATAAAGTTCTCTTCGGACCCTCTCGCTTTGGGGGGAGTGCAAACTCCACTCCCCACCGAGAGCACGACAGCGAGAGTCGCGGTTAAAAGCATAGACAGGGGGACGGCAGGTCAGGCCCCGCCGCGAGTCCTCCAGACCCTAGAACCGGAAATGGAGCCCGAACTGCATCCGGCGCATTGGGAGCGCGGTGGAAGTGATTTGCCCGGCGCCCGACACATCAATGGTGCTGTTGGGAAGTCCGTAATTGTCGATGTTGAACGCGTTGAAGTTTGACCACTGGAATTCCAGCGTCTTGCCCTCGGCAATGACGAACGTCTTATCCAGCGAAAGGTCAAAACTGTAAGCCGCTGATCCGCGGAGCGAATTTCGGGAAGCTGTCCCATCCCGGTAAGGCTGTTGCGGAGGGGTATAAGCTGCAGGATTGAACCACAATGCGGCGCTCTGGTCTGAGACGCTGGGGTCGCCGATCTTGTCGGCCCGAACGTTGTTGAAGTCGGCATTCACTGAAGCCGTATTGGCGACCGTGGGTGAGAAGGGGCCTCCGGAAATCAGGGTGGTTACACCATTGAGGTTCCAGCCTCCCAGCAGGATTTGCGCCACTCCTCCACTCGATGAGCCCCACCGCTGGCCGCGACCGTACGGAATGGCCCAGACATTGGTAAGCGTGATGGCATGAGTGTGGTCCCAACTGGCAGGACCATAGGAAGCTGCCCAGTTGTAATTATTGTCAAATCCTCCGCCGCCCGCTTCGGAGCTGTCCATCGTTTTCGAATAAGTATAGTTGAGCACAAAGTCCAGGTTGCGCGTAGCATGCTTCTGCAGAGTGACCTGGAGCGAGTTGTAATTACTGTTGTCGCAGTTGCAGGTGTAGTAGATCCCCTGCTCCAGGCCGAAGCTGGCGAAAAACGGCCGGCGCGAGTCAAAGCTTCCGGGGCCTGGGACCGCCTGGTTGATGTTGGGATTGGCGTACAGGTGCCTTCCCACGTTGCCGACATAAGCTACCTGCAGGGAAACACTGTTCCCGAACTCGTGCTGGACGGTAAAATTCCAGAGATAAGCCTGCGGTATTCGGTACGCATCGAGCGGCCAGAACCAGTTGTACATGTTCAAGCCGTTCGGAAGCGGAAACGTGCCGCTCGCGGAGACGGGCGGATTGGCCGGCAGCGGGGGCCCGGCAAACAGGTTGAAATCCGGACTATAGGGATTCGCCTGAGAAACCGTCTGCGGAATGAGGCCCGGCGGGTTGTACTCCGCGCCCTGCCCAAAGATCGAGCCAAAAGCGCTTGAAGTATAAGCCCAGGCATAACCCGCACGGATCACCGTATTGTTCTGTAATTGATAGGCAACCCCGATACGAGGAAGGAATCCCAGGTTAGAAGGCTGGACGCCCGTGTTCAGAGGAACGGGTCCAACCCCTGCAACACTTACCAGCCCTGTCGTTGGATCGAAGGTGCTCATACCGCCCGCTTTGGCGGCTGATTGAGGCCGGTAATTCTCATAGCGGACTCCCAGGTCCAGCGTCAGTTTGCGGGTGACACGCCAGGTGTCCTCCCCGTAAAGGAAGATGCGGGTCTGCCGCAGACCCGGATAATAGCCGATGCCGTTAAAATAACGTCCGAAGTTCGAGGGCGTGCCAAGCATGAAGGAAGCCAAGCCGGCGCCGGTCGTGGCCAATCCGCTGGCCAAAGCGTCCACCGCGGCATTCCCCGTTACCGATTCCGAAAAGGTGATTTCGCCGGAGCGATGTTCGTCGCTGGGAAGGCGCTGCTGCTGATCGCGGGCAATTTCGCCGCCCCATTTGATGTTGTGGTTGCCCTGCATCTTGGTCCAGTTCGTAATCCACTCGAACTGATTTTGGGTCTCTTTCAGCGGGCAATTGCAGTCATTGACTCCCAGCGCATATCCAAAATTGAACCCACCATTCCCATTGATGTAGAACGCCGGCATTCCGCTGGTTTCCGTTGTTCCCAGGTTAAGGCCGGGCAACCCGGCATCCGAAGCAGGCTGGGTGCCCACGCCAAAGGGCTCCACGCGAATCCGCTGACGGTAAGCTCCAAAGCGGAATTCTCCCACCAGCGAAGGCGTGAAAACATAATCAAACCCGAGAGCAAGACTTTGGTTCCTGTCCAGCGACTGACCGGCAAAATTCAGCCCGTTCATGGCAGGGCCGCCTGCCACCGCGCCGAAGGCCGCCGGCGCCTCGATGGTGTAATCCGCCAGGCTGTATCTGCCGAACATCGTAGCCTTCGGCGAAATAGTGTAATCGATACGGCCGTCGGGCTGGTTGGTATCGTAGATTTCAGAACCCGAGCCGATGTAATTGTTAAAGATCTGCCCAACGGGGCCGGTATTGGCATTTGGCAGATAGCTCAGGAGCTTGGTTATCGGCTGAGGGACGGGGATGATATTGGGCTGGCCACCGGTAGTGATAGCTTCCCGGCCAGTGCCATCCGGATTTCCAGTGGAAGGATCAAAAATCATTCCGGCCCGTGCCGCTATGGAGCCGCCTTCCGTTGTCGGCACCATGTATGGGCTTCCGCAGGGAGTGCCGGAAACCGATCCGTTCGAGCAGATGTAGCTCCCCAGCAATGCCTGCAAATTACCTCCGCGCTCGTCCGCCGTGGGCACCGTCGTGAGCACGGAGCCTCCATTCCGTTGCCGGGTCCCCTGGAAGTCGGCAAAAAAGAAAAGCTTGTTTCGCTTGATCGGCCCTCCCAGCGAGCCGCCGAACTGGTTGAAGGTGGCCGGAGGCCGCCTTGCCAGAAACACCGGCCGTGCGTTCAACTCATCCGCGTTGAAGAGGTGGAACAGGCTGCCGTGCCACTGGTTC
>DASSJE010000210.1:0-12058 GCA_035691365.1 Terriglobia bacterium
AGTTCTCGCAAAGCTTTACGAAACACCTCATCGGCGCGCGCCCAGGTCCGGTTGCGGAAGCGGAGCCAGAGCGCATAGAGTGGCCCTTTCTGCGTTGGGATTCTGATGTCGTCCGGCTTCAGGCTGAGCTGGCTTTCCAGCCAATGCTCTCCACAGCGATCAACAACATACTCGCGAAAGCCTTTCTGGCAGTAGCGACAGTAACACGCCCAGCCGCCTTCTTTCGTGTGGTAATACCCATTGTCATCCAGCATGATGGCGTCGGGATGATAGGTTTTTACCAGGCCCTCCGTGTAATGCAGCGTGTACTCGAGACCCGGCGAATTAGGACAGATCCACGCGTGGCCGTATTCAGTGACGGCGTTGCCGCCGGCGTCGATCTCTGACCAGTCAGGATGTTCAGCTTCAATGCTGCCGAATTGCCATCGCGGAGCGTGGCCGCAATGCATGATGCTGGAATAGAGCATCAGCTTGTAGCCCGCCTGGCGGAAAGCGCGGATAGCCTCGAGGAACTGCTCTTCCGTCAGACGATACTCGGCCGGAGTGATGGCGTTGTGGGCCGGGACGGGCATCGCCATCAGGACGTTGAAGCCGAAGCGGTTCTTCAGCCTTTCAGGCCGGCCTCCGACATTCGCAAAAGCCAGATACTGCGTTTTGCCCCAGGGCTGAAGGACCCGCGCCTCGCGAATCCACTCCGAGGTTGCTGTAGAAGTTGACGGGAGGGGAAGGTCCGGAGGAACCGGCTCAAAATCGGATTGCGGCGCGGCGGCGGGAAGAATGTGGTTCTCACCAAGAATAGCGGCCGCCGTCATTGTCAACAGGCGGCCGTTAAAGTTGCGCCTGGAAATCACAGTATTCCCTCCAATGTGCGGTTAAGCGGCACAGCGTATCAGACCCTCCAGCTCGTCACCCCTCAGAGCGGGCTTCCTGGAGTGCAGTATCCAGCTACTGCCTTGGAGTGCAGCAGGGCCGCCTGCCGCCTTTCCCTTGTTCTATGGCGGCAGCTCTGCTGCCGCACTCCAAAGCCTGCGGTCTGTCCATCATGAGTGCGAGCATGCGTGGCATGGGCATCTTGCCCATGTGGTATCAAATCTTCACGGCCGAGACGCCCGTGCCACAAGCTTTTGTCCTCGTTCCATCAAACGCCCGATGGTCTCAAGCCCGGAGCTACCCGTTGCTCCCGCTCTCGAGTGTGGCAGGGCCGCCTGCCGCCTTTCCCTTGTTCCATGGCGGCAGCTCTGCTGCCGCACTCCATGGGCTCCGCCAAAAGTCACAAAGTGTCTGACGCACCACGCTAGCGGCCAGGCTCGTGAACAAACGTCCCGCATCGTCCCGCCACCGGCGATGAGCCGCCTGCGCCGAAAGTACGCGCAACCTGGAGCAGTGAATTCGGCGGACTCAGTGGCATTTGCCAGATAATCGCGCCGCTGGCGTTACGGCAAGCTGTTTCAACGCTTCGTTGCAGGACTGCAGGCTTTGGCGCCGCCGCACGGTGCCAGGAGGTTTCATTTGCGTAAATGCCGCTATAAATGGGAAATCGTCCATCGACCGCCAGCCGGGTGTTTTCAAGCCAGCTCTCGAGGCCCGCGGCGGTGTCGAGATTGGTCCACCACAGCCAGACGCCGTCAACGCATGCGCCATATTTCTCAGCCAGCGGACGGGTCAGGTCATAGATGGTAGGCACGAACTGGAGCCTGGGATTGATGGCCTGCTTGGCCCGGTAGATTTCACACGTGTAAGCCGGCGTGAACGTATTTTTGCTGATCCCGGAGACATAATCGTCAATGTTCACCCCTTTCAAGTTGGGATAATGCAGCGAAAGCCGGGCGAGCTCCTGCATCCAGCGCACGTAGTCGTGGTTGAAGGGAGGGGAATCGCCACCCTCGCTGGGCGGGATCAGAACGGCCCAGACGTTTATTCCGGCAGGCTGCGCCGCGTCGACGAATTGCTTAAAACTTTCCCAGTCAAACGGCTTTGGACCATTTTCGCGTTCCCGCCAGATCAGCGCGGCATAGCAACCCGCGCCAAGCTGCTTCAGGATTCGAATCGTGGCAGCGGAGTCGATTGCACCATTCGAGCCCGCCACCGGCGGCGACCAGATGCAGGGCGTGGAACCCATCGCGTGCCAGTTGATGTCCCGTTTCGGAAGGGACGCCTGCCCGGCAAAAATGTAGCTGGAAGTTGCCGCGAAAATGCCGTACAGAAAAAGAATAATTATAAAGTGCCGCAATGCTGAACCACGCTTCCCTGAAGGTGTCGCGTCTGGATTTGTGCTCTGCGCTGCAAGCCGGTTGAGCAGACTCCGCCTTCCGCCGGGAAAGCGGACTGCGAATGAAGCAAAAGGCGTTTCCTCTGTGCCCGCTCCGAAGCTCCGGATTGCTTTCTGCTGCAGGCCGGAGCGCGAAGGAACCTGCCCGTGCCGGGTGGCCGGCAGGTTCCTTCATTCGTTGTTTCCGTCAAAGGCCGGCTTTTGTGGTTTACCCTTCAGGCCGTTCGCCTCGCGGCCCTGCGAGGCCCGCGGCGTGCGCCCTGATATTCCGGCCACGTCTTCAAAAAACACCAGGCCTAGAAGGTCAGCTTTGCTCCCACCTGAATAATCCGGTTGCCGCTTCCAGTTGTGATTTTCCCGGCGCTGGCGACTGCGGTGCCACCGTCCCTGGTGTCGGCAATCGTACTGCCGGGATTGCCGAGATTGAAATGGTTGAAGGCGTCAAGGAAGTCGCCTCGGAATTGCAGTCCCACGCGCTCCGTGATCTTAAAGTTCTTCAGAAGACTCATATCCCAGTCCCAGAAACCCGGGCCGAAAACGGAATCGCGAGAGGAATTGCCCCACGCCCACGGTTGTGGCGGTGCGAAGGCGCCGGTGTTAAACCATTGCACGCCGCTGAAGATATCGTGGCCTGATTGCTGGCCCGAATAGAGCGAGGACCCGGAAACGCGGTCCGCCCGGCCTCCCCACCAGCCAAGATAGCCGGATGGAACCGAGAAGTTCACCGAAAAGGGCAATCCGGTACCGTAGCTGGTGATGCCGGAAAGTTCCCACCCGCCCAGCACCGCTTGCCCGACTCCATGCAGCCCGCTCAGCCATTGCCGGCCGGAACCGAAGGGGAGTTCATAGATGTAGTCGAGGACGATCTGATGCCGGCGAACATATGGCGTGTTGCCGTAATCAAGATTGGGGAAGTGCCAGTTCTGAGGGCCTCCACTGAGATCGACATTATCCAGGCTGCGGGTCCATTGGTAATTGGCCTGCACCATGAAGCCACTTGAAAAGCGTTTGTTCAATTCCACCTGGAGTTGCGCGAAGTTTTGTTTTCCTCCGCTTCGCGTGGCGTCAAAATTGGCCCAGGGCTGCAGCGGCCTTTGATTCTGAATGGATTCGTTGGGCGTCTGTTTCAAAGGCACATTGACATCGCCAAAGAACCACTGCAGGTGATGAGTCTGGCTTCCCACATAAGAAACGCGGGCCATCCAGTTGGACGCGAACTGGTGCTCGCCTGTCACGTTCCACTGCTGGACAACAGCATTCTTGAAGTCGCGCTGCATCGAAAAGATTGTCGGATGCGGCGCCGCTCCGCCCGCAACCTGGAGGGCGGCCGGAAAGGGATCAGCGAAAGTGATGTCAGGAAGAAACGGCGAGGTCGGGTTGCCGGGAAGCTGTGTGTCATAGTTAAGTCCGGAGAATCCGCCGAGACCGCCTTCCCATGGCGGATTGAGAACGTCGTCACGAGCTCCGACAAAGGTCGGCACAAAGTTGTAGTAAACGCCATAACCGCCGCGGAAAACGGTCCGGGTGCCGCCGAACGGCCGCCATGCAATCCCGAACCTGGGTCCCCAGTTATTTGTGTCTGATTCCATATAGAACGCAGGCAGGCCGAGGGCTTGCGTGGTCGTGAAGGGATAGGCATTAAACAGGACCGATGAGGCGCCGAAAGGCGGCAAGGTCGGCGTGTTGGAATTTTGAGGAAGTGCCAGCTTGTTGGTGTTGAAATCGAAATATGTGGAGTAACCGTCCTGCCACTTCCAGGGGCGCTGATACTGATAACGCACGCCGTAGTACAAGGTCAGTTTCGGAGAAGCCTGCCAGGTGTCCTGGGCGTAAAAGTCCCATTCTCGAGAAGAGTATACGCCCTCAAAAACCCCTGCCGTGCCGGTTGTCGACTGGTTGACATCCCCCAGGAGGAAATCGGCAAACGCGTTGCCCACCGACTGGGGCTGCCCGGGCCAACCTTTATTGCCCGTCCACTGCCCGTTAAAGGTAAAGGTGCCGAGCGGCGCATTCGGGTTGGGGCCGTAGTTCTTGTAACCTGTTTCGTCGGCGCCGAATTTGAATGTGTGCTTTCCTTTCACGTAGGTAAAGTTGTCCGTATACTCCAGATCGGGCTCCTGGCCGTAGTAACCCTTCCCGTAATCGTGAAACATGCCCGTGTAGCCGGAAATGGTCATGGTCGGGAGACCGCGGTTGGGGCTGGCAGTCAGCCCGGGAAAGAGAGAGCGGGGATCAAAGCCGAGATTCACGCCGCTGCGGATTCCAGGATGATTAAAGTACGCGACGCGAAGCTCGTTCACCATGCTTGGACTGAACGTGTGGGTTTCAACCAAAGTGTAATTAAACGTCTTGTAACCAAAATTTGACGCATTCCCGTAAGTGGACGGGTAGCCAAGCGGCCATTCCCAGGGGTCGCCCACATTGCGGCTGTATATTCCATACAGGCTGTCCCGGTCGGAAAGCTGAAAGTCAACTCTGAGGTCGGCGGAATTTACGTCCTGGGCGGTCGAAACCAGGCCGAAATAATTGGGAGAACCATCAGGCAGCCCGGCCGTGTTAGCAATGTCCGGTGGGGGCAGGAATGTGAGCAAGGTCTTGGCCTGGCCGGCGATCATGCTACCAGGAATCATGTTGTTGGCAAAAGGCTGGCCCGTTTGCGGGTTGTACAGTTGGGTGCCGCTGGGGTCCGTGCAGACGCCGCTGCCGTCGAAAGCACCGCAAAGGGCAGAGAAATCTCCCTGGCGCATGGCCATCGAAGGAAAGACCAGCGAATCCTGGCTGTAGAAGCGATTTCGCATTCCCGAGTAATCAGCGAAGAAAAAGGTCTTGTTCCGCCAGATGGGGCCGCCCACATCAGCTCCGAACTGGTTGCGCACAAAGGGAGAACGCGGCCTCGCTAGGGCGTTGTTCTGAAATGTGTTGGCGGTAAGCGACTTGTTCTGATTGTATTCGTAAACTTCCCCATGGAATTGGTTCGTGCCGGCTTTGGTCACCATCGTCACCGTGCCAAGTTGCTTGTATTCGGCATTAGTGTTGACCGCATCCACTTTGAATTCTTGAAAGGAGCCGATCGCCGGCAAGCTCACCGAACCCAGGCCGTAAGAATATGCTGCAGCCCCGTTGCCGGGATCGTTGGCCTGCACGCCATTCATCGTGAAATTGAACGAGCCCCAATGCGTTCCTCCGCCGGTCTGAGGGCTTGACCAGCCCCAGGATATCTGGGCGCCGGGAACAAGGTTCATCAGGCCGTCTATGTTTTGCAGGGCAAAAGGCAAGTCTGAAATCTGGCGTGTTGTGATCGAGCCTCCAACGGTGGCCGATTCCGTATTCACCAGTGGCGCCGTTCCTGACACGCTCACCACCTGATGCGCTGCGCCGATCTGAAGCCTGACGTCGACGCGCACGGATTGCGCTGACAGAACGTTGATTCCTGTGCTGCGAAAGGTCTTGAATCCAGTTTTGGTTGCCGTAACTGTGTAGACTCCCGCCTGGAGGTTCGGAACGGAATACGTGCCGGCCGAATCCGTCACAGACGTGACAGACATTCCGGTTCCCTGGTTGATTACCGTGATAGTGGCATTCGGCACCACGGCGCCGGAACTGTCATTGACCTGCCCCACAATCGTGCTCGAGATAATCTGCCCGTAGAGGAGGCCGCCCGTTAACAACCCAATGATCACGACGCCCAGGCGCATCCATTTCTCGTAAAAGGCTCTCATGGCCGTTTTCCTCCTGAATCCCCATTGTTTAGGGTGTTTGACCCAAGCCCCAGCCGGATGGGATAATCTACGTAGAAGAATGATCCCAAAAAACTGCCGAAACTTCTTTACTAAAATTTATGTAGTGCTGTCAAGCAGAATTATAAAAAGGCGGGAAAAGCGGGGGACAGGATCATTCTGACAAGCAGAACGTAAGGCGTGAGTATATCCTCCGGGTTTGCCGGCCGGGTTTTCACGAAAATATCAGGTTATGGGCCGCCTGGACCTTGGCCCTGTCAACCATACCGGAAGCCGTTTGGGGCGTGCGGACTGCCGTCCCAAGGTGGAAGGTGCGGATATTCGTCTGGCGACGAAGAGTAGACAACATGTCAAGCCCCAGGCCCCCGAGGACGATCCGGCGATTTGGACCGAGCGCCGCTTCGCATTCCGGGATCCGGCGCATCCGCTCGGCGAGGCTGCCCCGGCCGCAAGTCACCATGGCCCGGTCGATCTGGGGGAATTTGCGAAGCGAACGCAAGGCCGCCAGAGGCTCTTTGGTGAATTCGATCACATTATGTATCGTGTAGTGCGTGGCGGGAGCTGCGCCGATAATATCGCCCAAAGTCTTTAAATCCAGAACGCCGTCCCGGCTGTAGCCCGTCAGGAATCCATCAATATTCAACCGGGCGAGCGCGTGCGCATGAGATTTCAGTTCCTCGAGCTGTTGCCTGCCCCTCAACGAAAAGTCGAGCTGGAACCTGACATCCAGGCGCAACATCACTCGCGCGGCCAGCGGCGCCCTGCGCAGGATGTCGTTCACCAACGGCAACGGAGGCGTTAGTCCTCCCTGGCCAAGCTGCATCTCGATTGCCATGCGGCTCGCCCCGCCGTGATAGGCAGCGAGCGCGTCTTCGATAGAAGAAACAATGACTTCAAGCTCCAAGGGCGGGCCATCTGATCCAGCACGCAAAACGCCCGCCGGAATTGCAGCGGCCGCTGCCACCAACCCCTGAAGAAGATCACGACGATTCATAAAGGTCTCGATCCTGGTGAAGCCGCTCAAGATCCTCCAAATTGAAACAAATTCGGGAAGCGCGGCCCGGAGAGTCTCATCAGCATTGTTTTGCATCCGCTCTTATTGGCGGCTTGTCAGAAGCGAAGGCAGAATCAACCTTGCGGAGGATCCATTTAAAGGTCGGCCGGCAGTTGCGCAACGGGCTCGGTTTTCCCCGTGTCAAGCGACCGGTGGATCGCCTCCAGTGTAGCCGTCACCTGCCGGCCATCGATGCCGGTGACGTGAGGGACGGTGCCGTTCAGGATTGCATACAGGAAGTCTTCGAGGCATGAAGGGAAGGCGCCTCTCATGCGGCCGAAAGTCTTGTTGTTAAGGAAAACTTTGGGATAAGAAAATTTCTCCTGAGTGCTCATTTCGATGGATTCACATTTCCTGTCAAGGTGGAGATGGCCTGCCGTGCCAATAACTTCCATGAACGAGTCAACGATTGAAGGAAAAGTGTTGGGATAAATCCACCCTGACTCGAAGGTGGCAAACGCCCCGGAAGCAAATTTCACCTGACCTTGGATAAGGTCGTAAGTGGGAATTCCGCGCTCAACCAGGACCTGCTTGCATCCCCAGGCGCGGGCTTCTACCGGCTCGCTTGCAAACCACCACTGCATCAGGTCGATATCGTGTGAAGAGAGAAACCAGGCGGAGGTGGTGTTGCCCGCCCACTTCAAAAGCTCGGTTGAAACGAAGATCGTATCGTTCTTCCGCGCGTATCCCATGAGAGGTGTTCCGATCTCACCCGCCGCAATAGAGACCTTGGCCTGATGGTACGAGGGAAGCCAGCGATGGTTGAAGGCCACCTGGATTTTCCTGTTCACTCGCCGGGAAATCCGGACCAGGCTGTCGGCTTCGCTCGTAAGCGTGGTGAAGGGCTTCTCAACCAATACGTGCCGGCCGGATTCGAGAGCGTCGCGGGCCGGTGCAAAGTGGCAGTCATCCGGCGTGGCAACGACCACGGCATCCAGATCGTTCCGGTCAAGCATCCGCCGGTAGTCGGTATAACCATCCACGTTGTACGATGCGCGGATTTCAGCGACTTGCTCTTCCCGAAGCGCGCTCACGGCGGCAACCTCGGCAAGCGGGTGATCGGAATAAATTTTTACATAATGCCGGCCCATCGTGCCCAGACCGATAACGCCAATGCGCACTCGTTCCATCTTCTCTCCATTCCTCCTGACTCGATCCTGCAGCACCCGTGGCTGAAGTTTTGGATCTGAACTTTGCCTGCTTCGCTCAGAAAGAGCTTGAAAAATCTGTTTCGCCCCGGTCCCCGCCGCAAACAGTGATCTTCAGAAGCACCTTTTCTACTTTACAATGATTCGCAAAAAGTTCTCGCGCAGAATAAGCTCTTTTGCCGTGTCGTCAATCCGGGACGTTAAGACGTGCGCCAGGGCCATGGACGCTTCAAGGTACGGCATGTCAGAACCGAACAGGATTCGCTCCGGCCCCAGTTGAGCGACACAGCGTTCCACAACGAGCCGATGCCTTTGCGAGCCTGAAAGATCCAGGTAAAGGTTTGGAGCCTGCAGGGCAGCTTCAATGGCCTGATTGTACCCTCGCCACGTAACCCCGGAATGCCCCAAAAGTATTTTTGCCTGTGGATATTCCCTGGCCAGGGCGGGGAACAGCAGCGGGCCGCAATCGGGATCTGAATCCCACGTGTGCACCAGCACAACAGCGCGGGTTGCGTTTGCGTACTCCCAGATTTGCCGATAGTTCGGCCCGTTGACAGGATAATGATGTAATGCGGGATGCAACTTGATGAGAGGCGGCTGATGAAAATGCGCCCAACGCTTCAGTTCCTCGATGGCCTGTCCGGGAGGGTTGGGATTCACAGTAATGTAACCCAGGAAGCGGTCCGAATGGCGCTTCAGCAGTTGATCGACTTCCGCATTCCCACGCGGGCAGTCGTTGTAGCAGGCGAGCGTCGACGTCACTGCCAGCCGCTCGATATTCAGGTGGTCCATGACTGCCAGCATCGATTCAGCGTCGCACTTGTAAGCGGGGAAATCGACGTGCGTCCCGAGATGCCCGTGGCAGTCCCATATGGCGATTGATTTCACTCTGGTGTTTCTCCTGGCTGGTTGCGGCAATTCGTGAGCAGCCGCCGAAGGTTGCCGCCGGCAATGGCCTTCCGCGATTCCTCGGGGATGCGGGCGCTGGCCAGCACTCCAAGGGCCGCTGCCGGCGTGTAGAGCGGCAAACGCGTGCCAAACAGGATCCGTTCCGGCCCGTGTTGCTCCACATGCGCTTCGAGCTGCCGATGGGCAAGATAGGTTGCGCTGTCAAAATACAAATTCGGAAAACGCTTCAGTAGAGGGAACAAATAACGGTCCGCGCGATAGCCCGCGTCCAGCAGCACCAAAACCAGGCGGGGGAAATCTTCCAGCAGCGAGGCCAGTTGCCCCCAGCCGATGTCGCCCCGGGCAATCAGCGTGACCACGGAATGCTCTGCCAGATATTCACAGAGCGGGCCCACGCACCACTGCTCCATTGAATAATTATGCTGGTTGATGCCGGGTGTCAGTCGCACGGCGCGCGGCCGGCGCGCGGCCAGGTCTTCAACCGATAGCGGGTCCGGCAGCGCCGCCCAAGCCGCTATCAGGCCCGGCCTGAGATCGCGCTGCAGCGCCTCGTTTCCTTTTCTGGCATCGTACTCTTCCGCCGTCCAATGCGATACGACCGCTTCCCGTATCGAGAAGCGATTCATTTCCTCAAGCAAGTCGTCCGCTTCCAACGCCAGCTCGCCATGGATACCCGAGGGCCCGACGCGCGCATTAACGTCAAGCAGATTCCATTGTGAAATGTCTTCCAGAAAAGGATCGGTAATCGAACTGGGCAAACTGTCCTCCCGACATCAACTCCGGCGCAACTCATCGAATCTTTCGATGGCTACTTATACTCAATTCTCTTTCGTATTGTAAAGCGTGAAATGCCAGCTCGCGCTGAACTGTTCTTCGCATCAGAATTGCGCGCCCGGGTGCGTGAACGGGCAGGGAATTATGGCGGCCGCTGGAGCGAATTGGCTACGGGCCTATGGTTGAGATGATTTGAGACGATTCAGTTCATCGCGCGCCCTTTGTAAATTGGGATCAATTGACAAAGCTCGCTGAAATTCGCTGGAAGCCTTCTCGTTCTGCTTTTGTCTGAGGAACACCAATCCGAGATTGAAGTGTGCTCTTGCGAAATTGGGATCAAGCTGAATGGACTGCGCGAACTCCTCTTGCGCGCTAGTCAAGTCTCCCCGACGCAGGTAATAACTTCCCATCGTGTTATGAGCAGCGGGATTCTTCGGCTCAACGCGGAGGGCAGCTTGCAAGTGTTGATAAGCCTGCTCCCACTGCTGGTTGAGTATCGCAAGGGCGCCAAGGTCGTAATTTGCCCCGTAATCGTCAGGAGCTGTCTTAAGAATGTTATGGAAGTGTTGCGCTGCCTCGTCATATTTGCCTTCCTGCAACAGAATCGTCCCAAGCAGGTTTTCCGCCTGTGTATAGTATGGAGCGATGGCCAGAGTAGCCTGAAGTTCTTTGACTGCGTCCTGAAGCTGATTCAATCTGAAATAGCTGACTCCCAAATCATAATGCGCGATGATATTGAGCGGGTCTTCCTTAAGAACCAGTTTGAATTCTTTCGCGGCAGCAGCGTGGTTGTCTATTTTCTGGTAGTTCCATCCCAGGCTGGTTCGCAAGTCTGTAAGATGGGGGTACGCGGCGAGCAACTGTTCAAGCTGGGCGTTGGATTGTTGGAGGCGGCCCTCGCTCACCAGTTCGACGGCACGACCGTATTCTTCGTATGCCCGGATCCGGTCCTTGGGGTCGGCCCCGACCGCAATTGGCCCGGAATGGGGTGAGCTGACACTTGCGTATCCGAGAGAACTGAGGCGAGCCAGCGCCTCCGGGTTTAACGCGCGGTTTGAAGCGGCGTGTCCTTTCTTGAATCTCGCCACCAGGTCGCGCAGACGCTCCCGATAAGCCAGCGCCAGTGAGCGCTTCTGCAAATAGAGATTATGAAGTTCCCCCGGGTCCTTTTGAAGATCGTAGAACTCCGGCTTTGGCGCGTCCGTGTACTTGTACTGTCCTAGTCGCAGGCTCTGCAGCCCGCTGCAGCCGAAATGACGATGGGCATACAGGCTCTCGCTGAAGATCTCGCGATCGGCCTGCGGTTTTCCGCTGTACAGCCAGCCCAGCAGACTTTTCCCTTGGAATTGCGGCGGGGATGAAATCCCCAGAAACTGCAATATGGTCGGCGCCACGTCGACGAGTCCGGCGGGCGCATTCAGCCGTGCAGGAAAAGAATGTTCGTGCTCCGCGGGCCAGTGGAAGATGAGCGGGACCCAAAGCGTACTTTGATAGATGAAGTAACCGTGAGTGCTTTCTCCGTGTTGCCCCAGGCCTTCTCCGTGGTCTGCTGTGAAAACCACCAGGGTGTTCTTCAGAAGACCATTCTGAGAGAGAAAGTTCCAAAGGCCCCCTATTTCCACGTCCACGTACTGAAGTTCCGCTTCATACCCTGTTCCGAAGCGAGAGCGATATAGGGGCGGAAGGTTGTAGGGACTGTGCAAATCGTACAGGTGAAGGAATACAAAAAAGGGGGCCTCATTATTTTTCTGCATCCATTGGATTGCGGAATCAACCACTTCGCCGCCAAGCCGTTTGATGTCCCCGGCGTCCGTCCCACCTGCCTTGTGAAGATCGAACCGGCTATCGTAAAGATCAAAACCCTGGTTCAAGCCAAAGCGGCGGTCCAAAACGAAACCGCCGACAAAGGCAGCTGTATTGTAACCGTGCGCCTTCAGGACGCTGGCCAAAGTCACAGTATGGGCCGGGACTTCCTCGCCGTTGTCCTCAACGCCGTTTGAAAACGGATACGTGGAGGTCAGCAACGACGTATGGGAAGGAAGAGTGAGTGGAACCTGTGAGTCGATGGCCGAAAACAAGGTTCCATCTTTCGCGATGGCGTCGATATGGGGGGTCGCATGACCGCGATAGCCGTAGCAACTCAACCGGTCTGCACGCAAAGTGTCAA
>DASSJE010000211.1:0-2370 GCA_035691365.1 Terriglobia bacterium
TCTGCTGCGCTCAGGATGACACAATCGCAGACAAGCGCCGGGTAGAAAATCTATAAGTTGTCGGTAGAAACTCCCTTGAATCGCTCAACGGGTCCACCAGCGCGGGGGTGTTTCGGCTCGGGCGTGCGCCCTCGCTCAACATGACAGGTAGGGTTTTTCGCGGAAGCCCATCCTTCGCGGATTGTGCAAAGCATGGGCATCTCCGCTGTCAAGCCCCATTCGGCTCGGGCGGGACGCAAACGCCTGAATTCAGAACACAAATAGGCGGGCGCCAGATGCACAGAATAGGCCTCAAATATTCCATACTGGTATTAGAGCATCGGAAATGGAAATGCGAGTGCTGCGTGGGGTCCGAAAAGGATGCCAGTGGCTGCTCCGCGCCTCTGCGGCTCTGTGGCAGGGGTTACATGGCGGGCGGCACGCTGATGCCCATCATGGCGAGCACGCGGCTGAGCTCGCGGCGCACCACGGCGGCGGTGGCAAAAAGGAATTTCTGCCGGCCCTCATCCGGCTCGCCGATGACGCGGTGGCGGTGGTAGAAGTTGTTGAAAAGCTGCGCCAGCTGAAAAGCATGCTTAGCAGCATAAGCGGGCTCAGTGGTGGCGATGCACTGCTCGACAATCAACGACGTTTTCGCCGCGGTCAGCCACAGCTCCCAGATTTCGTTGCCCGGCTCGCCTTCCAGATATTTGGCGAAGTCTACTTCAGCAGGCTTCAGCTGTTCCGGTTCCAGGCCGGCCTTGCGGAAGATGTTGCTGGCGCGGACGACCGCGTATTGCGCGTAGGGTCCGGTATCGCCCTCGAAGCTGAGCGCGTCCTTGAAATCGAAGGCAATCACGGAATTTTTGGTGAACTTGAGCATGAAGTAGCGCAGCGCGCCCATGGCGATCTGGCGGGCGATGGTGTGGCGCTCTTCGCCGCTCAAGTCGGGATGGCGCGTGTCCACTTCCTTGCGCGCCGAGGCGAGGAGCGCGTCCATCAGGTCGTCGGCCTTCACCCCGAAGCCGCGGCGGCCGGAAACTTCGATGTAAGCCTTGCCCCACTCATCCTCGGAAAGCGTGTAGCCGAGCTCCTGGGCGCAGCGCGGAGTGAGCGCCACCATCTCGTAGGAAAAGTGAGTGTAGTGGTCCGCCTGGGCGGTGTAGCCCATGCCGCGCAGCGCCTCCACCACCGTGTTCTGGGCTTCGGCCTGGCGCGCGTCAATCACGTTGTAAATGGCGCTCACATCGCCAAAGTGCGGGTGGCCGGACTCATTGTGGTCGTAGTCGGTGGACACCCAGCACTCGTGCTGGTTGGGATAGCGATAGAAGCGCTGGTAGCCGAAGTCGCGCCCCAGCAGTCCGAACTTCCACAGGTGGTAAGCGATGTCCTTGCCCACGTAACCCACGGTGCCGTTGGAGCGCACAATGACTTTGGTGTCTTCGTCGGGCTGGGCGCCCTCCATCTCCGAAAGGCGGGCGCGCAGCAGGCGCAAGGCTTTCTCGCGATTGGCGCTTTGCGATTTTTCCTCTTTGCAATCCACCACCATGCCGGTGGGAATGTGCGTGATCCGAACCCCGGAGTGGGCTTGCGACTCCCCAGGCGCAATGTAGGTATCTATCTGAAGCTGCTTAGGATCTATCTCGCCGTCCGACTTGCCAGCCCGCTTCATCACCCAGCACCCGGCGTTCTTGCCCTGAGTTTCGTAGTAGAGCACGCCGTGCTCTTTAAGCTTCTGGAACGCCGCTTCCCAGAAATGCAGGCGCAGGATTTCGCTCTCGCGGGGCAGGAAGTCGTACTCAATCTCCAGCCGCTCCATGGTTTTCAGGTGCAGCTTGATGATGGCGGCGGAGATGAGTTCGGCCATCTCCGCAAGGTCGTTGCCGCCCTGCTCGATGGCATGCAGCGCCTTGCCGCGAGCTTCCAAATTTTTCTTGTCCTGCTCGTACCAATGCGAGACGCGGGCGTAGAGGTCCCAGCAGTAGTAGTCGAAGCGCGGCTTGGGGGCGGCAATGAGGGCCTTGACCTCGGCTTTGGACTTCTTCTCCAGCTGAGTGAAGCCCACGACCACGTCGGCGACCTGAACGCCGGTGTTGTCAATGTAGTTCTGGATGTCCACGGAATTGCCGGCGGCACGGAGGAGGCGGACGAAGGTATCGCCCAGGATAGCGTTGCGCAGATGGCCGATGTGCGCCGCCTTGTTGGGGTTGATGCTGGTATGCTCGACCAGAATCTTGCCCGGCTGGGGCCCGGGCTCGAGTCCCTTCCCTTCCGCCAGCGCTCGCGCCAACTGCGCCCGGTCCACCCGGGCGTTTATGTAGCCCGCTCCTGCCACTTCCAGGCCCTTGAACCCTTCGATGGGGCCGATGCCGGCGACGATCTCCTCGGCAA
>DASSJE010000212.1:0-2606 GCA_035691365.1 Terriglobia bacterium
ACCACTTTACGTGCGGAGCCGCGCCAGCCTCCGGCGTGACGGCCTATGACAAAAACTTTATGAGGGGCAAATCGAAGCGGGCGCGGCAGGAACCAACGGTTGCAATAGTGGGGCCGGGCAGGCTGGGGCAGGCGATGGGCAAGTTGCTTTTCCGCGCCGGCGAGCCGGTCAGGCTTGTTGCGGCGCGGCAACTTTCACGCGCCAGGAAGGCCGCCCGGTTCATCGGTGGCAAGGCGATTGGTTTGAAGGACCGGCGGCTTGGCGACGCTGGCATCTTTCTGATTACCACTTCAGACGCTGCGATAAGCCCTGTGGCGCGGAGAGTTGCGAGCTTGCGCAGCCACTGGACCGGGAGGGTTATTCTGCATACCTGCGGCTCGCTGCCGGCATCAATCCTTGACCCGTTTAAGAAGCGCGGCGCCGCCATTGGCTCGCTTCACCCCTATCAGACTGTTCCCAGCCCGGGGGCGGGCGTTCGAAACCTGACGCGCTGTTACTGGGCTGTGGAGGGAGACCGGAAGGCCGTTGCCATTGCGCGCCGTTGGGTGAAGGCGCTCGATGGGAAATCGTTCACGATTGCGCCGGAATACAAACCGCTCTACCATCTCAGCGCGTTTCTGGTGTGCCCGACCGTGGTGACGCTGATGGATTGCTCAGAACGCCTTCTGGTTGATGCAGGAGTGCCCAAAAAGATCATCCGCCGCATGCTGGGAAGATTTGTTTCTGAAACTGCACACAATTTCGCTGAATTGGGCGCACAGAAGTCTTTGACAGGGCCGGCTGTGAGAGGCGACTGGGCGACCCTGCAGCGCCACATTGCCCAGCTCCAGCGTTTTGCCCCGGAAGTGATTCCGGCATACGTTGAACTGGTGGATTTGATGCTCGGTTTTGCGAGCGGCCGTTCCAGCAGCAAAAAGGTCGGTAATAACACCAAATCTTCGGATAAACGACCACGAGCAGTCCGGCGTCGCGGAAAATAAAAAGGGCGGGGAACTGGTCCCCGCCCTTGGTTGTTACTTTCCACTTTCAGTGTTGAGGGCCTTGCCTTAGTACATGCCGCCCATGCCGCCGCCTCCCGGAGGTCCAGCAGGAGCTTTATCTTCCTTCTCCGGAATCTCGCTGACCAGCGCCTCGGTTGTGAGCAGCAGTGAGGCGATGGAAGCCGCATTCTGGAGAGCAGTGCGGGTGACCTTGGTCGGGTCAATGACGCCGGCCTCGACCAGATCGCCGAAGGTTTCGGTCTGGGCGTTGAAGCCGAAGTTGGCATTGGAATTGGCTCTCACCTTTTCCACCACCACGGCGCCTTCCCAGCCGGCGTTGGAAGAGATCATGCGCAGCGGCTCTTCGAGCGCCCGCTTCACGATGTTGATGCCGATCTGCTCGTCCTCATCGGCCTTGAGCTTTTCGAGGGCGTGGATGCTGCGAGCCAGCGCAACGCCGCCGCCAGGAACGATGCCTTCCTCGACGGCAGCCTTGGTGGCGTGCATGGCGTCTTCAACGCGAGCTTTCTTTTCCTTCATCTCGGTTTCAGTTGCCGCACCCACCTTGATCTGGGCAACGCCGCCCACCAGCTTGGCCAGGCGCTCCTGCAGCTTCTCGCGGTCGTAGTCGGACGTGGTTTCTTCAATCTGCGCCCGGATCTGCTTCACGCGCCCTTCGATGGCTTCGCTCCTGCCCGAACCCTCGACGATGGTGGTGTTGTCCTTGTCGATGGTCACCTTGCGGGCTTTGCCCAGGTCTTCCAGCTTCACGTTCTCAAGCTTGATGCCCAGATCTTCCGTGATGGCCTTGCCGCCGGTGAGGATGGCAATGTCTTCCAGCATGGCCTTGCGGCGATCCCCGAAGCCCGGCGCCTTCACTGCGCAGCACTGCAGGGTCCCACGCAGTTTGTTGACCACCAGGGTAGCCAGCGCTTCGCCCTCAACTTCCTCAGCGACGATCACCAGCGGTTTGCCCGACTTGGCAATCTGCTCCAGAAGCGGAAGCAGGTCCTTCATCGAGCTGATTTTCTTTTCATGGATGAGGATGAGCGGATTCTCAAGAACGCATTCCATCCGCTCGGGGTCGGTGACAAAATACGGTGAAAGGTAGCCGCGGTCAAACTGCATGCCCTCGACGACTTCCAGTTCCGTTTCCATCGTCTTGGATTCTTCCACGGTGATCACGCCGTCTTTGCCGACTTTCTTCATGGCCTCGGCAATGATGCTGCCAATGGTGTAATCGTTGTTGGCAGAGACCGAACCCACCTGGGCGATCATCGAACCCTCAACCGGCTTCGAGAGCTTTTCAAGTTCACCCTGAATGTGCTTTTTGGAACCGTCCTTCTTGGATTCGTCGTAGCCGCAAATGGTTCGGACGGCGGTTTCGATGCCGCGCTTGATGGCCATCGGATTGGCGCCGGCCGCCACGTTCTTGACGCCTTCGCGGAAGATTGCCTGCGCCAGTACCGTCGCCGTGGTGGTGCCGTCCCCGGCCACGTCGGACGTCTTGGATGCGACTTCGCGCACCATCTGTGCTCCCATGTTTTCCATGGAATCAGGCAGTTCAATTTCCTTGGCAACGGTCACACCGTCCTTGGTGATGGTGGGAGACCCAAACTTCTTGTC